>JANMGR010000210.1:0-2405 GCA_031374785.1 Sphingomonadales bacterium | reverse complement strand
AGCCTGCATTTTGACAGCCTGAAACGCGCCGATTTTCAATTTGCCCGCTCGGGCTGGATTGCGGATATGCCCGCGCCAGAAAACTTCCTTTCGGTCCATCGCAGCGACACTGGCGTTCAGAATTATTCGGGCTATGCCAGTGCGGCTTATGATGTGGCATTGGATGCAGCACAGGCAGAGCCCAACCCCACTGCACGCGTGGCCTTGATGCGCCGCGCAGAAGCGATATTGATGCAGGATATGCCGATCATCCCGCTTTATTATTACAGCTCGCGCGCATTGGTGCGTCCCAATGTCACCGGCTGGCGGGACAATGATGCGCATACCCACCCCAGTCGAACGCTGGGGTTAAAGGCGCTATGAAGTTGCAGCTGGCCCTTATTGGCGTCTGCACAATGATGCTGGCGGCGTGCGGGCCGCGCATCGACAATGAACGGCTACGCGTCGATGTGGTCGAAAACCAACCGCGCGCGATGACGGTCGGCGCGCTGCCTTTGCCCCCTGCCTCTGCCTATCTACGCATGGTAACAGCGCGCGGGCTGGTAGGCTTTGATGATGAAGGCCGCGTTGTGCCAGCATTGGCGGCACGCTGGATCACTACCGAAGACGGGCTAAGCTATATCTTTCGGCTGGAGAAAACGCGCTGGAACGATGGCCGCGATATCAGCTCTGACGAAGTCGCAATTGCGCTGTCGCAGCGGCTGATCGATTTGCGCAAAAGCCGGATTGCCAGCGAACTCGCGGTCATCGACCGGATCGTGCCGATGACGGGCAAAGTCATCGAAATCCGGCTGAAAGCGCCGATGCCCAATTTGCTCGAGCTGCTTGCCCAACCCGAATTGGGATTGATACGCAAAAATGTTGGCTCCGGGCCGATGGTAGCGCGCAAACAAGCGGGCGTGATGCAGCTATCGCTCCGGGCGCTGGACCCTGAGCGCGGAATTGCGCTGGAAGAAGCACGGCTGGCCTTGGCACCGCATGATGCGCCGACGGCGCTGGCGCGCTTTGTTGTTGGCGAATCCGATTTGGTGTTGGAGGGGCGGTTTGAACATTTGCCTTATTTGGCCGTAACCGATGGCAAAGACGGCGCGGTCTATGATTCGCCGCCGGGAATGTTCGGGCTGTTGTTTGTCGCAACTGGGCCATTTTTGTCGGAAGTTACAAACCGAGAAGCAATAACCAAAGCGTTCGACCGACCAAGGATGATTTCGGATTTTAACGTCAATCTTTGGAAAGAAATGCTTACGATTGCGCCAGAAACGCTACCCAATCGCGCCAATATAGCGCCCCCGGAATGGGCGTCTCGGCGGATTGATCAGCGCAAAGCAGATGCGCGTTCGGTCATTGATAACTGGCAATCCGCGAACGGTAACGTTCGCCCTTTACGTATTGCCATGCCGCGCGGCCCGGGCAGCCGGATGCTGTTCGCGCGGATCAAAAGCGACCTTGCCGCGATTGGGCTTTCGTCGGAGAGGGTGACTGCGGGGCAGCAGGAAGACATGCGGCTGATCGACCAGCTCGCCGATATGACCAGCCCGGCATGGTATCTGGAACAATTGTCGTGCCAAGTTACAACAATTTGTAGTGTGGAGGTGGATGCTCAAGTCGCTGAGGCACAGCGCGCAACCGACCGCGATGAACGCATGCGTTTATTAGGCGAAGCGGAGCTTAAGCTACAGAATTTGCGTAATTTTGTGCCGCTGGCGAATCCAGTCCGCTGGTCGCTACCGCGCAACGGTTTGCTGGGCTTCACCCCGAATGCGCGCGGTTGGCATCCCTTGCAATATCTGGGTCGGGACACGAAATAAGGTCTGAAGAGGAACCACGTATGCCGATTTCACAAGAGCAAATGGACCAGATGTCTAAATCATTGCCCAGCATGAGCCGTGAACCCCATGCTGTGCGGCAACGTGTCGAGGCGCTGGAGTTGCTGCTAGAACGCAGCTTTCATATTCCGGGGACCAAAGTTCCCATCGGGCTAGATTCGATTGTCGGGTTGGTGCCTGTGCTCGGTGATGTCGTTACTGCTGCAATGGGTGCCTATATGGTGTGGGAAGCGCGCAATCTGGGCATGTCGAAATTTCAGCTGATGCGTATGGCCGCCAATGTCGGCGTTGATACATTGCTGGGCGCGATTCCATTGGCCGGCGATTTGTTTGACTTTATCTGGCGGTCGAACAGTAAAAACTTGCGGATTATCAAAAAGCATTTGGATAAGCATCATCCGGGGACGCGGGTGATTGAGGGCTAGGGGAGAAAGCTTTGGGCTTTGAGGGGACTGTCCCAAGCGCAAAGCGCGCCGTGGACAGTCCCGAAAAGCAAGCGTGCGACATAACCGGGACAATCCACCGCGGAATTCAATGGACCTAAACAAGCATGCATTAAAAAACCCCGCCAAACCTATA
>JANMGR010000219.1:0-4686 GCA_031374785.1 Sphingomonadales bacterium | reverse complement strand
TGCCGCTTGCTCAAGACCATGGATGCCAAAGGCGCGAGCATTGCCAATCCGAAACTGGGCGATACCAACATGCCGCGCTTGCCCTTTGTCAGCGATTTTTCGTCAGGCTATTTCGCGCGCTCTTTTGATGCGCTGCCGGTGAATGGGGATCGTCATCCTTGGCGAGTGCTGCAGGATTACAAGGCGGAGAAAAAGATTTTGACCAAGGATGCTGTCGATGATGGGATTTTGGTGTTTTCCAATCCGGTGGCTGGGGTAGGGGCAGCGAATGATGGGGTCGAGGCTTTGGTGGCGGCTGAGTGATTTGGGGCAGTGATTGTTTATTAAATATCCGTTTGTCCTGAGGAGGTGCTGAGCGCATGCGAAGTACCGTCTCGAAGGACCGAGGCCTTGCGCAAGAGTGCTTCGAGACAGGTCCTCAATCTTCGATTTCGGCCCCTCCTCAGCACCAACGGTAGCGGGTCAATCGAAAGTCTTCGACCTTACCCCCGCCGCCAATCAAACCACCATTTCGCCAACCGCTGCAAGCGCACAGGCTGGCGCGCCAAGCCATATTGACCGGCGGCATATTTGCTTGCCTCGGCCCATGTCGGATAGCTGTGGACCGCCTGCATGATTTTCCCCAGCCCCATATTGTGTTTCATCGCCAGCACCAGCTCGGCGATAATTTCGCCCGCATGGCTGCCAACAATTGTCGCGCCAAGGATGCGGTCTTTGCCGGGTGCGGTGAGGATTTTGACAAAGCCGCGTGCTTCGCCATCGGCTATTGCGCGGTCGAGATCGTCAAGGTCATAGCGGGTGATGTCATATGCGACGCCTCGTTCGCGCGCTTCGGTTTCGGTCAAGCCGACAGTGGCAACTTCGGGATCAGTATAGGTTACGCGAGGTAAGACACGATAGTCCGCTTTGTAGCTCTTGAACGGCGCGGCGAGCGCGTTGACGGTGGCATACCAAGCCTCGTGACTGCCGCCATGCGTTAGCTGTTGGTTGCCCGCAACATCTCCTGCGACTTTGATGTGCGGCAGGTCGGTGGTTAGATATTCGTTGACGGATAGCTTGCCATCCTTGACCAGCCCCAGTTCCTCCAAACCAAAGCCGGAAACGCGTGCGCGCCGGCCTACTGCGATGATGATGTCGTCATAGTCCAGCGTCGATTCAGAATTGAGTCCCGCAATGATAAGCCGCCCTTTGCCTTCAAATCGGACTGCTTTGTGGTTAGCGCGGACGTCAACGCCTTCGGATTTCAGCGCAGCCTGTACCATCGCTGCCGCCTCGACATCTTCCTTCAGCATCAACCGCTCAGCCATTTCAACGATGGTCACTTGCGATCCCAATCGTTGAAATGCTTGCGCCAGCTCGCAACCAATTGGGCCTCCGCCCAGGATCGTCAGGCGTTTGGGAACCGACGCGCGCGTCGCCATTTCGTCCCATAGAGTTTCACTGGTCAGATAACCGCTGTCTTCAATGCCGGGCAATTGCGGAATGACTGGCGCAGCCCCTGTAGCGATCACAAAGGATTTCGATGTGAGTCTTTGATCGCTATCGATTTCCACGGTCCAAGGATCAACAAACCGCGCATAGCCTTTGATGCAATCGACGCCGAGGCTGGTAAATCGTTCGACGCTGTCATGCGGCTTGATGTCGGTAATCACTTGTTGCAGCCGTCGCATCACCGCGGGAAAATCGACCGTTACATCTGTGACATTCACGCCATAGCGCGCCGAATCATGGGCCGATTTGGCAACCTTGGCGCTTTTCAGCAAAGCTTTGGATGGCACGCAGCCGGTATTGAGACAGTCGCCGCCCATCGCATGTGCCTCAATCAAGCTGACCTTGGCCTGCGCGATTGCGGCGATATAGGAGGAGACCAATCCGGCCGATCCCGCGCCGATGACGATCAAATTGCGGTCAAAACGGCGCGGCTTTTTCCACTTAGCGGGCATTGAACTTTTTCGCGCCTGCAACCAATCCGCGTGCGATCCACGGGAAGCAGCCGAGCAGAACGAACGAGCCAATCAGCATCGGCGACAGCAATCCGGCGGTCGATTCAATCTGGCTGATCTGCGTTCCGGCGTTCACGAACACGATGGTCGCAGGCAACATCCCGATCTGGCTGACCCAATAAAAAGTCGGCGTTTTGATCCGCGTCAGGCCCATGACCAGATTGACGACAAAGAACGGAAATAATGGGATAAGCCGCAATGTGAACAGGTAAAACGCGCCGTCGCGGGCAAGACCATCGTCAATCGCCTGCATCCGTTCGCCAAATTTTGAGGCAACCCAATCGCGGAGTAAAAACCGCGATGACAGGAACGCCAAAGTCGCGCCGATGCTTGATGCGAACGAGACGACGATGGAGCCCGTCACCAGCCCGAACAAAGCCCCTGCCACCAGCGACATGATCGCAGCACCCGGCAACGACAATGCCGTCACCGCAATATACAGCAGGAAAAATCCGCCGATATAGAGCGCCGGATTTGCGTCCTTGGCAGCAACAATCTGCGCCTGCTGCGCTTTGAACGCGTCCAGACTGACATATTGCCCAAGGTCGAACCAGAAATAGGCCGCAATAGCTGCGGCAAAAAGCAACAGCAACAGGAGCTTTTTCGTCACAACGCGGTCCTGTCCATATCATTACTCACCGTTAGTACTGAGCCTGTCGAGCCGCAGGCCACCGAAGGTGAACCACGTCTAGCTGATAAGCGCCCTTCGACAGGCTCAGGGCTACGGTGCTGATTTGGTTACGCACCTGCCCGATCAAAACGGCACATCATCGTCAAGATCGTCGCCAGCAAAGTCACCGCCGCCAAAGCCGGACGAACCGCTTTGCCAGCCGCCACCTTGGCCACCACCGCCAGAACCGCCGCCACCCGCCGGTGCGCCGCCGCCTTGCCAGCCGCCACCGGACCCGCCGGCCGCACCACCGCCGCCGCCTTTGGCGCCATCGAGCATCACCAGCTTGCCGTCGAAACCGGCCACAGTCACCTCGGTCGAATAGCGGTCATTGCCCGATGCGTCTTGCCATTTGCGGGTGCGCAGCGCGCCTTCGATATAAACTTTTGATCCTTTGCGCAGGAAACGTTCGGCGACGCCAACAAGGCCTTCGGAATTCAACACAACGGTGTGCCATTCGGTGCGCTCTTTCTTTTCGCCGGTCTGGCGGTCTTTCCAGTCTTCGCTGGTCGCAATTCGCAAATTGCAAATTTTTCCGCCGTTTTGAAAGCTTTTCACCTCTGGGTCCGCGCCCAGATTGCCGACCAAAATTACCTTATTGACGCTACCCGCCATGTTCTTCCCTCACCTTAACTGCCGTACTGTTGCAGCCTGCTATAAGCCGAAGGCGCGGGCTGTCCAATAGGTTATACCCGCTGCGCCATATGCCAGCACAAACAAATACGTCACCATGAATATCGGCCATTTCCAGCCATTGGTTTCGCGCCTTGCGACAGCAATGGTGGAGATGCACTGCGGCGCAAAAACGAACCACGCAAGGAAAGCGAGCGCAGTTGCCAGTGACCAGTTTCCGGCGAGTTTGACGCCAAGGCTACTCGCTTGTGCCTCTTCATCGGTCGCGTCGATGGCATAGGTTGTGGCAAGCGCCGCAACCGCAACTTCGCGTGCGGCCATTGCGGGGATCAGCGAGAGTGCAATGTCGTGGTTGAAGCCGATGGGCGCGACGATAACCTCGATGCCATCAGCGATGCGTCCTGCGACCGAATATTCGACCTGACTTTGCCCGCTGCCCACAGGCACTTTGGGGAAGCTGAGCAGCGCCCATAAAATGACGGTCGAAACGAAGATAATCGTACCTGCACGCTTCAGAAAAATCGACGCCCTCTGCCAAAGCCCCAAGGCAATGTCGCCAATGCGCGGCAGCTGATAGCGCGGCATTTCTATCAGGAAACTGCCGCCCCGACTGCTGGTGACAAAGCGTTGGATCACCGCCGCCGCCAGCATCGCGCCAAGGATGCCCGCGATATAGAGCGCGAATAGGACTAACCCTTGCAGACCAATACCCGGCCCAACGCTTTGCGAAGGTATGAACGCACCGATGATCAGCGTGTAAACGGGCAATCGCGCCGAACAGGTCATCAACGGCGCGATTAAGATTGTCGCCAATCGCTCCTTTTGGTCCATAATCGTCCGCGTAGCCATGATGCCCGGAATCGCGCAGGCAAAAGACGACAGCAACGGAATAAAGCTGTGTCCTGACAGTCCAACTGCGGCCATTGCGCGATCCATCACAAAGGCGGCGCGGGTCATATAGCCTGTAGCCTCTAGTATCAGGATGAACAGGAACAGGATCAAAATCTGCGGTAAGAAGACAATGACTGCGCCGACCCCCGCAATCACACCATCGGTCAAGAAAGACCGGAACAGGCTGTCGGGTATTGCCCCGTTTATGGTCTGTGTCAGGAAAGCAAAGCCGCCCTCTATCCAGCCGATCGGTCCCTCTGACCACGCATAGACTGCTAGAAACATCACGAACACTAACGCTAGCAGCACAAAGATTCCGCCGACCGGATGCAGCAGCACGCTGTCCAGCCGCCGCGTCCATTGGCGGCCTTGGGTTTCGCTGATGATTGCTTTGCGGGCAAGGGCGTGCGCCGTTTGCGCGATGGCTTTCCGGTCAGAGACAGGCGCAGCCTCGCGGATTGTGGGATGAAGCAACGCCGTCCCCAATGC
>JANMGR010000203.1:0-13911 GCA_031374785.1 Sphingomonadales bacterium | reverse complement strand
GTTTTCAACAAACCTCTTAAAAATCTTTGCGCCCTTTGCGTTAAATGATTTCAATCCCCAGCAATGAAAAAGCTGACCACCCAGCCCTTATCCTTGCGTTCAAACCCGATCCGATAATCTAGATCGCCGCGCAGATAATCGTTGCGGATATAGCCGGTTTTGCCATCGGCAGTTTTGACTTTAGTCCACAAACCGTCGGCGCTTGCCTCGACCGAGGTTACAACTTCCCAGTTGATTTTGCGCAGCGACGCGCTCGATGTGTTCGGTTGCGCGCGCAAGTTGACGGCTGGGCCAAGCACCAGCGCCGCGTTGCCAGGGCTTTCCGCACCTGTGTCTTGGCCAAAGAAATGCGGCATTGTTGGGTTATCCGGCCCTTGTGAGAAACAGCCCAGCCGAACAATCTGGTCGAGCTCCGTCCAAATGGGGGAGGCTTTGCCGGTTTCCAGCTTCCAGTTTTTCAAGAAACCATCCTTGCCGCCTTCGCCACCAAAGCTCCAGCTGATCGTCGGCGCAATCATCGCGGACAATGCCTTGGCATCGCGGCGTTTGACGATGCCTTCAAAATTCTGCCGCAGATCGAAATAGCCGTCGATGGCTAGGCATTCATCCTTGGGCGGGATGACTTTTGCCGGCGCGGCGTGTGCGCTGGCGGTGACCGCCATAATTGCGGCGATTGCGATACCTATTGATTTTGCCATGACGGTTTCTCCCTGTGTTGGTGGGATAATCCTTGAAATCGGGCGGAGAGGCAAGGGGTAAGGTCAAAGCTTTACAAACGAAGCCGATGTTCTCTAAATTGGGAGGAGTGGCTTTTAGGGACTGTCCCAAGCGAAGCGCCGTGGACTGTCCCGAAAAGCCAGTGCGCGACCTACCGGGGACAGTCCACAGCGCTACGCTTGGGACAGTCCCCTAATGTGGAGAACCAAAAATGATCGGCATGGGAGAGGGCGCAGATAACGAGGGGGACTGCCCATTCGCATTCAACTTTGACGAAGCGACCTTCAAGGTCGGCGATATGGTCAGCTATCGCGTGACCGGTAGCCTGTGCGACTTCCCCTTTGTCGGCACCTTGCTAGAGGTGCACGCCGATTATGTGCTTATCTCGCCGGGCGAAAGCGAACCTGATGCGCGCTATCGTGGAACAAGGGAGAGCAGGCCGGTTGTGGATGGTTCGGAGATTGGGTGAGCTTTCCCCTCTCCAGTGGGAGAGGGTTGCGCAGAGTTAGCGCCGAAGCCGCAGGCGTAGGAGGTTACTCGCAGCTGGGTGAGGGGTTGTGTCCCCTCAATCACACTCGACCCCTCACCAACTCCGCCTGATTCGCTCCGCTCATAAGACTCCATATCCTCTCCCACTGGAGAGGGAATTCCGGCTGCTCGTGCATCGTTCAGAGGTTGGGTAGCTTGTTGTGTTACTCGGCTAACTAAGGACGAGTCGTGCCTGCGTTATTCAACCGAACTTCTAGGATTTCCATCCACTCGTTTTGCGGCTTATTCAAAGCTTCCCAAACGGGCCACTCACTGCAAGCTTCAATACCATGAAGAATGGTCCAATTCAGACCCTGCGCAGGATCACCATCGTCAGGTAGCAGAGACAAAAGTGCCAAGGCATCATCCCTCGATATTGGCAGGACAATCTGATCAAGTTTCACAACAACCCTATCGATTGTCAGTTGATCAAGGTTGCCTGTCACTTTGCTGACGAAGCCCAGCAGTTCAGAAATGGCAGTTTGCATCAAAAATCCCCCACCAAATCCATCATCGCGGCCAACTTCCTTGGCGCAACGGTGCGCCAGCTTTTACTTAGCCACTCGCCGATATGGTCCCAGTCGGTATCGCCTAAATCCAACCTAATGCCGACCCAGCTATCGCCGAAATAGGGCGGGCGGTAGTATCGGCTGGCGTCGCTGTCGATGAGCATCGTTTGTTCCTCAACGCCGCTGATTTTCACCAGCAACGCGACTTTGCCATCTCCGTGATGGTCGCTGGAGACATAAGCGAATTTTTTGCCTTTGATGATGCCGAAACACGGCATGCCGTGGCTGGTGACTTCATCAGCCTCGGGCAGGGCCATGGCCCGTTCGCGGACTTGGGCGATCAGGAAATCGGGCGATGAAGCGCGGCTGACATAGTTCGCCAGCGTGCGGCTATAGAGTTGATGTTCAGCGATCAGCACGCGCGCAGCAAGGCTTTCGGCGGTGTCGCCGGGGATGATTGCCACCGGCGTTTGGCCAAGGATTGGGCCGTCGTCGAGTTCTGCGGTGACCAGATGCACGCTGCACCCGCCGTGGCTGTCGCCTGCCGCAATCGCGCGGTCATGCGTGTGCAGGCCTTTATACAGCGGCAACAGGCTGGGATGGATATTCAGCATCCGGCCGTTCCATTTGCCGACAAATTCGGGCGACAGGATGCGCATATAGCCCGCAAGCGCGATGGTGTCGGCTTTAGCGGCGAGGATCGCTTCGTGCATGATCTCGTCATGCGCCTCTCGCGTTAGGCCTTTGTACGTGTGCGCGAAGGTGGCGACGCCCTCTGCTTTGGCGAGTGTCAGGCCAGCGGCGTCAGGATTGTTGCTGGCAACCAGCACAATTTCATACGAGCAACCGGGCTGTTTTGCGGCGTACAGTAAAGCCGCCATATTGGTTCCGCTGCCGGAGATAAGGACGGCGATTTTTGCCTTAGTCATCTCAATCACCGTTAGTCCTGAGCCTGTCGAAGGACGGCTTGGCCAAACCGCACTTCGACAGGCTCAGTGCTAACGGTGATGCGAAGTTAGCCATTGTGGGTAGCCTGCCAATCAACCATTGCACTCCAAGTCTCGGTGCTGCCAGTCACCGTGCAGCCCTTATCGCCAGCCGCAATGTGCCCAATCCGGAACACAGTCTCGCCTGCCGCTGTCAGTTCAGCCATCGCCGCCGCCACATCCGCCTCTGCCACCACAACCGCCATGCCAATGCCGCAGTTAAAGGTGCGCGCCATTTCTTCGGGTTCGATATTGCCCTGTGCTTGCAGGAACCCCATCAATCGCGGCTGTTCCCACGCATCGGCATTTACATGCGCGTGCAGGCCGTCGGGTAAGATGCGCGGGATGTTTTCCAGCAAACCGCCGCCTGTGATATGCGCCATCGCGTGCACTTTGCCGCTGCGCACCAAGGGCAACAGCGATTTTACGTAAATCCGCGTCGGGGCCATCAGGGCATCGATCAGCAACGTGTCGATGTCAAACAGAGCAGGGCGATCCAGCTTCCAGCCCTTGTCTGCTGCCAAGCGCCGCACTAGAGAGAAACCGTTGCTGTGGACGCCCGATGACGCAAGGCCAAGAATGACATCGCCATCGGCAATCTTGTCCGCCGTCAACACGTCGCCGCGTTCCACCGCACCCACGCAGAAACCGGCAAGGTCATAATCGCCCTCGGAATACATCCCCGGCATTTCCGCCGTCTCGCCGCCGATCAGCGCGCATCCAGCCAGCTTGCAGCCCTTAGCAATGCTCGCAACGACCGCGACGGCTACCTCGTTATCCAGCTTTCCGGTGGCGTAGTAATCGAGGAAGAACAAAGGCTCTGCGCCTTGCACGATCAAATCATTCACACACATAGCAACCAGATCGATGCCGACACCATCATGCCGCCCCGATTCGATGGCGAGTTTCAGCTTGGTTCCCACGCCGTCATTGGCCGCAACGAGCAAGGGATCGGAAAAACCCGCAGCCTTCAGGTCGAAAAATCCGCCAAATCCGCCAAGATCGGCATCGGCGCCTGCACGGCGAGTCGCCTTTGCCAGCGGCGCGATTGCGCGCACCAATGCATTGCCGGTTTCGATGGAAACGCCCGCCTTGGCATAGGTATAGGGCTCGGTCTGGTTGTGCTTTGAATTCATTTTATCGCCGCTAGCGACTTCCCCCTTGGATTTCCATTCATAAGTCGCCAAAAGGGCTGCCGATGAGGGTATTGCCGAAAAAGACACTACGCAACTGGTTGCTTGTTACGCCGCTTCTGTTGGGAAGCGCGGCGTTGGTGCATGCCCAGATTGAAGGGCCAAAGCGCGGAATATCGCCGATTGCCTCAACCGGTGATTTTGAAGTCATCGACATTGCAGTGAACACCACCGGCAAAAATGCCGAGGAAGCGCGGCTTGCCGGTTGGCAAGAGGCGCAGCGCAAAGCGTGGAGCGCATTATGGGCGCGCACGCATGGCGGTGCTGGCGCTCCGCTTGCTGATGGCACACTCGACGGGATAGTCTCTGCGATTATCGTTGAGGAAGAACAGATCGGCCCGCGCCGTTATGTGGCGAAACTCGGCGTATCGTTTGACCGCGCACGGGCAGGGCAGTTGTTGGGGATAAAAGGCATTGGCCGCAAATCCGCGCCGATGCTGGTGATACCGGTGATGGTCAGCGGCGGTTCGCCGATTGTGTTTGAACGGCAAACCCCGTGGCAGAATTCATGGGCGAAGTTTCGCACCGCAGACAGCCGCATCGATTATGTCCGCCCCTTTGGTGGCGGCAGCGAATCATTGCTGTTGAACGCAGGGCAGTTGGACCGCCGCAGCCGTAATTGGTGGCGGGTGATCCTTGATCAGTTCGGTGCAGCGGACGTGCTCTATCCAATAGTCCGTCTCGAACGGCAATGGCCGGGCGGGCCGATTGTCGGCAAATTTTCCGCGCGTTACGGCCCCGAAAACCGCTATCTCGGCAGCTTCACTCTGCGCGCCGATGACGCCAAGGGCATTCCAGCGATGATGAACGAAGGCGTGGTCAAAATTGACCAGCTGTATCAGCAAGGCTTCCTTGCTGGGCGTTTGCGTGCCGAGGCGACGTTGTTGCTTGAAGAAATCGACGAAAGCGATTTGGAAGAGTTGGAGGCAGAGGCCGATGCCGCCGCGCCGACTACAGTCGAGCCTGTCGATCCGCTAGACCGCGTGATGGAAGATTTGCCAGATGATAAGGGCAAGAATGACGCCAAAGACGACGCCCCGCCTCCACCGGTGCAATCGCAATCGGTGACGATCACTGTGCAGGTCAAAACGCCCAATCCCGAAGCCGTCGACCGCGCAGAGGCCAGCATTCGCGGTATTCCCGGGGTGAAGTCGGTGGTGACCACCAGCCTCGCGCTTGGCGGAACATCGGTGATGCGGGTGACGTATCAGGGTGATCCAGCCGCGTTGCAATCGGCGTTATCGTCGCGCGGGATACGATAAGGCTTACTAGGACCGACCCTAAGCAAACCTCCTACCTCGTCACCCCGTGCTTGACACGGGGTTAGGCTTTTAGAACTAGGCTTAAAAAGCCAAGCCCCGCATCAAGTGCGGGGCGACGGGAAAGTCCAAAGTAACCGCCCATGCAACAAATCGCATTACCCCTTGATAAGCTCCGCTCTGGCGGATCGGATAGCGTTATTATTACCGCGTCCAATGCCGATGCGTTTGCGGCGCTTGGCAATCACGCCGCATGGCCCGGACATTGCGCGATCCTGATCGGCCCGCCGCGTTCGGGCAAAAGCCTGATGGCGCGTTATTTTGCCGGGCAGGGCGGTGAAGTGATTGACGATGCTGACAAGCTAGGCGACGAAGCTCTATTCCACCGCTGGAATGCTGCGCTTGGTGCGGGGCAATCGATCCTGATGCTATCGACTAAAGCCCCCGCCGAATGGGATGTGAAACTGGCTGATTTGCGGTCAAGGCTTGGTGCGTCACAGCTGCTGGAGATTGCCGCGCCTGATGATGAATTAATTGGGCAGTTGTTGCTGAAACATTTGCATGATCGCGGCACCTCGATTGGGCCAGAAGCATTAAGCTATGTCGTGAAGCGCATAGAGCGCAGCCACACGGCACTGGAGGACTTCGCGCGACAGGCAAATGCGGTGGCATTGGCAGAGGGCAGTGCAATTACCTTGCCGCTTGTGCGCGCTTTGTTGGGTTCGACTTAACGGCGTTTACATCAGATGTGTTCCCGCCTAGCCTCACCCTAGGGGAAAATGGAGGGAGTTATGACACAGACACCAAAATGGTTTTTGCCAGTGGTCATCATCGCATTGCTCTGGAACTTGATGGGCTGTGCCGCTTATCTGTCGGACGCGATGCTATCGGCGTCTGATGTTGCCAAAATGAGCGATGCGGAAAAGGCGATGGTCGCAGCGCGGCCGGTTTGGGCAGTTGGCGCAACGGCAGTTGCGGTCTGGCTCGGCGCGCTGGGTTGTCTGGCGCTGATTTTGCAAAAAAGCTGGGCGCTGCCGCTGCTTTGGTTGTCGCTGCTCGGCGTGATTGCGCAGGATATCTGGCTGTTTGTTCTCGCGCCCGATACCGGTTTGGTCAACGGTGCTGTTTATGGCCTTCAGGGGCTGGTGCTCATGATTTCAATCGCTTTGATTTTGTTGGCAAACAAAGGCAAAGTGAGTGGCTGGCTAGGTGCATTACCCACAGCTGACGATAGAGATTAGCAGTGCGTTTCGGTTAAAAATTATCCTGACTTACTCTTCACTATCCAGCGTCCTTGTCATCTTCAGTCTGCCGTTCACCACAGCAAAGGCCAGCCGCCCCTCGACCAGATCAAGCGCGTCGCGGCCGAACTGTTCAAACCGCCAACCGGTCAGCAGTTCTAGCCCTTCGCGTTCGCCAGCGGCGAGCAATTCCAGCTCGTCACTGCGCGTGATAAGACGCGCTGCAACATTAATTTCGCGCGAACGGATTTTGAGAAGCAGCTTTAACAGGTCAGCGACCAAAGCGCCCTCTTTTCCGCCGCCAATACCATTGCCATTGCGTTCCGGCATCAAGTCGCGGGGCAGCGGTTCCGCTTCAGCAATGACGGCAATCAAACGCGCGCCGATTTCATTGTCTTTCCACGCAGGCGATAGGCCGCGCACTTTCGGCAATTCAGCCTGATGGCGCGGCGGATGTGAGGCGATGTCCGCCAGCGTCTCGTCCTTCATAATCCGTCCACGCGGAATATTCTTGCGCTGCGCCTCGCGTTCGCGCCACGCGCCCATCGCTTTTAGGCGGCCCAATACATCGGGTTTGCGCGACTGCACCTTGATACGTTTCCAAGCATTATCGGGTTCGTTGTGATAATTGGCAGCATTGGCGAGCCGTTCCATTTCGTCATCCAGCCAACGCCCGCGTCCAGTGCTGACCAGCTTTTCCAGCATCATCGGAAAAATCGTCGACAGGTGCGTCACATCGCCAATCGCATAATCAATCTGGCGTTTGTCCAGCGGACGCCGCGACCAATCGGTAAAACGCGCGCCTTTATCGAGTTGTAGTCCGATCCACAGCTCGACCAAATTGGAATAGCCGATCTGTTCGCCTTGCCCCAACGCCATCGCCGCAATCAGCGAATCGAACAAATGATGCTGGGTCTTTCCAGTCAGGTTATAGAATATCTCGATATCCTGCCCGCCCGCGTGGAATACCTTCAGCACATCCTCATTATTGCAGATGAGCTCCAGCATCGGGGCAAGGTCCAGACCTTCGGCTTTCGGATCAATCGCCGCAGCCTCATTCTCATCGGCCATTTGGACCAAACACAATTCGGGATAATAGGTGTTTTCCCGCATGAATTCGGTATCGACCGCAACGAAGTTGGATTTGGACAAGCGCGCGCAAAACTCGGCCAGTTGTGCGCTGTCAGTGATGAGCGGATGAATCTTCATGCCCTAGCGCCTTAACAGCCATTCACGGCTTGACAAACCCTGCTTGCGCCTGTGTAGCCCCGCCTTCATATTTTCCTGTCGAAAACCCGAGAAAAAGACCAAAATGCACGCATACCGTACCCATAAATGCGCTGAGTTGCGCGCTTCCCAAGTTGGTGAAACTGTCCGCCTGTCGGGCTGGGTGCACCGTAAGCGCGATCATGGCGGCGTATTGTTCGTCGATTTGCGCGATCATTATGGCATGACTCAAATTGTCGCCGATAGCGACAGCCCCGCGCTTGCAGTCCTTGAAGCCCTACGCGTTGAAAGCGTTGTGACTATCGATGGCGAAGTAAAAGCGCGCAGTGCATCGACAGTGAATGCCAACCTGCCGACCGGCGAAATCGAAGTTTATGCACGCGGCGCAACGATCCTTAGTCGTTCGGACGAATTGCCGTTGCCAGTCGCGGGCGAGCAGGAATATCCCGAAGAAACCCGGCTGAAATACCGCGTCCTCGATCTGCGCCGTGAGACATTGCATGCCAATATCGTGAAGCGCGCTGCGATTGTGCGGGAAACGCGTAACCGGATGGAGGCCATCGGCTTTACCGAATACTCGACGCCGATTCTGACCGCGAGCTCGCCAGAGGGCGCGCGCGATTTCCTCGTTCCTAGCCGCATCCATCCCGGCAAATTCTTTGCACTGCCGCAAGCACCGCAGCAGTATAAACAATTGCTGATGGTCGCAGGCTTTGATCGTTATTTCCAAATCGCGCCGTGCTTCCGCGACGAAGACCCGCGTGCCGACCGTTTGCCTGGTGAGTTCTACCAGCTTGATCTGGAAATGAGTTTTGTCACGCAGGAAGAAGTCTGGGAGACGATGGAGCCAGTGATGGCTGGCGTATTTGAGGCGTTTGCCGACGGTAAGAAAGTAACACCCGCTGGTGAATTCCCACGAATCCCCTATTCGCAATCGATGCTCGATTACGGCACGGATAAACCGGATTTGCGTAATCCGTTGATTATCAAGGACGTGACCGATCATTTTCAAAGATCCGGCTTTGGCCTGTTTGAAAAAATCGTTGGTTCTGGCGGCGTCGTTCGCGCCATTCCTGCGCCAAAGACGGCCGAGAAAAGCCGCAAGTTCTTTGACGAAATGAACGATTGGGCGCGCAGCGAGGGGCATGCGGGTCTTGGTTATGTCACGCGCAAAGGCGGTGAATTCGGCGGGCCTATCGCAAAGAACCACGGCGAAGAAGGCATGGTTGCGTTGTATGACGCAATGGGCCTTGGCCCCGATGACGGTTGCTTTTTTGCAGCGGGCAAAGCCGAGCAAGCAGCGAAATTGGCAGGAGCCGCGCGCACACGCTGCGGTGAGCAGCTTGACCTGATTGAAAAGGACAGCTTCCGTTTTTGCTGGATCATCGACTTCCCGTTCTACGAATGGTCCGAAGAAGACAAAAAGGTCGATTTCGCGCATAACCCGTTTTCAATGCCGCAGGGCGGATTGGAAGCGTTGGAAACGCAAGATCCGTTGACGATCAAAGCCTATCAATATGACTTGGTCTGCAATGGCTATGAACTCGCGTCGGGTTCTATCCGTAACCAGCACCCCGATTTGATGGTCAAAGCGTTTGAGCTGACCGGTCTGACCCAGGCAGATGTCGAGGAACGCTTTGGCGGCATGTACCGTGCGTTCCAATACGGCGCGCCTCCGCATGGCGGCATGGCGGCGGGTGTGGACCGGATGGTTATGCTGCTCTGTGGTGTGCAGAACCTGCGCGAGATCACGCTGTTCCCGATGAACCAGCGCGCCGAAGATTTGCTGATGGGCGCTCCGTCGCCCGCTATGACCAAACAATTGCGCGAGCTGCACATTCGCGTCGTTGAGCCGCCGAAGGGGTGAGAGCACCCGTCGAACATCGCTACGCCTCGCCCGCTGGCGAAATCTGTTGGTTCGAATGGGGTAAAGCGGGGACGAAACCAACGCTATTGTTACTTCATGCCACCGGTTTTCATGCGCGGTGCTGGGATGCGACGGTAGCGGCTTTGCCGGACGATCAGCATGTCATTGCAATCGACCTACGAGGACATGGGCGGAGCTATAGACCGAATTCGCTGTCCGATTGGATGGAAACGGCGGAGGATGTTGTTGCGTTTTTGCGCGATCAAATGACCGCGCCGGTTGCTGCGGTGGGGCACAGCATGGGAGGCTATGTTGCGGCCCGAGCCGCTGCGATTGCACCCGACAAATTCACGCAATTGCTGCTCGTTGATCCTGTAATGTTTGTGCCAGAAACTTACGCCCAGAAACCTGACGGGGCAGGTGGTACATCCAACGACCATCCCGTCGCCCGCCGCCGCAATGCTTGGGACAGTGCCGAGCAGAAGATCGCGCATTTTGCCAACCGTGAGCCCTATGTGCATTGGCGCGCCGATGTGTTGGCTGATTATTGCAAACATGGATTGGTGCCTGCCGCAAGTGGCGAGTGGCTGGAACTCGCCTGTCCGCCGGCGTTGGAAGCGTCTGCCTATATGGGGGCGTGGCACAACAATCCGTATCTATGGATAGGGCAGGTGTTATGCCCCACCACCATCTTGCGCGCGAGAAATGCGGAACGGAAAAATGCGATGGATTTTTCCGCCAGCCCGACTGCGCCCGATTTATGGAAAAGCTTCCCCAATGCGCGGGATCTGCATTGGTCCGATGTATCGCATTTCATCCCGATGGAGGTGCCCGAACGTCTGGCGGAGCTTATCATTCAGACCCTTATTCCGGATAGCTGATTGCGATAATTTCCCATTCTTTGGGACCAGCTGGGAGCGTTACAACGCGCAAATCTCCGATGCTGCCCCCGCGAAGCGCTCTAGCCAATGGTGAGCTCCAGCCGATTTTTGACGCGCCAACATCCTGCTCGTCATCGCCGATCAGTGTCACGGTGCGCTGATTATCCGCCTCGTCCGCAATCGTAACTGTCGCGCCAAAAAACACGCGGCTTCTGTCGGGTTGTTTTGCCGGGTCGATGATGTTGGCGGCTTTCATGCGCTTCGACAGCCGCCCCAGATCGCGGTCTATCGCGCGCAGCTTTTGCTTGCCGTATATATAGTCGCCATTCTCGCTGCGGTCGCCATTGCCCGCGGCCCAGCTGACGATTTCCACGACCTTTGGTCGCTCATCCGCGAACAACCGGTCATATTCTGCACGCAAAGCGGCATAGCCCGTAGCGGTAATCGGGTTGGTACGTTCGTTCATTTGAGGACGGTATCAGTTCGCGGTTTTGCGTCCCAGATAATTACTCAGCGGCGTCGCATTTTTATAGCGTGCACGTTCGGGGTTGAGATGATCATACATCACGGCATTTTCCAGAACGCGATGCACATAGTTGCGCGTTTCAAAAATTGGGATTTGTTCGATCCAATCGAGAATATCGATGCTGCCACTGCGCGGATCGCCATTGCGCGCGAGCCATTTGTTCACATTGCCCGGCCCGGCATTATAGGCGGCGACGGCCAGCGGGTAGCTGCCGTTATAATAGCTCAACATCCGCTGAAAATAGGTCGAACCCAACTGAATGTTATAGGTGATGTCGGTGTTCAGCGCCTCGGGCCGATACGAAAGCGCAATTTTGCCTGCAGTTTCGCGTGCCGTGCCGGGCATCAACTGCATCAACCCGCGTGCGCCTGCATGGCTCGTGGCGTTACGATCAAACTGGCTTTCCTGGCGCGCGATGGCGTGGATAAAGGTCCAATTGTCCATATGCTCTGGCGGAACGTTGACGACAGGATAGCCCAAACGGACCATGCTGCTGTAACCCTCAATCCGCGCAGAACGCGCAGCAATCACTGATAAGTCAGGCCTGCCAATGGCGTTGGACCATGAAAACACGTTTAGAAAGTCGGTTTCGCTTTTTGCAGAATTGGCGAGCGCCTACATAAAGCTGTTTGAATCTTTCCATCCTGAAAAGGCGTTAGTGGAAAGACGCGCGGCGTTGAATGCAGAGGATACCGAGCTGTTGGACAGCTGCGGTAAGGAGGGTGCGGGAGCAACGACGGGCAACGGCTTGCTCATGGCTTCCAAAGCCAATTGTCCGTGGAAAAAGTCATAAAAACGAGCAGCTTCGCCAAAATATTGAGTCGCTGCCCCTGTATCGCCCGCCTGCTTAGCGGCACGACCGGCCCAGTACAGGCCTTTCGATCGCGTCTGCGGGCTTCGGGCACCATCGGTATAGGCGCGGAACATCTCGACGGCATCACGCGGGCGACCGAGTTTGTAATAGGCTGTTTCGCCCGCCAGCCAAGCAAGGCTGGTATACGTGTCGCGGGTCGATAGATCGAGGTCGGTAATCTTTGTGCCAGCGGGAAAGGCATCGCGCACTTTAGACGCGATTTTGTAGGCAACATCAAACTGCCCGTCTTTTTCAGCAGCCTCTGCATTGACCAAAAGCAGCTTTAGCCAATCCTTTGCAACATGCGGTGCAGCCGAAAGCGGCGGACGATTGGCGAGCAAGTCGCGCGCACCCCAGTTGTTACCAGCCGCTTTCAGTGCGTTGACGCGTTCCATGATCAGCCCTGCATCGCTTTGCCCCGCTTGCCCAGCGGCTGCGAATTTCGTTGCGGCATCGGCGGCTTTTAATTCATGCGCTAATTGCGCTTCAAAAACCGGACGGCGTTCTGCCGAAGTGTAAGGAAGCCATTTTTGCGCAGAACGCGCGGCGCTTGACCAGAGCAACCGACTAACGCGCGCATCATGGTCAGCTGCCGATAGCTTTCCGCCCATCATTTGAAATATCCGGCTTTCATCATCGTCGGTTAATGGACCCTCGCGCCACGAGCGCCGCGCCCATTGCTCGGCCTTGGCTTTGTCGCCGCTTGCCGACAGGGCAATCGCATATTTCGCGCGGCCACCGTTGGTTATCGGTTCCAACCGGTCAAAAAAGGCGACCGTCTGGCTGGGCGAATAGGATGCAAGATTGATCGACTGTTCGGCGTTTTTGCGCATATCCTCAGCCGCAGGCCAATTCGGGTAGGTCAATAGAAATGAGGCATATTCGCCGAATGTATAATTGCCAGACGCCGTCAGCATTTTCCAACGTTGCAGCGCAGCGGGGATATTGCCCTCGCTGGCATCGACAAGCTTGGTCGGGACATTCACAGCGTCGCCTGTGCCTGATACCCACTCGATCTTCTCGGGCGCCGCAGCAAACGCAGAAGCAGGAATTGCAAGCAATGAAGCGGAAATAAGGTGCTTTACCATGCGTGGCATATTATGGGCTCGATCCTTAGTGGTGGATGAACCAATCACCCCTGATGGTTCGAACGATCTTCACCTGCCAAGTTACGAAAGCAAATTCCATGTTCTCCGGCTCAATACCCGCTCTAGTGACTCCTTTTTGCGACGGAGCGTTTGCGGAAGAGAAATTTCGTGCGTTGGTGGATTGGCAGGTCGCATCAGGGTCAAGCGCTCTGGTGCCATGCGGCACAACGGGCGAAGCGCCGACTTTGTCGTTTGACGAACATTATCGGGTGATTTCGGTGTGCATCGAGGCCGCCGCTGGACGTGTTCCGGTGATCGCAGGCTGCGGTTCAAATGACACCGCAACCGCCGTTCGTCACATGGAATTTGCCAAGGCAGAGGGGGCTGCTGCGGCGTTGGTTGTCGCGCCTTATTACAACCGGCCCAATCAGGATGGTATCTATGCCCATTACGCCCATCTCGCTGATAAAAGCGACCTGCCGATTATTGTCTATAATGTGCCAGCCCGGACTGTGACCGATATTCAACCAGCGACGCTTGCACGGTTGGCGGAAATTCCGACGATTGTTGGGATCAAAGACGCCAGCGGACAGATTGGCCGCGTTGCCGACCACCGGCTTGGTTGCGGCACCGATTTTTGTCAGCTGTCAGGGAATGACGATATGGCAGTGGCGTTTAATGCAGCGGGCGGCGTTGGCTGTATTTCCGTAACGGCCAATGTTGCACCAAAGTTATGTGCGGAAATTCAAGCGGCTATGGCGTCTGGCGACTATGAATTGGCACGCACACTGACCGATAAATTGCAGCCTTTGCATAACGCCCTCTTCACAGATGCGTCCCCAGCCCCCATTAAATACGCTATGTCCCGTGCGATCAAAGATTTTCCATCCGATGTGCGCTTGCCGCTGGTTGCGGCTTCCACCGCGAGCCGAAAAGCGGTTGATGCTGCGCTGGAGCTGGCTGGCCTCCTCTAATGGCACGTCCAAAACCTGAAAGCTTTGATAAGGTCAAAACCGTCGCCGAAAACCGCCGCGCG
>JANMGR010000181.1:0-1734 GCA_031374785.1 Sphingomonadales bacterium | reverse complement strand
TTATGCAGGACGCAGCATCTTTCGGTAAGTGGTGCACGGTGCTATGACGTCAGTTATGGCAAGAACGGCACGACGCAAACGGAGCAAAACTGAGGTCAAATCGACGCTGATTACAGCGGCGGGTTTGGTTGCGTTGTTACTCATTGCTTCTTACGCGTTGCTTGGCCCCACCGGCGTGATTGCGTGGACCGATTACCGGCAAGCATTGAAAGAACGCAGAGTCGAACTGGCGTCGCTGGAAAAAGAACGTGACGCGCTGCGCAACAAGCAGAAACTGCTCAACCGCGACAATGTCGATCCCGATCTGGCGGGCGAATTGATGCGCAAGGATTTGAATGTAGTCGCGCCTGACGAGATTGTCGTGCCGCTCAACAGCAATGAATAGCTATGCCTTGTGGTAAAGCCGCAAATTTAACTTTCAACCGCCGGTGCGATTGATTAGGCGCTAAAGCCGTAGCGTTAGCTAAATAAGCCTTTGAGAGGACAGCGTCTTGGCAAAATCGCCCGCGAAGAAAACCGGCAAATCGGCATCTGCATCGCGTGATGCCGTCGCCAATCGGGAACGTCCGGCAACGCCCGTGCCGTATGAAGCGACCAAAGACGAGTTGCTGAAATTTTACCGCGACATGCTGTTGATCCGCCGGTTTGAGGAGAAGGCGGGCCAGCTATACGGACTTGGCCTCATCGGCGGCTTTTGTCACCTTTACATCGGCCAAGAGGCAGTCGCTATTGGCCTGCAATCGGCGCTGACTCCGGGCAAGGACAGCGTGATTACCGGATATCGAGACCACGGCCACATGCTGGCTTATGGCATTGATCCTAATGTTATTATGGCGGAGCTGACCGGACGTGCAGCGGGCATTTCGCGCGGCAAGGGCGGATCGATGCATATGTTTTCGACCAGCCACAAATTTTATGGTGGACATGGGATTGTTGGTGCGCAGGTGTCGCTGGGCGCTGGGCTTGCGTTTGGACATAAATATTCTGGCGATGGCGGCCTTTGTTTGGCGTATTTCGGTGATGGCGCGTCGAATCAGGGGCAGGTGTACGAAAGCTTTAACATGGCAGAGCTGTGGAAACTGCCGATCATCTTTGTTATCGAAAACAACCAATATGCCATGGGAACCAGCGTAAATCGCGCGTCGGCGGAGGATCAGTTGTATCGGCGGGGTGAAAGCTTCCGCATTCCCGGTATCCAAGTGGACGGGATGGATGTGCTAGCTGTTCGCGGTGCGGCAGAAGTTGCGATTGATTGGGTGCGCAGTGGCAAGGGGCCGGTGTTGCTCGAGATGAAAACCTATCGCTATCGCGGGCATTCAATGTCTGATCCGGCCAAATATCGCAGCCGAGACGAGGTGCAGGCGGTGCGTGAGAAATTCGATCCGATTGATGGCGCCAAGGACGATTTGCTGAAAATGGGCGTTACCGAGGACGCGTTGAAAGTGATCGAAAAAGAGATTCGCGCAATAGTGAATGCGTCCGCTGAATTTGCCGAACAAGCACCGGAGCCTGATTTGGCTGAACTCTATAATGACGTTTTGGTGGAGACATACTGATGGCCACCGAACTGAAAATGCCCGCACTTTCCCCGACTATGGAGGAAGGCACTTTGGCCAAATGGCTGGTCAAAGTCGGCGACAGTGTGAAGTCTGGCGATATCCTTGCCGAGATCGAAACCGATAAGGCGACGATGGAATTTGAGGCGGTTGATGAAGGGGTAGTGACTTCAATCAC
>JANMGR010000178.1:0-6964 GCA_031374785.1 Sphingomonadales bacterium | reverse complement strand
AATAGCCACCACCAGCCTGTCATAGTCCGCTGGCACCTGCACCTTTGCCGCTTTTGGCGGCGCGTCGGCTACAGGGGTTTGCCCGCAGGCGCTTAGCCCTTGGATAAGCAACAACGCGGCCCCATATGCACAAAAACGTTTCAAAATAAGGTTCCTTCCTTGCACGCTCCCATAAGCAGCACAGCGGATATGGCAATTCGCGCGTCCAATGTCACCCTCACCCTTGGTTCCGATGATGCGGCGGTCG
Source organism: Sphingomonadales bacterium (assembly GCA_031374785.1). Lineage (GTDB taxonomy): Bacteria > Pseudomonadota > Alphaproteobacteria > Sphingomonadales > Sphingomonadaceae > Sphingorhabdus_B. Next base: position 6,717 of record JANMGR010000178.1, on the reverse strand, counting down.
AAATCCTGCGCGGCGTCGATCTGGAAGTACCTTATGGCAAAAGCGTCGCTTTGCTGGGGCCATCTGGATCGGGCAAAAGCTCGCTGATGGCAGTGCTGGCCGGATTAGAGCGCGCAAGCGGCGGATCGGTCGAGGTGGACGGGCTGAACTTTACGCAGCTAGACGAAGATGCTTTGGCGCGCGCGCGGCGGGGACGGATCGGGATTGTGTTGCAGGCGTTTCATTTGCTGCCAACGATGACTGCGCTGGAAAATGTCGCAGTACCTATTGAATTGGCGGGGATTGCTGACCCGTTCGGTCGCGCGGCGGCGGAATTGGAAGCTGTCGGCCTTGGCCACCGGCTGACGCATTACCCTTCGCAGTTGTCTGGCGGTGAACAGCAACGCGTTGCGATAGCGCGGGCGATGGCGGCGGCCCCCAAAATCATCTTTGCTGATGAACCGACGGGCAATCTGGACGGAGCGACCGGCGGTTCGATTATCGACCTGTTATTCGAGCGCCGAGCCGCGCTTGGCGCGACGTTGTTAATTATTACGCATGATCCCGAGCTTGCGCGCAAATGTGACCGCGTGATTGCCATGCAGGACGGCTTAGTGGTGGAGTTATGAGTGTCGCGTCCTGCAACCTCTCGCCCCTTCAGGGGAGAGATAGCGAGACTTGGGTTTGCGCAGCAAGCCCTAGTCGCAGCAGAGAGGGGCTAGGTAAGCCTTACCCTGCGGCGAAAAGCCCCGCCCTGCTGCGACTAGGCAGCACAGCTGCCAAGTCTCGCTATCCCTCCCCTGAAGGGGTAGGAGTATGAACCTGCCCCTCTCCGCAATTTGGCGCATTGCGCGGCGTGACTTGTCGGCACGGATCAGGGGGCTGCGCTTGCTCGCGGTCTGCCTGTTTCTGGGCGTTGCGACGCTGGCAGCCATTGGCAGCTTAACCGCCGGGATCGCGGACGAATTGTCGAGTCGGGGGCAGACCATATTGGGCGGCGATATCGCTATTGAGATTAGCCAGCGTGAGGCAAGCGATGCTGAAAAGGCGGAGCTGCGCAAGCTCGGCGCACTCTCTGAAACTGTCCGCCTACGCGCAATGGCAATTGGTCCAAATAACGACAGTGTGCTCGCAGAATTAAAGGCAGTTGATGCTGCATACCCCCATTATGGAAAGCTGGAGATTGAACCGAACAATCTACAATTTCGGACGCCGCCTCGCGACTGGATATATATTGGACCAACGTTGGCGGACCGGCTCGGCATCGGCCCCGGACAGCGAGTGCGATTTGGAGAGAAAAGCTTCATTGTAACCGGCGTCATCAAAAGTGAACCAGACCGATTAGGCGAAGGCTTTACGCTTGGGCCAGTGGCGATAATTGCTTTGGATCAACTCGGTTCGACCGGCCTGATCCAACCGGGTAGCATGTACGAGGCAAAATACCGCGTCAAATTAGCGGCCAGCGTCAATTCCGAGGCCACCGCTGAGCGGCTGAAGAAAGAATTCACCAACGCAGGTTGGGAGATCACTGACCGCTCAAACGGCGCGCCCGGCACGCGGCGCTTTATCGAACGCATGGGGCAGTTCCTGACGCTGGTCGGCCTCGCCTCGCTCGTCATTGCGGGCATCGGCGTCGGCAATGGCGTCGCCAGTTACCTCGAAAGCAAACGCGCCAGCATCGCTACGTTAAAAGTCAACGGCGCGGACAGCCGTGTTATTTTCCGCATCTATATGCTGCAGATCCTGACCGTTGCGGCATTCGCCATTATCCTTGGCCTCGCGGTGGGCAGCGTGCTGCCGCAAGCGATTGGTTGGGTTGCAGGCGATGTGTTGCCGGTTGCGCCCGGCTTTGCGCTCTACCCCATCCCGCTGGCGGCGAGTGCTGCTTACGGCCTGCTGATCGCCATCGCCTTTGCTTTGCCGCCACTCGCCCGCGCACGCACCGTGCCTGCCGCCGGATTATTTCGCGCCGTGGTCGAACGCAGTAGCCGAGCAGATCGCCGGACAGTGTTGTGGGTGGCCGCAGCAATAGGCGCCATCGTCGCGCTTGCTGTCGCCACGGCGCGAGAGCCTCTATTCTCGCTCATCTTCATCGCCGCAGCGTTCGGCTTGTTGATATTGCTCGCCGGAATAGCGTGGGGCATGCGCTGGGTCGCCATCCGCTTGCCCCGCCCCACCGCTCCGCTGCCCCGCCTCGCGCTTGCCAACCTGCACCGACCCGGATCGCACACACAGGCGTTGGTAGTGGCATTGGGTCTCGGACTGACGTTATTCGTGACGCTGGCCGCAATCCAGACCAGCATCAACAATGAAATCCGCGGGCAAGTCCCCGAACGCGCACCCAGCTTTTTCGTACTCGACATCCCAAGAGAACGCGCAACCGAGTTCGGAAATATGGTCACCGCAGCTGACCCCAAGGCACAGGTCAATCTGATCCCTGCCCTGCGCGGCACAATCACCGAATTTGGCGGTCAGCGGGTCGATCAACTGGCGGAACTTCCCGAAGGCGCATGGGTATTACGCGGTGACAGAGGCCTAACCTATAGCGGCATTGTGCCTGCGGGCAGCGAAGTGATCGCGGGCAAATGGTGGGCCGCTGATTACAAAGGTCCGCCCTTAGTTTCGCTTGACCGGCGCGTCGCGGAATCCTTGGCATTAGGCGTAGGCGACACGCTGACGGTCAATGTCTTGGGCGTCGAAGTGCCAGCAAAAATCGCTGCATTACGCGAAGTGAAATGGGAGAATTTCGGGCTGAATTATGCTTTGGTGTTTTCCCCAGGATCGTTCGATGCGGCCCCGCACAATATGGTTGCGACGCTGACGGTGAACAGAGCCGCCGAACGTGTTTTGGCCAAATCCATCCCTCCCGCCTTCCCGTCATCGTCACTCATAGAAGTCGGCGAAGTGGTTGGGCAGGTGTCGAATTTGCTGACGCAAATGGCCCAAGCGATAGCAGCGGCGGCGTCGATTGCCATTCTTGCAGGGATCGCCGTGTTGGTCGGGGCGATTGCCGCCGCGCGCCAGTCTCGAATTTATGATAGCGTGATTATGAAGCTGCTCGGCGCAACCCGCCGCCAGATATTGGCGGCGCAAGCGATGGAATATGGGCTGCTTGCGGTGATACTTGGATTTCTAGCCTTGGCACTGGGCATGGGTGCGGCGTGGTATGTCGTGGTGCAAATTTTCAACTTCACCTTCGCGCCTGATCCGGTTGTGTTGGCAGTGACTTTGGTGGGCGGCGCTGGGCTGACATTCGCACTCGGCATCGTCGGATCGTTGCCGATATTGGCGGCGCGACCGGCTGCTGCGCTAAGAAGCCTGTAGCAAGGACTGTCCCAATAGGGACAGTCCCTATTGGGACAGTCCTTGTCGCAGACGCTGCGCCAACGGCGCGGATACTACCAGCTGCGCGATGTGATAAACAATCGTTGGCAGCAGGATCAGCCCCGCATTGCTGCCAAAAAGGATCGCCGCCATTGGCGCGCCGGTCGCAATGCTTTTATGTGCTCCGGCAAAAAGTAGCGTGATTCGATCGGCGCGTTCCAGTTTTAGCGTATCACCAAGCCCCGTTGCTGCACCAAAAGCAAATAGCATCAAAAAGGCGACCGCAGCCAGCAGCAAAGCAAAATTTGCGGGCGTTAAAAACGACAAACTGCCGCTTGCGACGGCCGCGGCAAAGGCGACATACACGGCGATCACAATAACCAGCCGGTCGAAAAACGACAGCAACGCCTTTTGCCGTAGCGCCCATGCACCGAGCTGCCCTTGCGCGAACTGACCCAAAGCGAAGGGCAACAGCAATAGCGATGCAATCCGAAATACCGTGTCGTTGCCCAGCGAAACGCCCGACGCTGCACCGATCACGACGGCCACCAGCAACGGCGTCACAACAATAGCAGCGAGATTGGAGACTGCCGCCCCCACCACCGACGCTGCAACATTACCGCCCGCGATTGAAGAGTAGCTGATCGCCGACTGCACCGTCGAAGGCAGCATCGCGCAGTATAACAGCCCCGTTATCAACGCCGTGGGAAAAAGTACACCGACCGACTTTGCCACGACCAAAGCCGCCAACGGCATTGCCACAAAACTAAACGCCAGCATCGCGCCTTGCAATTTCCAGCTTCGCGCCGCTTTGACGACCTCGGCATGTGGCAAACGCAGCCCGTGGAGAAAAAACAGAAAGAAAATGCTTGCGCTGCTGATATATTGCGCAATCTCTAGTCCCTGGCCCGATACTGGCAGCAGCCAGCCCAATGCCATCGCCCCCAAAAGCATCAGCACAAAACGGTCAGGGATAAGGCGCGCGATCATTGAATACTTGATGGCCGATATCTTTGTGGGCAACAAGTGCGTCCATGCGCCTCTCTCAGATCGCAATTTCGTTCTTGTTGATACCCGTGCTGTGGAGCTGCGAGCAGCAGCGCGAAAGCACTTTTGCCACATGGCAAGCGGCTGATGGCAACCGGCAAGCAACGGAACGCTTGCAGCAATTTCTCATCGCTGAAAAAGTTGCGGATGTTATCCCGCTCGATCAACTCCTGCGCAGCGACACACAATGGCTGCGTTGCGGCGCCGAACCCTTTGCCATCCCACCAAACGATAAATGGCCAGATATGGCCCCTACCCTCCGCTTAATCCGTGATGAAATTCAGCCGCTGTTAGGACCAGTTGAAGCGGTTTCTGCATTCCGCAGTCCAGACATCAACCGTTGCATCAAGGGTGCCAGCCGCAGCTTTCATTTGGAATTTCGTGCGATTGATATGCGACCGACAAAAGGCGTGCCGCGCGACGAACTGATTGAAAAACTCTGCGCGCTTCACGCCCGCAAAGGCAAAGCGTTGAACATGGGGCTTGGCATCTACAAAGGCACACGCTTTCACATCGACACCGCTGGCTATCGCCGCTGGGGGCATGATCACCATGCAATCTCGTCGCCCTGCGCGTCCTTTGTTGCGCCGCAGCGAAAAAAACGCTAGGGGCGCGGCCAACACGGCGGAAACTTCTGCCTCTCATTCCCAAAAGGCTTAAAAATGTCTCTGCGTAATATCGCCATCATAGCGCACGTCGATCATGGCAAAACCACCCTTGTTGACCAGCTTTTCCGCCAATCCGGCACGTTCCGCGACAATCAGCGGATCGAAGAACGCGCGATGGATTCGAACGATCTGGAAAAGGAACGCGGGATCACGATTCTGGCCAAATGCACCAGTGTTGAGTTTGACGATCACAAGGGCGAAAAAACCCGTATCAACATCGTCGATACGCCGGGCCACGCCGACTTTGGCGGCGAAGTGGAGCGCATTTTGTCGATGGTGGACGGGGTTATCCTGTTGGTCGACGCATCCGAAGGCGCGATGCCGCAGACGAAGTTTGTGACCGGAAAAGCGCTGGCGCTCGGCCTGCGCCCTATCGTTGTGGTGAACAAAGTTGATCGCCCGGATGAGCGTATTCAGGAAGTGCTCGACGAAGTTTTTGACCTGTTCGTATCGCTTGATGCGACCGACGAACAGCTTGATTTTCCAGTGCTTTATGCATCGGGCCGCAACGGTTATGCGTCCGAAGATCCGGACCGTCGCGAAGGCACGTTGATCCCGATGTTCGAAACCATCGTCCGCCACGTCAAAGAGCCAAAGGCCGATGTTGACGGCGAGTTCAAGATGCTCGTGACGTTGCTTGACCGCGACAACTTCCTTGGCCGCATCCTGACCGGCCTGGTGCTTTCGGGCACAGTGAAGGTCAACCAACAGATTCATGCGCTTTCGCCCGATGGCAAAATCGTCGAAACTGGCCGCGCGTCAAAGATCATGTCGTTCCGCGGATTGGAACGCGTTCCGGTTGAAGATGCCAAGGCTGGCGACATTATCTCCATCGCTGGCCTGACCACCGCAACGGTTGCCGACACCATTGCCGAACCAAGCGTGACTGAGCCGCTGCACGCACAGCCCATCGATCCGCCGACCTTGTCGATGCGTTTTTCGGTCAACGATTCGCCGATGGCGGGCCGCGAAGGCACCAAAGTTACTAGCCGGATGATCCGCGACCGTTTGCTGCGCGAAGCCGAAAGCAACGTCGCGATTAAAGTCACCGAAGCTGACGATCGGGATAGCTTTGAAGTGGCAGGGCGCGGCGAGCTTCAGTTGGGCGTGCTCATTGAAACGATGCGCCGTGAAGGCTTTGAACTCGGCATTTCGCGCCCGCGCGTTCTGTATCGCGAAGACGAAAACGGCAACCGCACTGAGCCCTATGAGCAGGTCGTGATCGACGTTGATGACGAATATTCAGGCACCGTTGTTGAAAAAATGGCGATCCGCAAAGGCGAAATGACCGACATGCGCCCATCAGGCGGCAACAAAACGCGGATTACCTTCTCGGCCCCGTCACGCGGGCTGATCGGCTATCACGGCGAATTCCTGTCTGACACGCGCGGCACTGGAATCATGAATCGTTTGTTCGAAAAATACGGGCCGCACCGTGGCCCGATTGAAGGCCGCAAATGCGGCGTGTTGATCTCCAACGGCAATGGCGACGCGGTTGCCTATGCGCTCGGCCCCTTGGAAGAACGCGGCATCCTGTTCGTCTCGCCGGGTGAAGCTTTATACGAAGGCATGATTATCGGCGAAAATGCCAAGCCCGATGACCTTGAAGTCAACCCGATGAAGTCGAAGCAGCTAACCAACTTCCGCTCCACCGGCAAAGACGACGCCATCCGCCTGACCCCGCCAAAGGTGATGACGC
>JANMGR010000200.1:0-17322 GCA_031374785.1 Sphingomonadales bacterium | reverse complement strand
GCCGCGATCAAGGTGATAGATGCGCTGCACCTGTGTCTCGCCCTCGGCCACCAGCCCCGCTATAATTAGGCTCATCGAGGCGCGCAGGTCGGTTGCCATTACCGGCGCGCCTGTCATGCCCTTGACCCCGTGAACAATTGCCGTGCGGCCCTTAGTCTCGATATGCGCACCCATGCGGTTCAGCTCTGGCACATGCATGTAGCGGTTTTCAAAGATCGTTTCGGTCAGCACGCTGGCGCCATCGGCCATGCACAGCATCGCCATAAACTGCGCCTGCATGTCGGTAGCAAATCCGGGATAGGGTGATGTCGAAATTGTCAGCGGTTGCAGCTTGCCGTCCGATGCAACGCGCAGTCCGCCTTTAACGGCCTCAACCGTCACGCCCGCGCTACGCAGCGCATCCACAGTCGCCTGCATTTCGGGTTCGTTCGCCCCGACCAGTTCGACGTCGCCGCCCGTCGTGGCAACGGCACACGCATAGCTGCCCGCCTCGATCCGGTCAGACATCACGCGATAAGTCGCGCCGTGCAGCCGGTCTTTGCCGTGGATGGTCAGGTCTGATGATCCAATGCCCTCAATCTCCGCGCCCATCGCGACTAGCATGTTGCATAGATCGACAATCTCTGGTTCGCGCGCGGCGTTGTGGATGACGCTGGTGCCCTTGGCGAGGACAGCGGCCATCAAGACGTTCTCTGTCGCGCCCACAGAGACCACTGGGAAAGTGTAGCTACCACCGGGTAGCCCGCCTTTGGGCGCGATGGCCTTCACATAGCCCGACGCAAGTTCAATCTCTGCGCGAATCGCCTCCAGTGCTTTCAAATGCAAATCAATCGGCCGGTTGCCAATGGCACAGCCGCCGGGCAGCGATACCGTCGCCTCGCCCATCCGCGCCAGCATCGGCCCGAGCACCAAAATCGAAGCGCGCATTTTGCGCACTAATTCATAGGGCGCGACCGACGATGTAATCCGCGTTGCCTCCAGCGTCATCACCCGCCCGAAATCCTCTGGGCGCGATCCGGCGATAGTAGTGGAGATACCGAACTGGTTCATCAAATGCTGAAACCCGTCAATATCCGCCAAACGCGGCAGGTTACGCAGCGTCAACGGCTCGTCAGTCAGCAGCGCACAGGGCAGCAGCGTCAAAGCGCTGTTCTTTGCCCCAGAGATTGGAATTTTGCCTTGAAGGCGATTGCCGCCACGAATGATGATTTTGTCCATTGTTCGGCTTTAACGCGATGGGCGAGGCAAGCAAGATTATCCTTGGCCTAACAGCGCCTCAACCTGCGCCAACCTCTCCTTGCCCCAAAACATGTCATCGCCGACAAAAAAGGTTGGCACGCCAAAGGCTCCGCGTGCGGCGGCGGCTTCGGTGTTGGCGGCGAGTTCAGCTTTGATGTCGGGGTCTTCGGCTTTGGCTAGGATTGCGGTGCTATCCAGTCCGGCTTTGTCGAGCACGTCTTTGACGACTGCTAGGTCGCCGGTATTCGCTCCATCCTCCCACATCGCGGCCATGATCGCCTCGACATAGGGCATGAAGCAGCTCAGATGCTGCGCCCCTACCGCGCCGCGCATCAGGTAGAGCGAGTTGATCGGGAAATGCGGGTTCATTTTGAACGGCAGGCTGTGGGCTTTTACAAAGCGGTCAAATTCCAGCATCTCGTAATTCCGTTTTGCTGGTGTTTCGGCATAGCGCATCATCGGGGCTTGGTTGTTGGTGAGTTTGAACAGACCGCCGAGCAGGATGGGGCTGTAGGTGACCTGTGCGCCGGTTCTGGCACACAGGTCCGGCAGCATTTTGTGCGCGAGATAGCTGTTAGGTCCGCCGAAATCGAACAGGAATTCTATGGTTTTTGTCATGATGCTCTCTCGCTCAGCCATTCATTCTAACCGTTAGTGCTGAGCCTGTCGAAGCACGTCCTGCAGCATTGCGCTACGTCTGATAGGCGCACTTCGACAGGCTCAGTGCTAACGGTTTATTTTATGTTCGTGTTGGAATTAAAAACTCTCACCCCACGGCCTTAAATCCAGCTCATGCGTCCAGGCACTGCGATGCTGCCGATGCAAACCTACATATTGCGCAGCAATCGCGTCGGGCGACAGCACAAGATCATTGGCCTTGGCGTCATCAAAATCAGGTCTTAACCCGCGCACAAATTCAGTGTCGATACCGCCATCGATAATGCTGTGCGCAACGTGAATGCCTTGCGGCCCTAATTCGCGGGCCATCGATTGCGCGAGCATCCGCAATGCTGCCTTGGCGCCTGAAAAAGCGGAGAATCCGGCCCCACCCCGGATCGATGCAGTCGCGCCGGTAAAGATAATCGTCCCGCGCTGTCGCGTCGTCATGTGCTTAGCGACTTCGCGGCCCATCAGGAAACCAGCAAAGGCCGCCATCTCCCACACTTTGCGATACACCTGTGCTGTCGTGTCGGTGACGTTGAAGCGGACATTGGCACCGATGTTGAACACCGCGACTTCGATGGGGCCAACATCGCGTTCGACGCTGTCGACCAATGCGATCATCGCGTCTTCGTCACGCGCGTCGGCCGAGAAGGCTTGTGCCAGATGCCCCGCATCGCGGATCGACTGCGCCAGTTCCTCAAGCGTATCGGAGTGGCGCGGGCGGCGGTTGACGCAGGCGGTGAGGCCCTCGGCGGCAAACGCCTTAGCGATCGCCCCTCCCGTTGCGTCCCCTGCGCCGATTATTAAAGCCGCGCCCAAGCCTTTTCTCCTTCAAGATTTGCCCTTAAGCCTTTTCTAACGTGCACTGCAGCGGGTGTTGGTTTTGCTTGGCAAAGTCCATCACCTGCGTCACTTTCGTTTCGGCCACTTCGTAAGTGAATATCCCGCACACGCCGACGCCTTTTTGGTGGACATGCAGCATCACCCGCGTCGCTTGTTCGGTATCCATCTGGAAAAAGGCTTTCAGCACATGGACGACGAATTCCATCGGCGTGTAATCGTCGTTCAGCAGCAGCACTTTATACTGGCTGGGCTTTTTCGTTTTCGGGCGGGTACGCGTGGCAAGGCCCACGCCCGGGCGACCGCCGCGATCGTCGTTTTTGTCATCGCCGCCTTTATCGGGGCCGGAACGAATGTGCGTGGGATTTTGAAGCTTCATAAAACTGAAATAGGGTATCGGGGGGTAAGTCCGCAAGAGGGGATAATGCTAGGGCGTAAACTCATAAATATCCCCTTCGAGGTTTGAGGCCATTTTGTTCAGTGCAAGGCGGGAAGCCGCAGGCTTAGTGGTTCTAAGTTTAGGCTGCCCAACGAAGCAACGGACAAAATGGGTCAAATCCGAAGGACGCCGAAATGGCTTTGATCTCGAAGCAAAATACCCTTGCCGTTAGAATGACTATCGACCGCGGGCATTTTGCTCCGATACCTTCGCCATTTCGACGCCTCGAAGGGTATATTTGTGAGTTTACGCCCTAAAACAAAAAACCGCCCTTGCATTGCTGCAAGGACGGCTCTTTGTGCTCCGGTTCGTCTTGGCCTTCCTGCCTCCGAGGAGGAGAGGAGAGGGGGCAGGCGCGCAATAACGGCCCAGTGCAATATCAGGAAAGCTTATGCAGCTTTCTTGAACAGGTCCGCTGCAACCGCAAAACGGTTGGAGATTGGCTGAAACATGTCGTTTGCAAGCTTTACCAATGCTTCGGTGTTCTTCGAACCCTGAGCGATGGCAGTGTCAAAGCTCTTGCGAGCCAGTTCACCTTGAAGCTTTACGAAATCGGTTGGCGATTTCACGGCAGTGACTTCCTTGACGGCAGCTTGCAGCTCTTCAAAATTCTTCTTGGCATATTCGACGTTGGTCTTGCCCAGTTCCTGCGCGCCAGTGGCGACGATCTTACCGGCTGCAACCATCGCTTCGATGTTTGCCTTGTTGAATTCGTTCGCATTTGCAGCAAGTGCTTTGCCTTTTTCAGCAGCGACAGTTGCATTTTCGCGAATGTCAGCAAAGAAATCAGCAGCTTTTGCTTGCGCTTCGTTTGCGGTGTTTTTTACGGTTTCAGTCATTTTGGATACTCCATTTGAAAGGGGCGTTTCATTGACAGAAACGATGCGGGTAACTAGCTTTTTCGCCTTTTCAGCGCCAGCTTCGACCTTTTCGACAACGGCAGTTACCGGTGTTGCGGGGGCAATTTTGGGCGCCGCTGCTTTGCGGGTCTTGGTTGCGGTAGCTTCACTTTTGCTTGCCATGATCTTTGCACCATTCCTTCTTTGTTGCACTGCACAATATACAGGAGTGTGAGTCGCGTCAACAAAAAATGGTGCCGTGCACAAAAAATAAAATCCACCTGTTACAGCGGATTAGGGGGAAGCGCCCCCGGATCGCTCCGGGGGGCTTAAAAAGATGCCGGGTTTAACGCCGCTTCGTCAATCACGATGCGCTCAAACCGATCATAGTGATAATCGGACGAACCAAACTGGCTTTCGATCATCGTGGCACGTTTGAAATAGTGGCCGATGGCGAGTTCCTGCGTGATGCCGATGCCGCCATGCGTCTGGATAGCGTTTTGGCCAACGAATTGCGCGCCGCGCGAGACCTTGGCTTTGGCTTGGCTGACCGCGGCCATGCGTTCGTGGGCGGGCTTATCGAGGTGGAGCGTCGCATACAATGTCATCGACTTGGCCTGTTCTACTTCCATGAACATATCGACCATACGGTGCTGCAACACTTGGAAACGCGCGATGGGCTGGCCAAATTGCTGACGCTGCTTGGCATAATCCAGCGTGCCTTCGTGCAGCTTTGCCATAACGCCAGTGGCTTCGGCGCAGACCGCAACGGTGGCTTCGTCCACAATACGCTCGATCAGGTCGATGCCGCCTGCGAGCAATGCGTCGCCGGGGATGGCTACGTTTTCAAAGTAGATTTCCGACGCGCGGTTGCCATCGACTGTCGGATAATCGCGGCGGACGATGCCGGGCAGGTTCGCGTCGATCAGGAATAGCTCAACGCCAGCCCGTTCGCGGTGACTGCCGCCGGTGCGTGCGGTGACGAGCAGATGCGTGGCCCAAGGCGCGCAATAGACAACGCCTTTGTGGCCGTTCAAAACATAGCCCGCGCCGTCAGCCTTGGCTGTAGTGCGCAAATTCGTCAGGTCATAACGGCCCTGTGGTTCAGCATAGGCAAAGGCGAGAGTCGTTTCACCGGATATGATGCTGGGGATAATCGCATCGGCCTGCGCACCGCCAACAGCTTTCAAGGCGCCGCCACCGATGACGACAGTTTGCAGGTACGGCTCAATCGCCATGACCTTGCCCATTTCTTCCATGATCAATGCGTTCTCGAGGTGACCGCCACCAAGTCCGCCGTGATCTTCTGAAAACGGCGCGCTCAGCATGCCGAGTTCGGTCGCCAGCGCGGACCAGATGCCGGAGTCGCGGCCTGTGTCGCTGTTGATCATTTTCTGGCGCGCATCAAAGCTATAGCTGTCCGCCAAAAAGCGCGACAGCGTGTCGCGGATCATGCCCTGCGTTTCGGTGTAGGTGAAATCCATTACTCTTGTCCCTCTCTCGTCGTCCCCGGATAAGGCGGAGACCGCAGCAGGCTTACCCGAATGCTGCTGCGTAAACTTTCGCTGCCCCCGCCTGCGCGGGGGGTGCGGTTTTTTTCGTTAAAGCCCCAGAACCATCTTTGCGATGATGTTACGCTGAATCTCGTTTGAGCCGCCATAGATCGTTGTCTTGCGCGCGTTGAAATAGGTTGGTGCAGCGCGGTGTGCATAATCAGGGCCGATCGGGTGTTCATTATCCCCTTCACCAAAGCCGCGGAAGTAAGGCGCGCCGTAATGGCCGACCGCTTCCAATGCGAGTTCAGTAATCCGTTGCTGTATTTCGGAACCTTTGATTTTCAGCAAGCTTGATTCCGGCCCCGGACCTTTGCCGGCCGCTTCGCCTGCAAGACTGCGCAGTTCGGTAAATTCCAGCGCGGTCAGGTCAGTCTGCAATTCCGCAATTTTGCGTTTGAAGAACGCGTTGGCGATCAGTGGCTTGTCGCCATCGTGTTCCGACTTCGCAATGTCCTTAATCCGCTCAATACCGCGCTTTGACGATGCCACACCGGCGATCCCAGTGCGTTCATGCGCGAGCAGGAACTTGGCGCAGGTCCAACCTTTGTTTACTTCATAAACGCGGTTCGATACCGGAACGCGAACATTTTCCAGCCACACTTCGTTGACCTCATGCTCGCCGCCCAAGGTGATGATCGGGCGCACAGTGATGCCCGGCGATTTCATGTCGATCAACAGGAACGAGATGCCTTCCTGCGCCTTCACGTCCTTATCTGTGCGGACAAGGAAGAAACCCCAATCGGCATGTTGCGCCATTGTCGTCCAAGTTTTCTGGCCGTTGACGATGTAATCGTCGCCGTCACGGACAGCGGTTGTGCGCAGCGAAGCGAGGTCGGAACCAGCGCCTGGTTCGGAATATCCCTGACACCACCAATCCTCACCCGACAGGATGCGGGGCAGGAATTGTGCTTTTTGTTCAGGCGTACCGAATGTGTAGATCACAGGACCAACCATCGACAGGCCGAAAGGCATCAGGCGGATACATTCTGCGCGCGCGGTTTCTTCGGACCAGATATATTTCTGCGTCGGCGTCCAGCCAGTGCCGCCATATTCTACGGGCCATGCGGGGGCGACCCAGCCTTTGGCGTGCAAGATGCGGTGCCAGCTGAGGAAATCCTCTTTCGCCATTTCTTCGCCAGCGTCTTTCTTGGCGCTCATATCGGGGTGGTTTTCGGCAATAAATGCGCGAACCTCGTCGCGGAATGCGAGGTCTTGCGCGTTAAATTCCATATCCATAGCTGATCTCCTCAAAAAGCATGGCAGGCCAGCGAATCATGCCGCTGGATGCAGAATTTCGGACTACCGGACGTTTACGTAAACGTCAACTAGAGTTAGCAGTTTGCGCCCTCAAACCCCACGCCCGTTTGCCCTGAGTAGGTGCTGAGCGCAGCGAAGTGCCGTATCGAAGGGAAGGCGCAAGCACTCGGTACTTCGATACGCTACTTCGGACTACATCCTCTGCAGCTACTCAACACAAACGGAGTGACGGGGCCGATAGTTAGACGAAACGAATACGCATTACTTAGGCCAGCTAATCTCGCCGTCAGCCGATACGCTCACGCCGGTCTCGGGAAAATCGCGCGCGGTTAGCATTGCAATCTGTTTGGCCGCCGCGTGGTTGCTGTCCAAATAGGGTCCGCCGGGCTTGTCTTGCCGCGCTGAAACGATCCGCGCAGCCAGCAACGCGCCGTCTTTGGCGACGCGAATATCCGCAATCGGGGCATGTCCATTTTCATCGCGCAGGTTGAAGCTGCCATAGGTCCAGAAATTCCCTAGGCTGTAAGCAATGAAGCGGCCTTTATAGACCTCAACAGCACGCGCGATGTGCGGGCCGTGGCAGAAGACTATGTCTGCGCCTGCATCAACGGCGGTGCGGGCAAAGGCGAACGGGTTGCCGCGATCTTCGCCAAGGAACAATTCCGGCGCGCGGGTAACGCGGTTATGCGTGCGGCCCTCGGCGCCGATGTGGCAGGACACGATGACGATGTCGCCTTTAGTCTGGGCTTCTTGCACCAAAGCTTTGACGCGGGCGAGTTCTTGGACTTTCATCAGGCCGGGGTTGTGGCCGAAGGCTATCAGCACGGCTTTGGTGCCGTCTTTCATCGTGTGGATGCCAAAGCGCGTATCGGGTGTATCTGCCCCCGAAACCACGAAACCAGCCCCGGTCAGGTTCTTGAATGTCACCGCACGCGCCGCTTCGCCAAAATCGCGGCTGTGGTTATTGGCATTTGACAGCATGTTAAAGCCAGCCTTGCGGATATAGGCCGCGTGATAGGGCGGGCTGCGGAATGTGTAGCACACTTTGGGATTGCCACAGGCTTTCGCGCCCTCGGTGCTGCTGTGCATTGTCCCTTCAAAATTACCGAAGGTCACATCGGCAGATTTGAACAGCGATATCATGTCTTGACCCAGAACCGTTGCCGGATCGCCGCCATCGGTTACACGCGGGTCGAGATACTCGACGGGATAATCACTGCCGATCATCATGTCGCCAACGCCGATGATGCGATAACTGGCGGGGGCTAGTTTGACGGCGCTTGGCTTGCTTTCAGCCATGCTTCTGCTCGCAGCAACTGACCCCGTCAGCAAAAGTGCCGCGCACAATCCGCCAAACCAACTAGCTCTGTTCATTGAAACTTCCATTGCGGCACCGCATTTTTACCGGAGATGAAGAGATTTCGGCCCCGAATCGGTGTGGTCTTTACCAGTTTGGCGTTGGTTCACAAAGCGGGGATTAGGTTGTTTCAGTTTCACTATTCTAGCTCAATACCAAATTCGTTCACCCTGAGTACGTGCTGAGCGCAGCGGGGCCGAAGGCGGGCGAAGCCCAACTGCCGTATCGAAGGGTAGTTTGTGCCATCCGTAGTTCGATACGGCACTTCGCCTGCGGCTCTGCACCTACTCAGCACAAACGGTTCTGGGATAAGTAAATGCACACCGGAAATATTCTATCGCGTCTTTACGTAACTGCCCGGCGCATCCTCAATCGCTTTAAGGCTACCTTGCCCCGGAATACGTGCGCCTTTGGCGGGAACTGTTTTCGGCGAAAGCTCCGACAGCCAAATCTGCCAATCCGGCCACCAGCTACCTTTGGTTTCAGTGGCGCCTTCAATAAATTCATCCAACGACGACACTTTGGCATTATCATTCAACCAATATTGATATTTCATCTGCGCAGGCGGATTGACGACGCCTGCAATATGGCCGCTACCTGCCAGCACAAATTTCAGTGGCCCTTTGAAATGCTCGCGGATTTTCCAAACGCTAGCGGCAGGGGCAATATGGTCTTCGCGGCCCGCTTGAATGTAGCAGGGGGTTTTGATTTTGGTCAGATCAATTGGCGTGCCCAAAGCTGAAAGCGCGCAAGGCTCGATCAATCTGTTATCGCGGTACAGATCGCATAAATAATCCTTATGCCATTTGGCGGGCAGGTTGGTGACGTCGCCGTTCCAGTGGAGCAGGTCGAATGCCGGATAATCCTCCCCCAACAGATAGTTTTTAACGACTGTGGACCAGATCAGGTCGTTGCCGCGCAACAGATTAAATGTCAGCGCAAGGTACCGACCATCAAGATAGCCTTGCGGCGACGCCATCGCCTCGACCATCTTAAGTTGGCTGTCATCGATGAAGTTCAGCAACTCGCCGCCACGGGTGAAATCGACCTGCGCCGTGAAGAAGGTCGCGGCGTTGACTTTGCTTTCTTCGCCTTTGGCATGAAGGATCGACAGCGTCGCCGCGAGCGTAGTTCCCGCCACGCAATAGCCAATGGCGTTGACGGACGGCACGTCCAACAAAGCGAGCACAGTATCAATCGCGTCAATCTGCGCCGCGATATAATCGTCCCAGATGACATCGCGCATGTCACTATCGGCCGATTTCCACGACACGACGAAAACGGTGATCCCCTGATCCACTGCCCATTTGATGAAGCTTTTTTCTGCCGTCAGATCGAGGATGTAGAACCGGTTGATCCACGGCGGAAAGACGATCAGCGGGGCTTCCATGACTTTGTCGGTCGATGGCGTATATTGGATCAGTTGATAGAGCGGCGTTTGATGCACGACTTTGCCCGGGGTGCAGGCAATGTTGCGGCCTAGTTCAAACGCTTGCGGGTCGGTATGCGTCATCTGCCCTTGCTGCATATCGTGCATCAAATGATTAATGCCCGCCATTAGGCTTTGGCCTTTTGTTTCGACCGCCTTTTCGAGAGCCACCGGATTGGTGAGCGGCGAGTTAGCGGGGCTCATCGCCTCCACCACTGTGCGAATGGCAAAGCCGATTTTCGCTTTTTGCGCAGGGTCCAGCCCCTCGATTTGGTCCGCTGCCCCCAACATGTAATCGGACATCACCTGATAGCCTTGGCGCATCAGGTCGAACACCGGATGCTCCCATTGCTCTGCATTAAAGCGGCGGTCGCGGGGGTTCACTTTGTCGCGACCTGCCGCCGCAAGCGGTTTCAATACTTGTCCCCAGGCATCAAGCGCGTGCTTATACGCCGCCAATGGATCAGCCGCGCCGCCGCCAAATTGCTCCGTCATTTTGGAGAGCATTTCAGGGTCCATAAAGGGCGGGAGTTCAGATGAATCAGCCATGCTATCCGCATAGCCTATCGCTGCGAAATGAAGAAGCAAGGATTTATTGTGCAGTGCAGCATTTACATTCGCATATAATTGGCGCAAAGGGCGGCGCATCATGACATTTGAAAATCTGCCCCCGCTTCTCGACGAGGCGCTTACCGCGCGTGAATACACCACGCTTACCCCTGTTCAAAACGCCGTTATTGCCCCCGAAGCCGTTGGCCGCGACCTTGTCGTTTCGGCGCAAACCGGCTCTGGCAAGACGGTGGCCTTTGGCCTTGCGATGGCGCCCGAGATCCTGGACGGCGGCTTAGTCAGCCTTGCCCGCACCCCTGCGGCGCTGATTATCGCGCCAACCCGCGAACTGGCTTTGCAGGTTAGCCGCGAATTGATGTGGCTGTATCAAAAGGCTGGCGTGCGGATCGCAACCTGTGTTGGGGGCATGGATGCGTCGAAAGAACGGCGGAACCTGAGCCAAGGCGCGCAGATTGTTGTCGGCACGCCTGGACGGTTGCGTGACCATTTGGAGCGCGGCGCGCTAGACCTGTCAGCGTTGAAAGTCGCTGTGCTTGATGAAGCCGACGAAATGCTCGACATGGGGTTCCGTGAAGAGCTTGAGGGCATTCTCAATGCAACCCCAGAGGGCCGCCGGACATTGTTGTTCTCGGCAACGATGCCCAAATCGATTGTCTCTCTGGCTAAGCGCTATCAACGCGATGCGCTGCGGATTTCAACCGTTGGCGAAGATCGCGGGCATGGCGATATCAGCTATCAGGTTGTGACGGTTGCGCCGCCGGACACAGAAAACGCTGTGGTCAATTTGCTGCGTCTGCATGAAGCCGAAACCGCGATCCTTTTTTGTGCCACGCGGGAAAGTGTGCGGCACCTGTATTCAAAGCTGACCAATCGCGGCTTTAACGTCGTCGCCTTGTCGGGTGAGCATAGTCAGGCTGAACGCAACACTGCGTTGCAGGCGCTGCGTGATCGCCGTGCGCGGGTGTGTGTTGCCACCGATGTTGCTGCGCGCGGGATCGATTTGCCGAACTTGTCTTTGGTCGTCCACGTCGAACTGCCGCGCGATGCCGAAGGCTTGCAGCACCGTTCAGGCCGCACCGGCCGCGCTGGGCGTAAAGGCACTGCCGTTTTGATCGTGCCGTATCAGCGGCGCAAACGCGTGGAATCGATGCTGCGCGGCGCAAAGATTGAGGCGGAATGGATCAAAGTCCCCACCGCTGAAGACATCCGCGTGAAGGATCACGAGCGGTTGCTGGAAACATTGCTGACGCCTGTTGAGATCGACGAAGACGACCGCGCGCTTGGTGCAAAATTGCTAGAGACATTGAGCGCAGAGGATGTCGCAGCGGCCCTAGTGCGTTCGCATCGTGCCAAAATGCCAGCACCTGAAGAATTGCTCGATGATGGCAACCGCGACCGTGAGCGTCCGTCGGACAGTCATCGCGATGGTTTCGACGATTCGGCTTGGTTCCGCCTCAACATTGGTCGCCGCAACAATGCCGATCCAAAGTGGATATTGCCGTTATTGTGCCGCCGTGGCGGCGTAACCAAAAACGACATTGGTGCCATTCGCATTACGCCTGATGAAACCTTCGTCGGAATTGCGGCTTCGGCGGCGGCACGCTTTGCAAAGGCCGTGTCGCAGCCCGGGCATGATGAAGACAATGACGTTGAAATTATCGCTTCCGACGGCCCACCACAGATGGATCGCGGCCCACGCCGCAGCAACAAAGGCGCGCCGAATGCAGGGCGGGAACGCTTGAGCCCCAAACCCTTTGGCGGCGGCCCACGTCGGGACGGTCCAAGCGGTGGCGGCGAGGGCAAACGTCCGTTCCGCAGCGACGGCCCGCCACGCACAAAGCATGGCGTCAAGTTTAAGGCAAAGGGCAATCGCCCGCGTTAAAGCGGCGGCATTGGTCTAGCAATGCGGCCCATTTAACGGTTCAATCTTGCTGGCAGCGCATTTTGGTGCCACGGAATGCGCATCTGTTTCGCAAGCAAAAGGACTAAGCCATGATCCGTTCGACAATTTTCAGCTTTTGCGCCGCCGCGGCGCTAGTTGGCCTTAGTGCCGCTGGCGTTTCCGCCTTTGCCGCCGATAGCGCAAAGAAATCGCCTGCCAAAAAAGGCTTGCTGATCCTGTATAATGGTCAGAAATTTCAGGGTGATTTGATTGAAATCAAAAAAGTCCGCACCAGCATGGGTGAAGATATGCTGGTCGGCAGCCTTTCGGTGTTTCCCGGCGAATCCTGGGAAATCTGCGAAGGTGCGCGGTTCAAAGCGCCTTGTCGTATTGTGACGGGCGATGAAATGGGTCTTGGCGCTGTCCGGATTAACTCGGTGCGCCCCGTAAAACCCGCCACTGTAAAAAAGTAGCGCTGCCCAGAAAGCACCGGAAAGCGTAAAGATGATGTCCGAAGAATTCTACCGCATGAAGCGCCTGCCGCCCTATGTCATCGCAGAGGTCAATGCGATGCGCGCGGCGGCTCGTGCGGGCGGAGAGGATATTATCGATCTCGGCATGGGCAACCCCGATTTGCCGCCGCCGCCGCATGTGATCGAAAAACTGTGCGAAGTCGCGCAGAAACCCGATGCGCATGGCTATTCCGCGTCAAAGGGCATTCCCGGATTGCGCAAGGCGCAGGCCAATTATTATGCGCGCCGTTTTGGTGTCGATGTTGACCCCGAAACCGAAGTTGTTGTCACGATGGGCTCGAAGGAAGGGCTGGCCAGCCTTGCCACAGCGATCACCGGCCCCGGCGACGTCGTCCTCGCACCCAATCCCAGCTACCCGATCCATACCTTTGGCTTCATTATCGCAGGGGCGACGATCCGGTCTGTGCCAACGACGCCGGATGAGAATTATTTCCGCGCGCTCGACCGGGCGATGGTCTTTACAGTTCCGCGTCCGTCGATCCTTGTGGTCAACTATCCATCGAACCCGACAGCGGAGACGGTGGACCTTGCCTTTTACGAGCGGCTGGTGGCTTGGGCAAAGGAAAACAAGGTCTGGGTGCTGTCCGACCTTGCCTATTCCGAGCTGTATTTTGACGGCAATCCCACGCCGTCGATTTTGCAGGTAAAGGGCGGCAAAGACGTTGCGGTCGAGTTCACCTCTCTATCGAAAACTTACTCGATGGCGGGCTGGCGCGTCGGCTTTGCCGTTGGCAATCCAACGCTGATCGCGGCGATGACGCGGGTGAAATCCTATCTCGACTACGGTGCATTTACGCCGGTGCAAGCAGCGGCGTGTGCCGCGCTTAATGGCCCGCAGGATATCGTAGAGCGCAACCGCGAACTCTATCACAAACGCCGCGATGTTCTGGTCGAAAGCTTTGGTCGGGCAGGCTGGGATATCCCAGCGCCGCGCGCATCAATGTTTGCATGGGCCCCGTTGCCGCCTGCACTCGCGCATCTGGGCAGTCTGGAATTCTCCAAGCAACTCCTCACCCACGCCAAAGTCGCGGTCGCGCCGGGCGTTGGCTATGGCGAGGATGGCGAAGGCTTTGTCCGCATCGCAATGGTCGAAAACGAACACCGGCTGCGTCAGGCGGCGCGCAACATCAAACGCTATTTGCAATCGATGGGCGTTAACACGCCAAGCCAATCAAAGGCGATTTAGGGCTGTCAATTGCCCAGAAAGCATAGGCTAAACGAGCCGGGAGCCGTGGTGTTCGGCGCTTGCGGAATGCGTCACAGTGATGAGCGTTCCAGGGTTTGCCTTGCTAACGACAATCACAGCGTCAAGCTGTCCGGCGAGTGCTTCGACGATGCCTGTTCCCAGACCCGGCTTCACCTTGGCTGAGCTATCGGGCATTCCGATTCCATTGTCCTTTACCGACAGCACCCATCCGTTCGTATTGCTATGATATGTGACCGATATCGTCCCGTTGGCGTCTATCCTTGGAAACCCGTGTTTCAGGGCGTTGATGACGAGCTCCGTTACAATGAGCCCGATACTGACCGATTCATCTGCCGACATCCGGCTGTCATCACACATCGCCGTCAGCTGTAACCGTGCAGAGTCGGCAATCATCGAAGCGCCGATGCTTGCGCACAAATCGGTCAGGTAAGGCGACAGAGCAACTTCTTCATCGCCATGTGCGGCAAGCATTCGCTGAAGCGTTGCAATCGACATCACGCGGTGGTGCGCATCCTGAATATGTCCGCTGGCTTCATCTGATTGCACCCGTCGCGCGTTCTGCATCAATATGCTGGAAATGATCTGCAAACTGTTCGCAACACGATGTTGCAGTTCGAGCAACAGATTATGTTTTTCGCGAATCAAGTCATTCTTGACCTTTTCCGCCCGTTTCACCTCCGTAATATCGGCCAGAGCGAGTACGATGTAAATTTCGGTCTGCGTTGCCAGCTCAAGCTTATGCGCATGGACCATCAGGTTGATGACTGGAACACCCTTGCGCTTTAGATCGCATTCATATGCTTCGATAGCAGCGTCGCCCGATACCGTGGCGCGAAGCAGCGAGCGTAGCTGAGCGATATTCCATTCGCCGTCGCCCAGCTCGAACAACGAGTGTTTGACGACATTAACGGCAATCAGCCCGAAGCCGCGACAGAACGATATGCTCGCTGCGACAATGTTAAGGTCTTTATCCAGCAGAACCAGTGGAGTATTTGACGAAACAACAAGGGCAATACCAAGGCTGGCAGCCGCATCAGGAAGTAGGGGCGTGAGTAATTCCATGGCCGAAGCCTAAATAAACCGAGCCTGTGCGGTGCACACATTAATCGGGAGCAATGCTGGCCGCAGCCCTGAATTCTGTCAGAAAACTACAATCGTAAAAGATGTAGCACGCGCTGGAGCTTTGACACGAATCAATTCGGACAAGCGGTTTCTTATATTGTTGCGACACAAAAAGAGGGGAGGTTCCATAATCTGCGATTCCAGGTTTCAGCGTTTGCTGCTGAACCAAACGGCCCATTTGCGCACAAGAAAATAACATGGTGACAACATCCCCACCCCCCTCTTGCCTAATCAGCTTCATTCCGCCATCAAAAATCCATGTCTAAAAATGATTTTGCCTTTCACCACGCTTTCCGCGTCCGCTGGTCAGAAACCGATGCGCAGGGTGTGGTCTTTAACGCACGTTATCTCGATTATGCCGATATCGCGATCACCGAATATTGGCGCGCAGTTGGCATCCGGCTGGTGGAGCGCGACGATCCGTTGGAGTTTCACGTCAAGAAAGCGACGGTCACTTGGTTTGCCCCGATTAAGCCCGACGAGATGATTGTCGTCATGGCCCGCACGCTGGCGACGGGCCGCACCAGTATGACGCAGACTGTCGAGATTCACGGGGCAAATGAAGCGGGCGAGGATGATCTGCGCGCTGAGGTGGAACTGGTCAGTGTCTATGTCGATCTCGATACACACCGCCCGATGGTGTTGCCCGAATGGGTGCCGGGGCTGTTCGCCGCATTTGATGCCAAGGCAATGGAGGCAGCATAATGGCGCAGGAGCGGACGGAGTTTTTCTATGATCTGTCCAGCCCTTGGACGTATCTGGCGTTCACCAACCTGTTCGCGGTGATGGAACGCACAGGATATTGCGCGCGGTTGCGACCTGTCTTGGTTGGCGGGGTGTTCAATGCAGTCAACCCGGGGGTCTATAAAGCCCGCGAGACAGCCGATAACCGGCGGATGGCGCATAGCTGGAAAGTGTTGAAGGACTGGGCGGCGCTGGCGGGGGTCGAGATGAACTTTCCGTCGCAATATCACCCGGCGAAGAGCGTGAACGCGATGCGGTTTTGCTGTGTGCTTGCAGACGATATGCCAGATCTGGTCGCGTTTTCGCGGCGGTGCTTTGAAAGCTATTTCGGCGCACAAGAAAATTTGGATGATCCAGATGTCTTGGTAGCGGTTGCCAACAAGGCCGGGTTAGACGGAGAGGCACTGCGCGCGGCATCGCAAACCGATGCTGTCAAAGCCTTGCTGCGCACTAACACAGAAGAATTAATCGCACGCGGCGGCTATGGCTCACCCACGATTTTTGTCGATGGCGACGATATGTATTTCGGCAATGACCAGCTGCCTTTGGTTGAGGCGGCACTCACAAAAAAATCACCGTAGCCCTGAGCCTGTCGAAGGGCGTTTCCCGGCGGGACGTGCTTCGACAGGCTCAGCACTAACGGTTAAAGAGGAAATGATGGAAAACCCTATGAACAACGACCGCGTTACAATAACTATGCTGGACGATGGCATCGCCGACGTTCGGATGAACCGGCCTGACAAGATGAATGCGCTCGATCCTGCGCAATGGGCAGCGTTGGTTGCGGCTATCGACACCTTGAAAGCGACCGAAGGGCTGCGCGTCGTTGTGCTGTCAGGCGAAGGCCGCGCGTTTTGTGCCGGGCTTGATTTGGCCAGCATGGCAGGGGAGCGCGAACCCGGCATCAGCAGCACCGGACGCGATCTTTCTGTGCGGACAAAGGGCATCGCCAATAACGAACAATATGTCGCTTGGGGCTGGCGCGAATTGCCGGTGCCGGTGATTGCGGCTGTGCATGGCGTTGCCTTTGGCGCTGGGTCGCAGATTATGGCGGGCGCGGACATCCGCATCATCCATCCCGATACGCGCATCGCGATTATGGAGATGAAATGGGGGCTGGTGCCCGATGTCGGCGGTATGCCGCTATGGCGCACCCAAGTCGCCGATGATGTGCTGCGCGAAATGATTTACACCAACCGTGAGTTCAACGGCGTGGAGGCCAAAGCTATGGGTTTTGCTACGCATGTGTCGGATGATCCATTGGCGCACGCGATGGAACTGGCGAAGGTGATTGCGAACAAAAACCCACACGCAATCAAGGGCGCAAAACGCCTGTGCAATACAATGGCGACCTCAAGCGATGCGGAATTGCTTCAGGCGGAAAGTGACGAGCAGGTGAAGGTGATCCGCAAGCCGAACCAGATTGAAGCGGTGATGGCGGAGATGGGGAAGCGGAAGCCGGTATTTGTGGATTAAAGCCCGCGCCCGATTAGTTCCTTCATAATCTCATTCGTACCGCCAAAAATACGCGTTACGCGGGCGGCGCGCCATGCTCGGGCGATAGCATATTCGTTCATGTAGCCAGCGCCGCCGTGCAGTTGCAGGCATTTATCCATCACTTCCCATTGCAGCTCGGTGTGCCACA
>JANMGR010000157.1:0-4051 GCA_031374785.1 Sphingomonadales bacterium | reverse complement strand
TCCCGCGAAGGCGGGAATCCATCACCCGAAGCTGAATTTTAGCCAGAGCTTGTTAGGTAAACCGCACGGTCAGGAGATGGACCCCCGCCTCGGCATAGCCGAGTTTACCCTGAGCGCTCGCCCTGCGGGCAGTCGAAGGGCGGGGGTGGCGAAGCTTGGTTGGCCTAATCCAGATCAACCGCCCGACGGCTGTGTTTTCCAGCTACCGCTTGTCTGAAACTCGGGCTTTACGTTCGAACTGGTCGGCAGGTTTCCGCCGCGATACCGGGCCTCGCCGCCCTGCGCTTTAGCTTGTGGGGAATAGCTGGGCGGTGTGTATTTTGGCGTTGGCATCGGGCGCGCTGTCGTGAAATCTTGCGGCATAGGCGGCTGATAGCTGTCGCGCGCGGCGGTCACTGCCTCACGCTCCGCCTTTTCGCGCATCGCGGCATATTCACGCTCATATTGCTTTTGCAATTGGATAGGATCAAGCACAGGCGTCGTGTCTGGGGTCCAAGCGCGCGGTTTTGGCCCAGGGAACGGCTCGGCATTGTTATGGCGGCTAAAGAATGCAGACGGGCGTCCGGCACTGCCTTTCCAGCTGTAAAACCGGTGCGCGCCGATGGTGCCCAGATAGTTCAGGCTTGGGGCCCAATATGGATAGACATAGGTCGCGTGATAATGCGTTGCCATGCCGACAGGGGCATAGACCGAACCCGAAATCGCGGCCAGCGCCACACGCTGTCCGCGCAGATAGGCGGGGCGGGCAGGAGTGCGCGCCATCGATCCGTCGCAGCTATAGCTGAACTGGCAACCGGTCCGGCGTTCCGAACCCTGATAGATCACGCCGCAAATGCTGTTGGGATAGGTCGGATGCCGCATACGGTTGATAATGACCTGTGCAACGGCGCGCTGGCCATCATCCGGCTCGTTTGCCGCTTCATAATAGATCGCGTCAGATAGGCACTTTAGCGCACGCGAGAAATTGGCTGTCCCTGCTTTCAGGATGAACGGCTGCGCGCCTCCAGTGTTGTTGGTGAACGCAACGGTGGGTAGCTTGCCATCAGTTTGCAGGCTGGCCAGCATATCGTCAGTGGGTAGTAGGTCCGCCTGTTGCGTGGCCGCGCCGGTATCACTGGGATCGAGAAAATAGAATGCAGAGCCGGCGAAATTCTCCTCGGGACGCTCCATCGCGCCAAGGCCGTCTTTCACTTCGACAGGGGCGTCTTTGCCAAATTGCGCGCTGGTGGGCAACAATGCGAGCAGAGCAAAGGCGATGGCAACAAACAGGATTTCACGCAGGCCAAAATGCCGACGCGGCTTTGGCGCAGCGGCCTTGCGGCGCTGTTCCTTGTCCTGATTATCCACCGGATGATGATACATCGTCGTTTTCGCCTTGCACGCCCCCTGTGAACGCGAGTCGCCTATAGGGTAGTTTTGTTGCTTGCGTGTGAACTAATTCGGCGCTGTTCCAGCATGGGACGCCACCGCAGCATTGATTTAACGCGCTTTTTGAAATCGGCCTTTGTAAATTCTTGTGTGCAGTGCAGCATAAACCAAGCTATGGGCCGGAATACGCCGTTTTGCTTGCTTGCGCAACAGCGGAACGCCTAGAGGCAATCTATTAAACGAATCAATTGGAGTAAAGACGATGGCGGCACATTGGACGCCCGAAAGCTGGCGTAACCATAAAGGTTTGCAGATGCCGACCTATAATGACGCCGCTGCACTTGCCGCTACGGAAGAAACGCTGCGCAACTATCCGCCGCTGGTTTTTGCAGGCGAAGCACGCAGCCTGACAGCTGAGCTGGCCGATGTCGTTGTGGGTAAAGCGTTTCTGCTCCAGGGCGGCGATTGCGCCGAAAGCTTTGCCGAGTTTCATCCCAACAACATCCGCGATACGTTCCGCGTCCTGTTGCAAATGGCGGTGGTGATGACCTTTGCCAGCAAGCTGCCGGTGGTCAAACTTGGCCGGATGGCGGGGCAATTTGCCAAGCCGCGCTCGGGCGATACCGAAACCATTGGTGACGTGACGCTGCCCAGCTACCGCGGCGATATTATAAACGACATTGCGTTTGAGGCGGTGGCGCGTGAGCCCGATCCGGCGCGGATGGTGCGTGCGTATAGTCAGGCGGCATCGACGCTGAATCTGCTGCGCGCATTCAGCGGCGGTGGTTATGCCAACCTGCATCAGGTTCATGCTTGGACGCTTGACTATATGGGGCGCTCGCCTTGGGCGAAAAAGTTTAAGGATGTCGCGGACCGCATCGGTGAAGCTTTGGCTTTTATGGAGGCGTGCGGCGTTACCCCCGAAACGGTTCCGCAGATTAAAGGCACCAGCTTCTACACCAGTCATGAGGCGCTTTTGCTGCCCTATGAGCAAGCGATGGCGCGGCAGGATTCGCTGACAGGCCAATGGTATGACACATCGGCGCATATGCTGTGGATTGGCGACCGCACACGTTTCGAAGGATCGGCGCATGTCGAATTTTTGCGCGGTATCGGCAATCCCATCGGGATGAAATGCGGACCAAGTCTTGAGCCGGATGCGTTGCTGCGGATGCTCGACACGCTGAACCCCGCACGCGTGCCCGGTCGGATGACCTTGATTACGCGCTATGGCCATGACAAGGTTGAGGCAGGCCTTCCAAAGCTGGTCCGTGCGGTGCAACGCGAAGGTCATCCGGTGATCTGGTCATGCGACCCGATGCACGGCAATGTCATCAAATCGGCGAGCGGATACAAAACCCGGCCTTTCGAGCGGATTTTGGCTGAAGTGCGCGGATTTTTCGCGGTGCACCGTGCCGAAGGCAGCATTGGCGGCGGTATCCATATCGAAATGACCGGCCAGAATGTGACCGAATGCACCGGCGGCGCGATTGCCGTGACCGATGAGGGGCTGGCCGATCGGTACCACACGCATTGCGACCCGCGGTTGAACGCGGCGCAGTCACTGGAACTCGCGTTTTTGTTGGCCGAAATGCTCAATCAGGAATTGGCGGATCGCGCCAAGCAGGCTGCCTAGGAAGCAATACTGATGCCTCCGCCGCGCGTTGCCTTTATCCGCGATAGTGCTGTGTGGGTCAGGACCTATTAAATGCACGTTTGAGGCGTCAAAATGGCACAGATACCGGAGCAAAATGTTCGCCGCAGACAGTCATTCTGTCTGCAAGAGCATTTTGTTTCGAGATCGAAGCCATTTTGGCGTCCTTAGGATTTGACCCATTTTGTCCATTGCTGCGTTGGGAAGCCTACACTTAGAACCACTAAGCCCACGGCTTGCCGCCTTGCACTGAACAAAATGGCCGCAAACCTCAATCGTGCATTTAATAGGTCCTAACCCAAAATCCGGCATCGGCTTTGGCAGTGCATTGGCGATTGTGATCAGCTTTACTGCGCATAAATCTGTTTTATGGGCAATCATTCACGGGCTGTTTGGTTGGCTTTATGTGCTGTATTATGTGCTGACCCGTTAGGTTGAATGAAATCATATGCGCTGCTAAGCTTTGCGCATGAGATTAGTGATCCCTCTTTTGTTTCTATTGGTGTCGGCATGTGTCGGTCCGATAGAGACACGTATCGATAGCCGCGGATTGGATGGAGCGCAGCCGGTGCGTTTTGCGGCGGATGCCGATGTTCTTGGCCCTGCCGTGGATGCGCAAAAACAGGTTACCCAAGCGCTGGCCGCAAAGGGATATCGTGCTGCAGAGATGGCGGATGTCAGCCTGCATGTTACTGTGTCGGATAGGCCAGCCGACCTTTCGCTGCATTCCGGCCCCGTAGTATTAGCGCCGACTGCGGGCAAAAAGCGCTGTGCAAAGCGCGAGTATCGGCTGGGCGTTGCGATGACCAAAATCGCCGACGGGTCACTCTATTACCAATCACATGCCGCCGAGTTTCATTGCAAAATGACGTTTAGTGAAGTGTTGCCGGTGCTCGTTGATGCAGCGTTAAAAGATATCGGTGCGCCACGTGGCAGTTACACCGTCAAACGTCCGCGTTAAGGCATAGGGGGTTACGTTAGACCGTAAGCCCTAAGCTTGTCGAGGCACGTCCGCAGTGCCGACGGACG
>JANMGR010000143.1:0-15634 GCA_031374785.1 Sphingomonadales bacterium | reverse complement strand
TGGGCGATGACGTTCCTGCCTGAATTGAACCAAGCGTTGATTACGGAAAAATCGGGTAGACTGATGCTTTGGGAATCCGAAGGCCCAGTTGTTGAAGTCAAAGGCGTTCCGAAAGTCGCTTATGGCGGCCAAGGCGGATTGGGCGATGTTATTTTGCATCCTGACTTTGCCGAGAACCGCACAATTTACCTTAGCTTTGCCGAGGCTGGCGAAGGCGGCTTTGGCGCAGCGGTTGCCTCTGCACAGCTTGATACCGAAAATGGCGAGCCAGCCTTAAAAGATGTTAAAGTTATCTGGCGGCAATTTCCAAAAGTCGATGGACGCGGCCATTTTGGCCACCGCCTCGCTTTCTCCCCCGATGGCAAATATCTGTTTATCGCATCAGGGGAGCGACAGAAATTTGATCCGGCGCAGGATATGAACAGCAATCTGGGCAAAATTGTCCGGCTATTCCCCGATGGTAGCGTGCCGACCGATAATCCATTTTTTGACGCCGCTAACCCGGTAAGGTCGCAAATCTGGTCACTGGGCCACCGCAATCCTTTGGGCCTCAGCTTTGACGACAATGGCCAGTTGTGGAACCAAGAAATGGGCCCACGTCACGGCGACGAACTAAACCTCGTCAAACCCGGCAGCAACTATGGTTATCCCAAAGTCTCCAACGGCAATCATTACGACGGCAAAGATATTCCCGATCATAAGGATGGTGACGGATTTGCGCCACCAAAAGCCTATTGGGTTCCCGCAATTTCGCCGGGCGGGTTGATGTTTTACACCGGCACGATGTTTCCCGATTGGAAGGGCTCGATGTTCATCGGCGGCCTTGGCGGTGAGTCTCTGGTTCGTGTCAAAATCGATGGCGAGAATGCAACAAAAGCCGATCATTGGCCGATGGGCACGCGCATCCGCGAAGTTGAGCAAGGCCCCGAAGGCGCAGTATGGCTGCTTGAAGACGGCGAAAAGGGGCGCTTGCTGAAACTGACGCCGAAGGCAGGCTAGCTAGCAGTCACCGTCCCGGACAAGTCGGCGAGAAAGGCGCGGACGCGTTTGGCGTTTACGCCTAAATCGCTGACCCCGACACGGCTGACGGAACGCATATCAA
The DNA here is from genome assembly GCA_031374785.1 of Sphingomonadales bacterium. Lineage (GTDB taxonomy): Bacteria > Pseudomonadota > Alphaproteobacteria > Sphingomonadales > Sphingomonadaceae > Sphingorhabdus_B. The sequence goes on along the minus strand of JANMGR010000143.1, from coordinate 14,532 downwards.
CGACGCTGCCCTTCCCGTCTTCCGACGGGCGGACGCGTAGCACGACATCATCCTTAAACCGAAACAACGCGGTGGTAGCGGTTGCCTCGACCCGACCTTCGATAGGATCAGCGATTGCAACATCCCAATCGCGCGCTTTGGCGAGGCGTTCGGCCTTGGCGACAACATCAACGACTGGCTCACTGATCCGCACTGTGCGGACATCGCCATATGCGTTGCGGTGCAGCGATTCCCAGCGCTGTTGAGGATTAAGGCCTCGCATTTCGGGATCATCAGCGCCCGGCACATTGTCGAGATTATCAGCTCGCAACGCCAGCATTCTAAACTGCGGTGGGTCGGCAAGGTCGGTGGAGACGTCATGAATAGCAGGAACCGAGCGCGCCGTATAAACCCAGCTGAGCATCCAGCCTGCATAGCCAAGAGCCACAATCATCCCCATGATGCGGAATGATTTGGTCGCGTTGATACCGCGCTTTTTATTCAGCCAACCTATAAATAGTCCCAGCACAACCGCAAAAACGGCGAGGTAAAATGAGTATTGCAGGCTGCCGAGGCCCGATTGCCAATCCCACAATCCCCAGCCGGCACCGACTGGCCCCGCAATCCCGGTAAAGGCTGCGATAAGCGCCAACCCGAGCACCAATTTACCGGCCCAGCCCGATGGCCTCGCAGCGGTCGAGACCGCCGCATGTTCAGCGGGTGTTTCGACAACCACAGCTTCTTCGGTAACGTTGCCTGTTTCTTCAGTCATCATGATGCTCCTAGCGCCTTTGGCAATGGCTTAGCCTAAGCCGCGCAGGCTTTGCAATAAACATGGACAAAGCTTTACACCGCTGACAATGCCCCACGGATGACGGCAGGCACATCATTAGACCCAACGGCGAAGAAACGCGCGAGCAGATTTGTTTTGCTGACGGTGCTGATCTATGCGCTGGGCTTTGGCATCATAATCCCAGTGTTGCCCGATTTGATCCGGCATTTGGCTAACGTTGATGCTTCACAGGCGGCCAGGATCGGCGCGTGGATTGGCGCGACTTATGGGCTGTTTTCTGTGCTGTTTATGCCGATGGTAGGCAATCTAGGTGATCGGTTCGGTCGCCGCCCGATATTCCTGATTTCGCTGTTCGCGTTTGGTGCCGATTTCCTGCTTATGGGTTTTGCACCGTCGATTGGCTGGTTGTTTGTCGGTCGTGCGCTTGCCGGCGGTCTTGGTGCAGTCTTTGGCCCGGCCAATGCTGCGATGGCCGATATGTCGTCGTCAGCGGACCGCGCCGCAAGCTTTGGTAAAGTTGGCGCAGCCTTTGGTTTGGGCTTTATGCTCGGCCCTGTCATTGGCGGATTCTTGGGCGAATTTGGGCCACGTATTCCGTTTTTTGTTGCCGGAGGTCTCGCCATCGCCAACGGCATTTACGGCTGGTTCGCGTTCCCCGAAACAATGGCAAAGGAACAACAACGGCCGTTTGAGTGGAAACGCGCCAATCCGCTGGGCGCCTTTGCTTCGCTGCGCCGGATCGACGGCATTATTCCGATCACGTTGATCTATTTCCTTTGGGCCATCGCAAGCGGTATTTACCCAGCAAGCTGGTCGTTTTTTGCGCCGATCCAATATGGGTGGGATAGCCGCATGGTCGGTATCTCATTGGGAGTCGTTGGCGTTTCGATGGTTGTGTTTCAAGCCTTTGTTATCCGCCCGGCCATCGAGCGCTTTGGCGAACGAAAGACCGCCTATATCGGATTGACGAGTGGCATTTTCGGTTTCCTCTGCGTCGCTTTCATTCCCTATGGCGGGATCATTCTGGCCCTGTTCCTAGTGAACGGCTTTTCGGGATTAGGACCGCCGTCGCTAAATGCGATGATGTCCAAGCGCACGCCTTCGTCACAGCAGGGTGAATTACAAGGGTTGATCGGTAGCTTGACCGCGTTGGCGATGATGCTGGCGCAGCTCACTTTCAATTTTACGCTAGCGGCTTTTACCGAGGTTGGCTCAGCAATCCGTTTTCCGGGCGCGCCCTTTGTGATAGCAGCGACTATCGGAGGGGCAGCGTTGCTGACGTTATTTCTGCTGCCAAAGGCGGATAACGCATCCAATGCCTGAATTGGTTCCGCTTCGCGACGCATCGCCGATTGCCATCGAGGCTTTGCTCGATGCAGCGTTCGGCACTGATCGCCACCACCGAACCGCGTACAAGCTGCGGACAGGCAGTCAGCCTTTCGCAGACTTGTCCTTTGCAATGATGGACAACCAAGAACCAATCGCCTGTATCCAATGCTGGCCGGTGCAGATTGGCGCTGCTCGCTTGGTGCTTGTTGGCCCCGTTGCTGTAAATCCTAAACGCCAAAACGAAGGTCATGGCAGCCGTTTGATGCACCGCATGTTGGAAGCAGCGCGGGGGATCGGCGAGCCAGCAATGGTGATGGTTGGCGATCTGGAGTATTACGGACGCTTCGGCTTTAGCGCAGAGGCAACTGCGGGATGGGAAATGCCCGGGCCGTGGGAGCCGCATCGTTTGCTGGTGCGCAATCCCGCTGCTAACGCACTGCCCGCCACTGGCATATTGGAGCGCGCCAATGCCTTATGATCCGCCACCAGAGCTGGCCTCTTTGAGTTTAAGCGACATCGCCAAGCTGGTCGCTGACCGCAAACTGCCGCCTGTCAACGAATGGCATCCGGCGCAGTCGGGCGATAGCGAAATGCGGATTGCCGCCGATGGCCGTTGGTTTCACCAAGGCGGCGAAATTAGGCGTCCCGCAATGGTCCGAGCCTTTTCCAGCCTGCTCCGCTGCGACGATGATGGCAGTTTCTGGCTCGTCACGCCTTATGAGCGATTGTCGATAATCATAGAGGATGCGCCGTTCATTGCGGTTGAATTGCGCAACGAAGGCGCTGGGCAGCAGCGCGCAATGGCGTTTCGATTGAACAGCGATGACCTCGTTATCGCTGACTCCGAACACGCATTGGAGTTCCGCCCCCTTCCCTATATCCATGTCCGCCGCGGGTTGTGGGCGAAGGTGGCGCGGCCGGTTTATTATGAATTGGCGGAACTCGCCTTGGCCGAAAATAACGATCCGCTGGGCTTGTGGAGCAACGGTTCCTACTTCCCTATTGAGCAAGCCGCATGAGCTGGCGTGACGAAATTGTTGCTGCACTCGACCCTGCGCGCAGCATCGAAATCGAGGACGAACGCTATCTTGAAATCGAACGTAACTATCGCGACGCAGCGGTTTTAATCCCCATTACAGACCGCGCTGAACCCGGCGTGATCTTGACGCAACGCCCAGAATGGTTGCGCAGCCATGCGGGGCAGGTCGCTTTTCCCGGCGGTAAAATTGACGCCGAAGATGCCAATGCCGTTGCGGCGGCTTTGCGCGAGGCCGACGAAGAGCTTGCGATGCCGCGCGAGCATGTGACCGTGCTGGGCGAAGCGGACATTTACCACACCGGAAGCGGATACCGGATCGCGCCCGTCGTCGGGATCATCCCACCCGATTTGCCACTGATCGCCAATCCCGACGAAGTGTCAGACTGGTTTGAAGTGCCACTTGCCTTCTTGCTCGACCCTGCCAATCTGGAAAAGCGACACGGAATCGGGCAAGGCCAGAACCGTCAGTATTATGATATGACGTGGCAGGGACGAAGGATTTGGGGCGTGACAGCGGGCATCATCGCCAATCTGGCGCGGAGGATTAATTGATGAGCGACGCTGTGCTGACCGATGCGGCATGGTTCCAATCGCCCGAGCTGAAGGCCGTCGTTGCCGCATTAGGTAGCGGCGGAGAAAAGCCCCGGATCGTTGGCGGAGCTGTGCGTGACGGACTGCTTGGATTGCCAGTCGCTGATGTTGACCTTGCTACCATTCTGACGCCCGATGACGTTATCAACCGTCTTGAAGGTGCACGGATCAAAGCGATCCCGACAGGTATCGACCACGGCACGGTAACCGCAGTTTCGGATGGAAAAACATTCGAGATCACCACATTACGCCGCGATGTTTCAACCGATGGACGGCGGGCGACGGTGGCCTTTTCGACCGATTGGCAAGAAGACGCTGCACGCCGCGATTTTACCATCAACGCGCTCTATGCCGACCCTCACAATGGCGAGATCTTCGATTATTTTGGCGGGCTGGATGATCTAAAAGCTGGCACAGTCCGGTTCATTGGCGATGCCACCGCGCGTATTGCCGAAGACCATTTGCGTATCCTACGCTATTTCCGTTTCTACGCCCGTTTTGGAAAATCAGTTCCTGATCCCAAAGCCATCACGGCGTGTGAAGCGGCGGCAAAAAGCCTGATGGCTTTATCGCGCGAACGGATTGCGGATGAGCTCATCAAGCTTCTGGCTTTGCCTGATCCGAGCGAATCCGTGCGGCTGATGGTCAAGCACAAAATCTTTGCTGCATTCTTGCCAGAAATTGCTGCGGATGCAGCCGCGCGTTTGGAGCGGTTGTTGGCTCGCGAAAAAGCGGTTTCATTGGAGCCAAAAGCAGAGCGGCGGTTGAGTGCTCTGCTGCCCGATGATCGCACAACCGTTGAGCAGGTCGCAGCGCGGCTAAAACTGTCAAACAAAACGCGTGTGGAGCTGTCGGAGCGCTTAGCCGAACTCAATCCCGTCAGCACATCCGCCAAAACATTGGGCTATCGGCACGGCGTAGCGATAGCAACAGAGCTGTTTTTGCTACATGGGGAAGAGGCGGATTGGCGCAATGGCGTCGAAGCGCTGCAACATTGGCGCCCGCCGGTGTTCCCGATCAAAGGTGGAGAAATAGTCTCACGCGGACTATCGGCAGGGCCGTTAGTAGCCAAAACGCTGAAGGCCGCCGAACAACAATGGATCGTTGAAGGCTTTCCCGACGCCGCGCGCGCCAATATTATCGCCGATCAATGCGTCGCTGAAATGCTGTCCGCCAAAAACGAATAGGCGGCATCAAAAGTCAACGGCCGCGCGAAGAAATAGCCCTGCGCATTGGTGCAGCCAAGCTGTTTCAACGCGGTCGATATTTCAGCTGTCTCCACACCCTCGGCGGTCGTCTTCATTCCCAAAGCGCTGGCCAACGACAATATCGTGCTAACAATCGCATGGTTGTCGCGGTTGGCGGACATATCGGTGACAAAACTGCGGTCGATTTTCAGCACATCGATGGGCAGTTTTTGCAGATAGGCAAGGTTGGAATAGCCCGTTCCAAAATCGTCCATCGCAAGATTAGTATCGAGCGATTTAAGCGATTCCAATATCGTCCGCGCACCCGCCGGATCATCGACAAAGGCGCTCTCGGTCAATTCCAGCGTCAGCCTGTTGCCCGATATCTGCGCGCCCCGGATCGCATCCTCAACAGCGACGGCGACATCGTCACGTTGCAGTTGAACCGCCGACAGATTGACCGATATCCGGAACGGCAGTTTGCGTCCCGCCCTCTGATCCCATTGCGCAACGGTCTGCGCCGCACGATTTAGCGCCCAGCGCCCCAACGGCACAATCAGCCCGCTTTCTTCAGCAACGGGAATGAAATCGAGCGGTGATATCCAGCCGTGTTCGGGATGATCCCAACGTGCGAGCGCTTCAAAGCCGTTTAGCGCGCCTGTCTCCAAATCGATCAGCGGCTGGTAATGCAGATCAAGCGCACCTGATTCGATTGCGCGGCGCAAATCTGTTTCCATCGCAAACCGATTGGTCGAAAGCGTCAACGCATCGTCGGAAAACAATTCCAGCCGCCGCGTTTTCTTTGCACGTTTCATCGCAATCTGAGCGTGACGCACTGTGTCGGTCGGTTCGTCGCGGCCAACTACCCCGATCGCCGCCGCTGTTGCGCATTCCATCTGGATTTCCAGATTGGACAGTTTGCAAGGGTCGGTAAATGCTTGCGAAACACGGTGCGCAATAGATTCAATCGCGACACCCTCGGTCAGGCTGGCGAACAGCGCAAATTCATTACCGTTTAGCCGCGCCAGATGCTCGTTGCCACGCAGTCGTGATTTTAGTCGGTGCGCAACGGTGATGATCAATTCGTCGCCCGCAATCGCACCAACTGATTCGTTAATCCGGCTGAACCGCGCCAAATCAAAGATGATGATGGCATAGCGACTGCCCTTGTCCGCCGCACTAACCACGCCTTCGACATGGTCTTCAAAACCTGTGCGATTAAAAAACCCGGTCAGGCTATCGTTTAACATTTCGCGGCGCAGGCTGGTGCGGTTTACGGCATCTTCGGTGCGGTTGACCACCGACACCAGATATAGATCATATTCTGCACCAAAACGAGCAATGCTGATTTCAAGCTCGCAGCGGTTGACCAAATCAGCCGAACGCCAAGATGCGAAGTGCGTTTGTTTTTCCTCCGCCTCCATCATCCGGATACATTCGGCGAAGTCGTCCGGTGCCAGATCAAGCGGGCGGCCGACGCCGTGCAATAACGCATCGAAATGCTTGTTCGCTGCCATCCTGACTGCTTGGCCATGATTCAACTTGAAAATCGCTGCGGCAATCGGCAGCGTCGAGAGCCACGCATGCTCGGGATTATGCGCGTCCGGCACCGATCGCGCAACTAGCCGTGCCGAAAGGCTAGCGGGTTCGGCTTGAACAAAATCGGATTGCGCGACTATTTTCATTACGCATCCGTTACGACCGGACGGTAAAATTTTGTCACACCGAAACTGCACAACAAAAGGTTAATGCGCTCGGCTCACCGCGTTAATCAAAACGATTGTTTCTTGGGAATCCTTGTGGCGGTAACCGCCCAGCTGCACCACGCGCGACGCGCCATTGCATCAGGTCCATTTCCGTTCGTGTCCGGTTGCCCTCGCCGCCCATCGTCCAGCTTAGCCCCTCGCTTAAGGCGAAACACACGGCGTCGGACAGGCCGCCATCTTTATAGCGTTGCAGCGTGACGCCCTGCCCCTTGGCCATTTCTGGGATTTCGCTCATTGGAAATACAACCAGTTTGCGATTGTCGCCCACAACCGCAACGTATTGGTCCTTCAGCGCCGCTTCGTCAGACGTCTCCGGCGGAGCATGCCGGATAACGGACAATCTCGCCCCGGGCTTCAACGTCACAACCGCGCGGCCTTTGCGTGTTTCGGCAACGACATCCTCCATTTTGCACAGGAAGCCTTTGCCCGTCGATGCCGCGAGCAACATCCGTGCGCCAGCGACCACCGGCAACAGCATCAGGACGTCATTGCCCGCCTCGATATCGATCATCGTCCCCAGTGGTTCACCAAAGCCGCGCGCACCGGGCAACTTGTCTGCACCAACAGTATAAAAACGGCCATTGGTGGTGGCGACAAGGATTTTGTCGGTGGTCTGCGTATGGAACACCTGCGCCAGCGCATCGCCTTCTTTGAACTTATAATCGGCTTTGGCGGAAAGGTCGGCATGGCCCTTCATCGCTTTAATCCAGCCGCGCTTGGACAGAATCACAGTCACCGGCTCACGCTCGATAAACGCCTCTAGCGAAATTTCGCGTGCAGGGGCCGCTTCGATTAGCGACGTACGCCTGCGGCCCAGTGCCGTTTCCTCGGCATAGCCGGTGCGCAGCTTGGTCAGGTCTTTCTTCAACCGCGTCCGTTGCCGCGCGGGGCTTTCGATCAGCTTGACCAAATCTTCGCGTTCCAGCTTCAACGTGTCCAGCTCTCGCCGCAGCTCCATCTCCTCCAGCCGCCGTAAAGACCGCAGCCGCATGTTGAGGATAGCCTCCGCTTGCCGGTCGTTCAGGTCAAATTCGGCCATCATTATCGGCTTCGGCTCGTCCTCGGTGCGGATAATTTCGATAATCCGGTCAAGGTTGAGAAAGGCGATGATGTAACCGCCAAGCAGTTCCAGCCTTGCGTCGATCTTCTCCAACCGGTGCTGCGACCGGCGGATAAGGACTTCGATCTGGTGCGCCAACCATTCGCGCAACACTTCGCCGATACCCATCACTTTAGGCACGCGGTGCGCATCAAGCACATTCATGTTGAGGCCAAAGCGGGTTTCGAGATCGGTCAGCCGGTAAAGCGCGTTTTTCAAATCTTCGGCGTCAACATTGCGGCTTTTCGGCACCAGCACGATACGGATTTCGGTATCGCTTTCGTCGCGGACATCGTCAAGGATCGGCAGTTTCTTGTCGGCGATTAACTGTGCGATTTGCTCGATCAGCTTGCCCTTTTGCACCTGATAGGGAATTTCGCTGATCACCAACTGCCACGTGCCGTTTGGCAGCCGTTCGATCCCTGCATCCTTATCCGCAGCATCTTTGGAATCCGCGGCATGGAACCGCGCGCGCACCCGCAACGCGCCACGTCCCGACGCATAGGCAGTGCTAATCGTCTCGCGGCTGTCCACCAACACACCACCCGTCGCAAAATCCGGACCTTGCACGATCTGCATCAATTGTTCGTGCGTCGCTGATGGCTCGTCGATCAACAGCATCGCGGCGTCGATCACCTCAGCGGCGTTGTGCGAAGGGATACTCGTTGCCATCCCCACCGCGATACCGCTTGCGCCATTAGCGAGCAGATTGGGGAACAACCCGGGCATTACCTCTGGCTCTTCGTCTTCGCCATTATACGTCGGTTTGAAATCGGTCGCATTCTCGTCGAGCCCGTTCATCAGCTCGATGGCGGTCTTGGTCAGCCGCGCCTCTGTATAACGATACGCCGCGGCATTATCGCCATCGATATTGCCGAAATTCCCCTGCCCATCGACGAGCGGATAGCGCAGCGAAAATGTCTGTGCCAAGCGCACCATCGCGTCGTAAACCGACTGATCGCCATGCGGATGATATTTGCCGATCACATCGCCGACAACGCGGGCGCATTTTTTATAGCCTTGCGATGGATCAAGCTTTAGCTGGCGCATTGCCCATAACAAACGGCGGTGAACAGGTTTCAAACCATCGCGCAAATCGGGCAAAGACCGCGCGGTGATCGTGGACATCGCGTAGATCAGATAGCGCTCAGAAATCGCCGCATCAAAGGGCGCGTTGACGATCTGGTCAAACGGATCTTCGGCGGGTATATCGGTGTCAGTTGTTTCAGCCATCGCCGCCCCGATAGCGAGGCATAGAGGCTCCGCAAAGCGGGGAATGCATCAATCCACAGCTATTTACAGGGTAAAGCCCTATAACTGCGTTGCAATAATGGCACAGAGCCGCTGCAAAATGCTGCGGCTGGTCCTCACGGCTGGAAATTATGACACTATAATGGCAATCCATTGCGGAAGAAGTAACAACACAAAATGGGGTCGGTAATGACAAAGTCTAAAACGGGTATAATTCTTTCACTTTCGGCATCGCTTGCGGCGTTATCTATAGGCGCAATCTCGCCTGCTTTTGCGCAGGATGAAGCACAGGCTGAAGAAACAGCCCCGCAGAACGCAATCATCGTAACCGGCACACGCCGCACCGACCGGACCGTTGCCGACAGCCCGGTTCCTGTTGACGTAATCTCGGGCGACGCCTTGGCCAGCACCGGCCTTACCGAGACCAACAAGATTCTGAACCAACTGGTCCCGTCGTTCAACTTTCCGCAACCCTCGATTGCAGATGGAACCGACGTCATCCGCCCAGCCTCGCTGCGCGGGCTTGCGCCCGATCAAACACTCGTTTTGGTGAACGGAAAGCGTCGTCACGTTTCGGCGCTGTTGAATGTGAACGGAACCATCGGTCGCGGTAGTGCGGCGGTTGACTTAAACTTGATCCCGGCACTCGCCATTGAGCGTGTCGAAGTTCTTCGTGACGGTGCATCGTCGCAATATGGCTCGGATGCTATCGCTGGCGTCATCAATATCCGCACAAAAACGGCGGATAATGGTGGCAAAGCCTCGGTCAGCTGGGGTAAGTATTTTACCACTATGGAGGGTGTACCCCGCGTTACCGGACTGCAAGTCGATGGTGCTGGGCAACCGATCCTTAACCCTGCAGACACGCGCTTTTTGCTGGCTAATACAAGCGGCGACCAAAAAATGCGCGATGGCGAATATAAAACCGCCGCCGTCAACATTGGCGTTCCAATCGGAGCAGGCTTTATCAACCTGACTGGGGAATATCGTGACCGCGATGCCACCAATCGGTCCGGCTATGACCTTCGTCCGAATTATGTTCGGCCAACTGCACTGTTCGACACCCGCGAAGTCAGCTTTAACCGCCGCAACTTTCAATTTGGCGATGCGAAAACAGAAGATATTAATATCTTTCTGAACGCAGGAATGCCCTTGGGCGAGACTTTCGATTTCTACGCCTTTGGTTCTTACGGGAAACGCGACGGCCTGAGCGCAGCTAACTACCGCCAAGCATCGGCGGCAGCGAACCGTGATTTCTCCACCCTTGCACCCAATACAACACCAACTGCAGCGAACTTTACCGCGCTGCGTGCGAATGGTTTCCTGCCCTTCATTGATTCTAAGTTAGAAGATTTTTCAGGCTTTGTTGGCATTAAAGGTGAATTTGGCGGCGGTTGGAATGCTGATCTGTCGCTTGGCTATGGCCGCAACTCATTTGATTACACCATCCGTAACAGCCTTAACACCAGCTTTGGCCCGGCAAGCCAGTCTGAGTTTGACGCCGGTGGTTTGCAATTCAGTCAACTGACAACCAACCTTGATATTTCACGTGAGTTTGATTGGGGTCTGGCCTCGCCAGTGTCGCTGGCATTTGGTGCAGAATATCGGGATGAAAACTTCAAAATCCGTCCTGGCGACAATCAATCCTTTGCTATTGGCCCCTTGTTCCGCGCTTCTTTTGTGACCACTGCAGCAAACTGCGCAACGCAAACCGGTGTTTTCACTATCGCAACCAGTATCTGCAGCTTCCCCGGACGCGCAGCTCTTGCAGGGGCGCAAGGGTTCCCGGGCTTTCCAACTTCGGCAACAACAGACGCAAGTCGTAATAGCAAAGCAGCCTATATCGAACTCGACAGCGATATTTTTGACGGCTTCACCGTAACAGTTGCAGGCCGTTACGAGGATTTCTCCGATTTTGGCAGCACAGCAAATGGTAAGCTGGCCTTGCGCTATGAGCCCGTTGACGGCCTTGCGTTGCGTGGCTCCATCTCAAATGGCTTCCGCGCTCCATCGCTGCATCAACAGAATTTCACGACAACATCGACAAACTTTATTGCCGGTGTGCCCGTGGAAATCAGCACTGTTGCGGTGGATAGCCCTGTTGCAAAAGCCTTGGGTGCTAAATCCTTGAAGGCTGAGAAATCGATGAACCTTAGCCTCGGCATCACAATGCAGCCAACCGATGGTCTGAACCTGACGATCGACTATTACAAAATCAAAATCGATGACCGTATTGTTTTGACTGAGAATTTGGGCGCTGCTGGAACCGGTTCGGCTGCGATTCAAGCCGCTGTTAAGGCCATCCTCGACACAAACGGTTTCCAAAACGTTGGCGCTGCGCGGTTCTTTATCAACGGACTTGATACGACAACGCAAGGCATCGACGCTGTTGCGACATACCGCTTTGGAACCGGCGGCTTTGGTGACTGGACACTGACCGCGGCATATAACCTCAATGATACGACGATTAATAAACGTATTGCCGCACTTGGACCGCTTGCCTCTATCCCCGGCCTCAACCTGTTCGGCCGCGTAGAGGGCATCCGCTTCACTGAGGGCCAGCCTTCGGATAAGATGGTGTTGAGTGCTGATGGTAAAATAGGCGCGTTTGGCATCACCTTCCGCAACACCCGTTATGGCGAAGTGATCTCGCCTGATGCGGCAGCGCCGATTGCTGATCCAGCCAGCCTGCGTATCTTAGGACCTGACGATCTAGTGCTGCGTCCCAAATGGATATCGGATCTTGAGGTCCGCTATACGTTTATGGGCCAGTTCGAGCTTGCTGTCGGTGCAAACAACCTGTTCGACGTCTATCCCGATGCCCGTCCGCAGGGCGCACGTCCAACGGGCGGTACCTATCCGGTGAACTCTGGCTATCTGCCCTATTCCGGCTTTTCTCCGTTCGGATTTAACGGTCGATTCCTCTATGGCCGCATTTCTGCTACGTTTTAATCAAGGCGGCATATCCAAAAATTAAAGGGGTGGGATCGATAGGTTCCGCCCCTTTTGCATTTTTGGTGCATCTGCTAGGCGCCAGCCCGACTCTAAGAACCCATTCAGAAAGCCCGCAATATGATCCCGCGTTATTCCCGCCCCGACATGGTTGCCATTTGGGAGCCGGAGAACCGGTTTAAAATCTGGTTTGAGATTGAGGCACATGCGACCGAGGCGTTGGCGGACCTAGGCGTAGTCCCCAAATCGGCGGCGGATGCGCTGTGGGCGTGGTGGGCGACGAAGCCTGCGATAGACGTTGCAGCGATTGATGCAATTGAGGCTGTGACTAAGCATGATGTGATCGCGTTCTTGACTTGGGTTTCTGAACAAGTGGGCGATGAGGCTCGGTTCATGCACCAAGGGATGACAAGTTCTGATGTGCTCGACACCTGTCTTGCAGTGCAATTGGCAGAGGCATCCGACCTGTTGCTCGCCGACCTAGATGCGTTGCTGGCGGCAATCAAACGCCGCGCGTTCGAACATAAAATGACCCCATGCATCGGGCGCAGCCACGGTATCCATGCGGAGCCGGTAACGTTCGGCCTGAAAATGGCGGAGGCCTATGCGGAATTTTCGCGCTGCAAAGACCGGCTGATCGCGGCGCGCAAAGACATTGCGACCTGCGCGATTTCAGGTGCGGTTGGCACGTTTGCCAATATCGACCCAAAGGTTGAGGAGCATGTTGCGGCCAAGTTGGGCCTGTCGGTTGAGCCTGTTTCAACCCAAGTCATCCCGCGCGATCGCCATGCGATGTATTTTGCCACATTGGGAGTGATTGCTTCATCGATTGAGCGGCTTGCGGTTGAAATCCGCCATTTGCAGCGTACCGAAGTGTTGGAGGCTGAGGAGTATTTCTCTCCGGGACAAAAAGGTTCGTCGGCGATGCCACATAAGCGCAACCCGATACTGACCGAGAATCTGACCGGCCTTGCGCGCATGGTGCGCAGTGCCGTTGTGCCTGCTTTGGAGAACGTCGCGTTGTGGCACGAACGCGATATTTCGCACTCATCTGTTGAGCGCTATATCGGCCCTGACGCGACAATCACGCTCGATTTCGCGCTGGGCCGCTTGACCGGCGTGATCGATAAGCTGCTGATCTATCCTGCGCGTATGCAAAAGAATTTGGACAAGATGGGCGGGCTCGTTCACTCGCAACGCGTGCTGCTAGCGTTGACGCAAGCGGGCGTCAGCCGCGAGGACAGCTATGTTCTGGTGCAGCGCAATGCGATGAAGGTCTGGGAATCGGATGGCGAATTGTCGCTGTTAGAATTGTTGAAAGCTGACGCGGATGTGACGGCGGCGCTGTCGCCACAAGACATCGAAGAGAAATTCGACCTTGGTTATCATTTGAAGCATGTCGATACGATATTCCAAAGGGTGTTTGGGTAAAAGTCCCTCTCCAGTGGGCGTGGAGGGACCAGTCCCCCGGACTGGTCCGAGAGGCTCCACGGGTTGCGCAGAGTTAGCAGCTGTGCTGCTTACTCGAAGCTGGGTGAGGGGTTGAGTTCTCTCGATAGCACACAACCCCTCACCAACTCCGCCTAACCGCCTTTGGCGCTAAGGCTCCATATCCTCTCCCACTGGAGAGGAATGGTTTTACGCCGAATTGAACACTAGAAACTCCCCCAAGCTTCCCCTACGATAGCCACCAACGCCACAAAGGAAGCCACAACCATGTCATTTCTAAAGACTTTGTTCTGGGTCATATTCCTCGTCGGTTTCGTCGTGTTCGCGGTCAATAACTGGCAGCCGGTTTCGGTGCGCCTATGGGGCGGCCTGTGGCTGGATACCAAACTGCCCGCTTTGATCGCTCTATCGTTCCTCATCGGTTTTCTGCCGCTGTATATCTTGCACAGAACGCAAAGCTTTCGGCTGCGTCGCCGTATCATGTCGCTAGAGGGTTCGGCGCGCCCTGCCCCGTTGGATATGAGCCAGACGCGCGCCGCGATGCCCGAAAGCGCAGGTGCGTTATGAGCAATCCGCTTTATGTAGCCATCGACACACCGTATTTAAACGACGCGCTAGCTCTCGTTAAAAAGGTAAAAGCCCATGTCGGCGGCGTTAAATTGGGCCTCGAATTTTTCTGCGCCAATGGCAATCACGGCGTGCATGAAGTGCAAAAACTGGGTCTGCCGATTTTCCTCGACCTGAAACTGCACGACATCCCCAACACTGTTGCTAAAGCGATACAGGCGATCAATGTGCTGGAACCGGCCATCGTCACCATCCACGCATCCGGCGGCCGGGCGATGATGGAGGATGCAAAGGCCGCGGCTGGTTTGCACACGAAGGTGGTCGCGGTCACGGTGCTGACCAGCCTTGACGACCACGACCTAAGCCGCGTCGGCGTGTCCGACGACCCGGCCCTGCAAGTCGCTCGCCTCGCCGCCTTGGCACAAGAGGCCGGCTTGGATGGCATTGTCTGTTCGGGTCATGAAGTCAAAGCGGTCAAAAAAAGCTGGAAAGACGGCTTCTTCGTCGTCCCCGGCCTTCGCCCCGCAGGT
>JANMGR010000121.1:0-16180 GCA_031374785.1 Sphingomonadales bacterium | reverse complement strand
CGCCGGATCAGTTTTTGCAGCGTATCGACGGTGTAGCGCGTGCCGAGTTGCTGCTCAATCGCGGTCGCCCGGATCGCACTACGCCGCGTCCTATTCTGTGCCGATGCCAACCGAGCGGGTAGCGGCGCCATATCGGCTTTGGCCTTCAACGGATTGCCCGGTGACACCAGCCACCAGAGCTCATCCAGCCCCAGAGCCTCAATCGTAAACAGGCTGATATCGCGGTGCCCATTATGTGCGGGATTGAACGATCCGCCGAGAAGGCCGGTGGTGGTCAAACGTCCATCTGCCAATTTTCACGGGCATGGAAAACCCGTGTCACAACAATCCCGGTATCAACGGCGCGGTAGATAATAAGATAACGTGTCCCTTTGACGCGCAACTTCCGGTGACCTTGTTTGAGCAATGGGCTACGCAAAGGAAAGTTTTCAAGCGAGGTGCAGGCTGAACGGATCGCAGTCAAAATCCACACCGCTGTATCAGGGTCCGCATTTTCCATAAGCCACGCAGAAATTCGGCGTAGGTCCCCAAGCGCAGGACCTGACCAGATTATGTCGCGCATCGTGCCTTGTGTGCATCGATCATTTGGTCAAGTTCAACCATCACGTCCTTATGCGAGATAATGTTGCCCAACGAAACGGCATCTTCGCCCTCTTGAATGAGCGCTAAAAGCTCAGCTTCGCTCTCCGCAACTTCCTGAACAGCGCGAGCAACAAACCACGAGCGGGAGCGACCTTGGGATTTGGCAACTTGGTCGACGAGCGCCAAAGTTGCCTCATCCAATCGAGCGGTGATGACTGCTGACTTGTTCATTCGGGCGTATGTATCATTTGTATACAAATGATTCAAGGCCGGATTTGTCCGTTTCCGCGCACGATCCATTTATAGGTCGTAAGCCCCTCTAGCGCCACTGGACCGCGCGCATGGAGGCGACCTGTAGCGATCCCGATTTCCGCGCCGAGGCCGAATTCGCCGCCATCTGCAAATTGGGTTGAGCTGTTGTGCATAACTATCGCACTGTCGCATTCGGCAAGGAACTGATCCGCAGCTGCTTGATCGGCGGTGATGATTGCCTCGGTATGTTGCGAGCCGTAACGAGCGATGTGGTTCACCGCCTCTTCAACGCCCGACACCATTTTGGCAGAGATGATGCTGTCGAGATATTCGGTGCCCCAATCGGCTTCTTCGGCCGATACGGTGCGCGCGTCCAATTCCATCAACATATCATCGGCGCGGACTTCGCAGCCTGCGTCCAACAACTTGCCAAGTAACCGCGCGGCTTGCGGATAATCCTGATCAATCAGCACCGTTTCCAGCGACCCGCAAATCCCTGTGCGCCGCATCTTGGCATTGACGACAATCGCCTCTGCCATCGCGGGATCGGCTGCAGCGTGGACATACGTGTGGCAGATACCGTCAAGATGCGCGAGGACCGGCACGCGCGCCTCGTTTTGCACGCGCTCGACCAGCGAACGGCCGCCGCGCGGGATCACCATATCGACTTGCCCCTGCGCACGCAGCAGTTCGCCAACAACTTCGCGGTCCTGCACCGGCACAAACTGCACCGCATCGGCAGGAAGGCCTGCTTCAGCTAAGCCCGCAACAAACGCCGCGTGTAACGCGCGATTGCTATGCGCCGCTTCGCTGCCACCGCGCAGAATTACGGCATTGCCAGAGCGCAATGCTAAGGCGGCGGCATCAACCGTCACATTGGGGCGGCTTTCGTAAATGATCGCGATGACGCCTACTGGAACGCGCACACGCTGCATTAGCAAACCATTGGGGCGGCAGGTCTCGTCGATAATGTTGCCAACGGGATCTTGTAACGCTGCAACAGCCTCGACTGCATTAGCGACGCCCGTCAACCGTTCTGCATCGAGCAGCAATCGGTCGAGCATCGCTGGCGAAAGCCCTTTTGCACGACCCTCCTCCATGTCCTGCGCATTGGCCGACAATATGCCAGTTTGCGCCGAACGAAGCTGTGCTGCTGCCTTTCGCAAAGCGTCGGCTTTCTTGCCATCAGAAGCCGATGCCAGCACCCGTCCGGCAGACCGCGCGCGCGTCGTCATATCGAGCACAAGAGGAGCGAAATCGGTAGTCATACCAGCCATGTAGGCAAGCATCTGGAGAAACAAAAGCCACAACGCGGCGCGGATTTATGGTGTGCAAACTGTAACTTCCGGCGAATCGTCGCAACTGTTTGTGAAATTGTGATTTTTATGAAAAATGACTGTTTCATTAAAAACTATGTTCACCGCAGGACAGACAAAATCCCGCAATCGATATCGACTCGGCGCGAGACTCACTCGATTCATCACGAGTCCTGCCTGTGTGATTCGTCACAGGCCAACCAATCTGCTACGCGGCGCTCACCAAAATAAAAAAATGGGGTGGGTCGTGTCGCTATTGGCCAAATGGGCCGGTTATAAAAACCGGTTGGCCGGGTGGTTTGTTGATCGCGAATTTTTTATGCGCGCCAACGGACAAGTCCGGTTTCTTCGCATTTCTGCGAAATTGCAACGCCGTGTTGCTACCGTTGCCGCGTCTGTCGTCGGCATATGGCTTGTCATTACCCTTGGAATGATGATCAATCAGGTCAGCGTTTCGGTGGAGCGGTTGGCGCTGAACGCGGAACAAGACCGCGTCGAATCCGACCAAGAACGCATTTCCAAATATCGCGAGTCGGTCGACAAGGTTGCTGGCGAACTCGAATCGCGGCAAAAAATGGTTGAAGATGCCGTTGAGCAATTTGGCGGCGATGTTCCGCCACCGACCGAGGCTGGCTCGGGCGCTGAGACAGCCAAGAAAATTGGCGCCGCCCTTCCTGAAGCCGCTCGTCTTGCCGCTGTAGAGGCACGCCAAGTGGCGCTTGCCGAACATCTAACCCGCATCGCACTTACTCGTTCACAAAAGGCCGCAGCTGCGATCCGCGAATTCGGACTTGATCCCAAATCGCTCGCATCCGAAACGCAAGAAGGCATGGGCGGTCCGTTCATCCCGTTTTTCGGCAAAAAAGAAAAGATAGTCCGCGACCCGCGCTTCACCAAAATGTTCGCAGCGGTTGAGCAAATGGAGGCAATGGAACGCGCGCTGGCAGGCATCCCCACCAGTATGCCAGCATCTGTCATGCTGATGTCCAGCGGCTTTGGCTATCGCAGCGATCCGTTTACCGGAGGCGGTGCGATGCACAGCGGACTTGATTTCAAAGGCCCGATTGGCACTCCGATTTTGGCGGCAGCAGACGGTGTCATCACAGCGCTAGGCTGGCAGGGTGGCTATGGTAACTGCATCGAAATCACACATGCTAACGGCTTGGTAACGCGATACGCGCACATGTCTGGATTTAATGCTACACTTGGTCAAAAGGTAGCTCGCGGGATACAGATAGGACGTATGGGCAGCACAGGCCGCTCAACCGGTTCGCATCTGCATTTCGAAGTCCGCATGAATGGCCAAGCTATTAACCCAATGAAGTTTCTGGAGGCAAATCCCGATGTTCTCGAAATCCAAGCCGTCGCCGGAAACCGGACTGCCGGGCGGACCGCAGGCGCAAAATAATATGCGTAATTCCGGCCATACATTTTCGATGATCGCATCGGATGTCGAAATCGTCGGCAATCTGACGGCAAAGGTCGATCTGCACATTGACGGCAAAGTCCAAGGTGACGTCGTTTGCGGCTCGTTAGTCCAAGGAGAAGGCAGCGTCATCATGGGCAAAGTCGTTGCTGAAACTGCGCGGCTATCGGGAAAAGTCGAAGGCTCGATTGAGGCCGCCGATCTGATTATTGAGGCCAGCGCACGCATCACTGGCGATGTTGTCTATCAGAATTTGACGATTGCTCCGGGCGGGCAAGTTGAGGGCAAGTTCAAACATCGCGGCAGCGTGGCCCCCAACATCCACAAAACGACGGTGGACATGAGCAAAGCCGAACCGTTGATTTTGGGTGAAGCCTCTAAGGTTGGTTAGAGCCGTAAGCTCATCTTCCCCACACTGTCTATCAACATCCAGATTTCGTCATCCTGAACTTGTTTCAGGATAACAAACGACAGTGGTCCGTTATCCTGAAACACCCCCAATCCGTTTGTGCTGATTAGGTGTTGAGCGTCAGCGAAGTGCCGTATCGAAGCGCGCAGGCCCTTCGATACACTGCTTCTGCCTGCGGCTTCAGCAGCACTCAGGGCAAACGGAAAAATATTGTTGGCCTAAACCAACATCTCCAGCGCAGCACCCTGCCCCAAAAAGTTTGCAGGGCTGGCGCTGGCACCATAGGCCCCTGCACAGAATATCGCGACCAGATCTCCAACATCGGCGCGCGGCAATAATGGTTGGTTGGATAGCAGGTCCAGCGGCGTGCACAGGCAACCAACGATGCTAGCGACTTCTACCGGCTCCGCGTCAAACTTGTTCGCAATCGCCACCGGATAGTTGCGGCGGATGACGGTGCCGAAATTGCCCGATGCGGCCAATTGGTGATGCAAGCCGCCGTCGGTGACAAGGAAGGTGTCGCCGTGGCTGACTTTGCGGTCGATGATCCGGCAGAGATAGACCCCCGCCTCACCCACCAAATAGCGGCCAAGCTCAATGCAGAAATGGGTGTTTTTCAGGATGTCGGGTAGTGCCGATAGCGCCTGCCCCAACGCCCCTCCAACTGCGCCTAGATCAACCGGCTTATCACCCGGAAAATAGGGAATACCAAAGCCGCCACCCAGATTGACATGCGGAGGCGACGCGCCCGCTGCATCGGCCAGCTCCCCCGCCAAAGCCAAAGTCTGCGCCTGCATCGCGATAATCGAATTGGCATCCAAGGCCTGCGACCCTGCATAAATATGAAAGCCGCGCCATTCGGCCCCGGCATCAAGTATCGCGCGGATCAGCGCCGGAACCCGCTCAGCATCAACGCCAAACTGCTTTGCCCCACCGCCCATTTTCATGCCCGACCCTTTCAGGTCGAAGTCTGGGTTCACGCGGATCGCCAGCTTTGGCGTTACGCCTAGCCGATCCCCAATTGCAAAAGCGCGCCTCGCTTCGCCCTCGGATTCGCAGTTCAGCGTGACACCGTTGGCAATCGCCAACTCCAACTCCCGGTCGCGCTTGCCCGGCCCTGCAAAGCTGATCTTATCCGGCGAAACCCCCGCCGCCATCGCCAGCTTCAACTCGCCGCCAGAGGCAACGTCAAAGCCATCCACGCGATCACGCATCCATTCGAGCAACGGCGGAAAAGGATTACCCTTCATCGCATAATGCAGCGATAATTGGCTCGGCAACGCTGCGCGCAACTCGGCGATCCGCCGCGTCAGAGCATCCGTCGAATACACAAACAAAGGCGTGTCCCCCGCCTCTGCGACCAACGCAGACGCCGTCTTGCCGCCAATCGCAAGCTCGCCGTTTATGGCGGCGAAATAGGGAGGGATAGGGCCGGTCGGTTTCATGCGCTTTCCATACCCCAAAGGCGTAAAGCCTTCGATAATATGGTGCAAGTGTGCGGCCACTAATTCTGCAGTAGGCGCAAGGATAACATACTCAGCATAGGTCGACTTAATCGCCCCCGTATCACTCTGTCCCGAGCTAATTACTATAGTGTTAAGCAACGTACGGCTTCAAAAAAAAGGAGCCTTTTGGCTCCTTTTTTCAGTGGGTTAAATTTTACTTAAATCTGAAGAATTCAGTTCAAATTTTCTTTCCAACAAAAACTCCAATCGCTGCCGATATAATCGTAGTTGCTGCAGTAACTATTTTCCCTTGAGCATCAGTTGTTGCTGATGGATAGATGTATATTAAAAACGCAGCAACAAGCGTGACCATTAAAGTTGCAGCAATAGCAACAACAATAAATCTGGCGTTGTCATATTTAAGGCGTGCCAAAGCTACCGCTTCTGTCTCGGCCTTTCCTTCTGTGACCATCACTTGATCGCTGGTCAGAAGGCGCGAAACATCCTCGCGTTCTGGTTTGCCTCGAATATCACTACTGGCAGTCATTAGTCGAGTAACCCAACCAATTCGACGTCAAGCATATTAGCATCTCGCGCAAAACCGAAATGCTCAATTCCTCGAGCCTTCTGCTTTTCCGCAGCCTTAAGAACTGCTAACGCACGGCGCACAATATCAGTCATTGTGGTTTGCTGGTGCTCCGCCACTCTGTTAAGCAGTTCAGCAACCTCGTCGCTAACTTCTATGTTGATCCTTTTGGACATACGCGGCTCCTTTTCTCTGTCGATGAATTAAGGAGAGTTGACGCAGTCATGCTAAGACAGCTGCATAGCAGCAGGTGGGCGTGGCCCAAAGGCGCAGCCAAATAGCTTTTGAAGACAAGTTTGTCAACCCTTATGTGCTTCATAGACATGTTATTAGCACATTTTGTGCTCTTGACAAGCATTTTTCTAACATTTTTTAACGAACTATTATGCGCTTTATATACATCAAAAATGTGTTGACGTGCCTGCTCAGCCGTGTAATTATACTGAGTATAATCTATGACTGAGGGAGGGCAGTAAACAGATGTAGTCAAATCGGGCGCAATGAGGACGCAGAATGCTCCACCACGAAGACGATGAAATTATTGGACTTACCAGGGCATTGCAAAAACTGCCTACGATGTTTCGCGTTGTTGCCCGCCAAGAATTTCGGCAGGCATTTCTAAAACCAGAGTCGGCAAGTTTTGGAAAGACAGAAATTATTTTTTATAAAAGCAGGGGTGGTTTGACGCTAAGCAAAGCTCTATTAATAATCGTTGAATGCGAAAATTTTGTGTTCGATCTTTTCTTTGTCCCGGACAGGAAATGTCGCTTGGTTCCTGTCGTCGGGCGCGCATATTGTTTACCAACGAACAGCTTGAGCTTAATTAATTAGGAATAAACATTATGGCACGTGAAGCAAAGACCTTTCCTATCGGTCGAAACGCAACAACCGGTCGCCTCACGAAGGTTTCGACAGCGCAATCGCATCCCAAAACTCATGTGGTCGAGCGGATGCCAAAGCCCGGGCGCGGGGATACAAGGCGCTAGTGGGGACAATGCATCGCTAATTAAATCTACGTAGTGCCGATGTTATAAGTAGCATACGATTTAATGAATTAAATCATCCCCTTCAACCCATCCCTATCCAACTTCCCATTGGCGTTTTTGGGAAACTCCTCCAGCCACACATAATCCGCTGGCTGCATGAAATTGGGCAAAGTCGCCTTCATATGCGCCGCCAGCACCGCTTCATCCGCTGCACCCAAAGCCCGCACAAATAGCACAATCGCTTCACCAAGCCGTTCGTCTTTCCGGCCAAGCGCGCAGGCCTCAGCCACTATGCCGCTTTCGATGGCGGCTTCCTCCACCTCCGTGGGCGCCACGCGGTTGCCGCTGGTTTTGATCATCGCGTCGTCGCGGCCGACGAAATAGAGCAAGCCGTTTTCGTCGCGCCAGATGGTGTCGCCGGACCAGGCCGCCATCCCGCCGTAGTGCGACCAATCGGGCACTGGCTTGAAGCGCGCGGCGGTTTTTTCGGCGTCTTGCCAATAGCCGTGCGCCACCAATGGCCCTGCGTGGACCAGCTCGCCATGTTCGTTGGGAGCTGCTTCGCTGCCGTCCTTTGCCACCACCATGATTTCGGCAAAGGGGATCGCTTTGCCCATGCTGGTCGGGTTGGCGTCGATTAAATCGGGATCGAGATAGGTCGAACGAAACGCCTCGGTCAGGCCGTACATTGCAAAAATGCGGGTGCGTGAACCAAAAATGCTCCGCAGCATTTTGACGAGGCTAGGCGTTAAGGCGCCGCCGCTGTTGGTGAGGCGGCGCATATTGGTGGTAGCCTCTGCGGGCCATTGCTGCTCGGCCAATTGCACCCATAAAGGCGGGACGGCGGCGAGCGTTGTCACGCCGTGTTTGGCGCAAGCCTTTATCACGTCGCGCGGCGTCAGGTAGTCGAGCGGCACAACGCAGCCGCCCGCTTGCCAAGTCGAGAGCATCTGGTTTTGGCCATAGTCAAAGCTGAGCGGCAGCACCGCGAGCGTTACATCGTCTGCGGCTAGCCCGAGATATTGGGCCACGCTGACTGCGCCCAGCGACAGGTTGGCGTGGCTGAGCATGACGCCTTTGGGGCGGCCGGTGGAACCGCTGGTGTAGAGGATCGCGGCTAGGGTGTTCGTGTCGGTTTTGATGGGGAGCGGTGGGAGAGACCCAGATTTCTCATCATCTAAGATGGCTAGAATTTCGGAATCTTCAAAACATAAAACACCGTTAGCGCTGAGCTTGTCGAAGTGCGGGCTATCCAAACCGTGCTTCGACAGGCTCAGCACTAACGGTAAATTCTCGCCCCAGCTTGCCTGCAACTGCCCCACCCGAGCCGCTGCCGTCACCAACCCCCTTGCCCCGCTGTCCTCCAATATATGCCGCACCTGCGCCGGCTTCAGCAACGGATTGACCGGCACATGCACCAGCCCTGCACGCACCGCCGCCAGCGGCATCAAACACGCCAATTCCGTTTTCGGCAGCCACGTCGCTACGCGGTCACCCGCCACAAACCCTTGATCGGCCAAAAATTTTGCCAGCCGACCGACACGGATGTTTAACGTCTGATAACTATAGACGCAGGTCTTGATGCGGAGCGCCGGGCTGTCCGGTGCACCGCGCAAGGGAAGATGATCGAGTGGAAAGGCTGGAAAAGCGTTTGTCATTGGGCCATTTAGTTAGGGTGTAGGGTTAATCGGGGGCGAATTTGCCGGTGAAAGGTGAATATCACGATAATTTCCTGACTGCGCAAGCAGCAGCAGCCGGTGCGCTTGATCGCGACCGGCAAGCGTCGCTGTTTGACCGGTTGGAATGGCTTGAGACTTTGCACCGTATGGCATTGCGCGATAAGGAGCCGCTGCTGGTTAGTGCGCAGGATGATGACGCGGTGTTGTGGTTGCCGTTGATGGAACACAGCAGCGGCTATTATGCTTCGCTGGCCAATTGGTATAATTTCCACTGGCGGCCAATTTTTAACCGCGAACTGAGCGAAGTAGCGAAGCTGGCTTTGCTGCGTGAGGCTGCATTAACGCTGCAAAAGCGGGCACGGCGTCTAACCTTGGCTCCACTCCCCAACGAGGACCATAGCGCCACGCTTATCACCAACGCGTTCCGCCAAGCGGGCTGGACTGTGTTCAGCGAACAATGCGACGAGAACCACATCCTAGACGTCAAAGGCCGCAGCTTTGACGCCTATTGGGAAAGCCGACCCAGCCGGTTAAAAAACACCGTAAAGCGCAAAGGCAAATCGGGGGTCGTCACGATCCGCATCGAACGCGAATATCAACCCGATAGCTGGGCCGATTATGAACGGGTCTATGCCCGTAGCTGGAAACCGCATGAAGGCAGCCCGGAATTTCTTCGGCAATTGGCGGAGCGGGAAAGCGTTGCGGGCGCGTTGCGCATCGGTCTTGCCTATATTGATGGCGTGCCCGTTGCGGCGCAATTCTGGACCGTCGAAAACGGCGCAGCGCTTATTCACAAGCTAGCACATGACGAACGGCATATGCAGGCGTCGCCGGGCACGTTGCTGTCCGCTGCGTTGTTTCAACATGTCATCGATGTTGACCATGTTGATATGATCGATTTTGGCACCGGCAATGACGCCTATAAGGCCGAATGGATGGAAAAGGTGCGTCCGCGGTATCGGCTGGAATTGTTCTGGCCAAACCATCCCGCCAATTGGCCGCACATTGCCATCCGCCATCTTCGCGCTTACCGCGCTTCTAAACTGTGAGTGACGTAAATATGCCTTTTATTGCCGACGAAACTGAAAATACTATCCGAGAATTGCTGATCGATGTGCTGGGCGTTGCCCCGGCCACCGTCGCTGCGATGACCGATGACACGCCGTTGTTCGGCGCGTTGCCCGAACTGGATTCGATGGCGGTTGCTGGCTTGCTTACCGAGATGGAAGACCGGCTGGACATCATGATCGACGATGATGATGTTGACGGCGATTTGTTTGAAAGTTTCGGCAGCCTCGTCGCCTTTGCAAAGGCCAAGGTTGGCCCTCAAGGATAATAATGTGACTGCGCCGGAATATCTCACCTATCGGTTTGCCGGGCATGACGAGTTTTGCCTGAGCTTTGGCAGCGATAGAGCGCGGCGCATCCTGATTATCCCGCCGTTGTTCGATGAAATGAACCGTATGCGAAGCGTGCTGGTAACGTCGATGCGCGATTTAGCGGGGCGTGGTGTCGGCAGTGTATTGATTGACTTGCCCGGCTGCAATGAAAGTCTTGCGCTGTTGGAGAAGCAAGGCCTTAATAGCTGGCGCGAAGCTGTTACAGCATGTGCAACTCAATTGGCAGTGACGCATATCGCATCGATGCGCGGCGCGGCGTTAATAGACAACAGCTGCGCCGACCTGCCCCATTGGCGGCTAGCGCCGGTCAAAGGTGCTTCTTTGTTAAAAACGATGATCCGCACTCGAATTGCAGGCGAGAAGGAAGCGGGGAATAGCACAACCGAAGCGCAGCTGTTGGCGCAGGCTGAAGCCGCTCCCATAGAACTCGCTGGCAATATGCTGGGTGCCAATATGGTTGCACAGCTTGCTGTTGCAGAACCGGTAACGCACGCCAATTTTGTCGAGCGCAAACTGGGCGAAGACATTGTTGGTTCCCCCTTATGGCTTCGTGCCGAACCACAAGACGACGCAAACTTTGCCGCGAACATCGCCGCCGACCTTGACCACTGGAGTGCATCATGCGGCGGATGATCGGCTTCGATTGTGAAGGCGCTCAGCTTGCTGCGACCTTGGATGAAGGGTCACACTCGACCGGCCTACTCATCGTCAGCGGCGGTAATGAAATCCGCAGTGGTGCCCATGCGGGGCAAGCCACAATGGCCGCGCATTTCGTGGGGCTCGGCTACCCCGTCTTTCGCTATGACCGGCGTGGGATTGGCGACAGCGAGGGTGACAATGGGGGTTTTGAAAGCAGCATTGCTGACATATCCGTCGCCGTTTCGGCTTTCCGACGCGAAGCCCCGGACATGCAAAGAATAGTCGCATTTGGAAATTGCGACGCGGCAACTGCACTAGCGTTGTTCCACGAAGGTGTCGCCATTGACGCCTTGATCCTTGCAAACCCCTGGGTGATCGAAAACGCATCTGACGAATCCAGCACCCCGCCAACCAGTGCCGCTGTGCGCGCGCGCTATTGGAACCGGTTGAAAAACCCGCGTAGCGTGATTGACTTTTTCACTGGCAAAATCAATCTGCGGAAACTGGCGGGCGGGTTAGCCAAGGCTGCACAGCCGGACAAGCCGACAGGCCTTGCCGAGCGTTTGGCGGCGGCGCTTACAAACAGTTCCCTGCCCGCGATGCTGTTGATCGCAGACCGCGATACGACAGCTTTGGCATTTATTGCGGCTTGGAATTCCAACGTCTTTGCTGATGTCAAAGCGCGGCGAGAGGTCGGGTTGCACAAATGCGCGACAACATCGCATAGCTTCGCCGATGCACTGGCGAAGGTGTGGTTATTGGAGCAGATTGAAACGTCGCTCAGATCCAACTGACCTATAAACGCTTGTCCGCTGCCCAATGCCGTTCGTCGAAATTCACTATTTACACTTGTAATCGAAACGACTACGCCTGTAATCAATAAGGCGAAGGAGTCGGCGATGGGTTCAAAACCAACAGAACGGATTAGCGACGCGGAACTCGCGGTGATGGAGGTATTGTGGGAGGAATCTCCGCTGACCGCCACTGAAGTTTCGGGCCGTGTGGCGTCGCGGCGCGATTGGTCGTTGGCGACGGTGAAAACTTTGCTGTCGCGGCTTGTTACCAAAAACGCGATTGGGCATCATCTCGATGGACGCCGCTTCTTGTATGTTCCGCTCGTCGAACGCGACGCCTATGTCACCGGCGAATCGCGCCGCTTGGTCGACCGGTTTTTTGGCGGCAAGTTGATGCCGCTGGTCGCGCATTTGGCTGAACAGGAAAAGCTATCGGGTGATGATATTGCCGAAATTGAACGTCTGCTGCGGGAGATGAAATCATGACTGAGTGGCTTTTCGATACGCTAATCGCATCGAGTGCTTTACTGCTGTTGGTCCTGATAATCCGAGGCAGCGTCGCCCGGCATTTCGGCCCGAGCGTCACCTATTGGCTGTGGCTACTGCCTGCCGCGCGGTTGTTTATGCCGGTGCTGACCGAAGAAGTGACGGTCCCCGCTGCGCCAGCCGCAAACGCCTTTATGGAAGGCATCCGCGCCACCCCGGCAACCTATGGCCAAATTGCCACGACCGAAGCCAGCTTCAATTGGCTCGCTTTGGGCCTGTCGATCTGGCTCGGCGGGGCGGCGTTGCTGTTTATCGTACAGATGGTGCGATACTGCTCGCTGCGTGACGAAATGCTCGCCGACGCTACAGAGATTGACCGGATCGGCGACATCCGTGTAATCCAAAGCGACCGGATCGGCGGCCCTTTGGCCTTTGGGCTGTTTCGTCGCTACATCGCGGTGCCTGACCATTTCACGCGCACTTTTGCACCGCCGGAACGCGACCTCGCATTGGCGCATGAATTGGCACACCACCGTGCTGGCGACCTCTATGCCAACCTCGCCGCATTCCTGTTCCTATGCCTGTCATGGTTTAACCCGCTGGCCTGGTTCGCATGGAGCGCGTTTCGTTTTGACCAAGAGGCTGCGTGCGATGCGCGTGTTCTGGCAGGCACTGATACTGGAACACGCCAACATTATGGCCGCGCCTTGGCTCGCGCCGCATCGGCCGACCGGATGCCTGCGCTGGCAATGGCGATGGCGCAAAACAGCCCGCGAAATATCATAGAACGATTGAGGAGATTGATGATGAAAGACACCAGCAAACGCCGCCTTTGGACTGGCCGCGCCGCGATATTTGCAGCCGCCGCGATTGCTTTGCCACTGACCGCCACTGTGGTTCCGGTATTCGCCGAGGATCAGCCGGTGGCCGAGAACAACAGTTCAAAAGTTGAAAAGCACAAAACTAAAATTGTTATCCTGAAGAACGGTGCGGGCGACATACAGACGATCAACCTTGGCGGCGATACAGACACGCCATTTGTCAAAACCATCAAACGCGACGGCAAGACCATAATTCTGCGTTCCAACAAAGAAATGACCGATGCCGAGGTTGAAAAGATGGTCGACGATGCGGATCTGTCGCGGGCTCAGGCCGAAGCCGATAGTGGCCAAGCGGAAGCGGATCGTGGTCAGGCCGAGGCGACGCGCGGTGAAGCCGAAGCAGCACGGGCACACGCGATTGCAGTCGTCCGCGATATGGATGTCGCATCCTATATCCCCGATATCGACATCAGCGAAATTACCAAAAATTGCGAGGATGGTCAGCCTGTAGCAACGGACGTCTCTGGCTTTGACGGTAAGAACAAATCGCGTGTCCGCATCGTCATGTGCGGAAAAGGCCAAGCAAAGCTGGCCCGCGCCGAGGCTATTCAGGGCCTACGCGAAGCCCGTGCCGAAATCGAAAATGACGAGGATATTCCTGCTGCAACGCGTAAATCGGTTTTGGACAGTCTGGAAAAGCAGATCAAGCGGATGCAGGAACAGGCGGACGAATAAGTCGACTGAAAATCACGCTCCCCAGCCGATTTTCGGGTGAGCCGGGCGGCTTTCGATAGGGAAGCCGCCCGGTTTATTTATTCGGCAGCAGGCGCTTTTGCTGCGACAGCCTCGCTGACAATGCGGATTTCAAGTGCTGCATCGGCCTTCAAATGATCCTGCGCTGCTTTTTGCACATCGGCGGGCGTTATCGACGACCAGATTTCGGTGCGCTTAGCTCTGCGACCCAACCGTTCAGGCCTACTTTGCGCCTCTGATATGGCGGTCAACCAGCTGCTGTTTGATCGTTCCTGTGCTGCAAAGCGTTCCAGTATCGGCTGACGAACGCGCAATAAGGCATCCTCGGTTGTCCCTTCAACCCGCAACCGATCAATAATCGACAGCAATTCGGATTTCACCATGTCCATATTTTCCGGCGTTGTCGTAACCACAGTCAAGAAAAAGCCATAGCCTGGAAAGGCGTTGGACGGGATCGAGATCGCGTCTGGCGAATACGTCGCGCCAAGCTTTGAGCGTAACACAGCGCGCATCTCGTTTTGCAAAACCCCGCCCAGCAAATCACGCGCAGCGGTTGAGCGTTGATCGCTGTCATCAGCCGCGGGCCAGTTAAGCAATAGCACCGCCTGATCATCCTTACCCTTATGCGTCAACACGCGCGGTGTCCGGTCTTTAGGAAAAGTGATTCCCACGACCGGCTTGGCCTTGCTGCGTTTGGGCAATGCACCCAATGTGCTCGCAATCGCTTTGATCGCCTCAGCTTCATCGACATCGCCAACGAGCGATATTTCAATCGGTCCGTTCGTCAATTCGGGCTGCAACACGGCTTTCAACTCGGCCATATTGCGGTCGGACAAGCCATCGACATCGGCATTGGCGATGCGCGGGTCACCATTGGCAAGAATAGAAATCACTTTGGTTTGAAACACCGCCATGGGATTAGTTGTCAGCTGGTCTTCGATAACCGGCGCGAGCGACTGCCAGCTTTGATCGGTCTCTGCGCGATAGCCATAGGCTGTCACCGTTGCCGCGATCAACTGCATCTGGAACGCCAGATCCTGCGGCGAAACACTGCCGACGGAAGCAATGTCGCGTTGGCGAAACGACAGGCCCGTTTTGACTTTGCGTCCGGCAATAATGCTTTGCAGTTCATCAACGCTGTGCGCCGCTAGACCGTCTTGAGCCGATGTTGCATCCATGAAGGTGGGCAAGCCCGCAATCATCGTTTTCTGTCCGGCAAGGCCCGAGCCAATCCGCACCGTAAAATGCACGTTGCCGGGTTCGAAATCGGTTCTTTTGATGTTCAGCATCACGCCGTTGCGAAACTGGATCGTACGGAAACCCAATTCAACATTCTGCGTATCGCTGGCAATTTTTCCCGCCTTGCCAAAATTGCTATAGGCGAACTTGCCAATTTTGACTTCGGCAAGTGGAGCAACCGCAATCGCACGACTTTCATCCAGCGTAGCTGACGCAAGGGCCGTGAAATTTTCGACCGGAGCTTTCGACGCAAGATGGATGTAGGTGACCCCGCTGCCCCAATCTTTCTTAAACTGGGCATGCACCATCTCGGGCGTGATTTTGTCCTTAAACGCGCCAAACATCGCAAGATTTGCGCTTGGCGAAATTACCAAGCTGCGGGTTAAACTTTTGTCGGACAAAGCGGTCGCAAGGTTATCATGCGTTCTGCTGCTTTCGTTCTGCGCTGCAGCCTGCAAGCTTCCAGCCAATTGTTGCAACCCGAACTCTACTTCGTCTTTGTTAAGCCCGTGCTCCATCATCCGGCGATACTCTTGCTCGGCAAATTTCAAGGCGCTTTGCCAATCCCCGTCTTTGACAACGGCGGAAACCGCCAAGTTATAGGCAGCGCGGAAAAGCGGCGCGGTCCCGGCACTCGCCGTTGCAACGCGGCTATCGGTTGCGCGGCTCGCTTGGTCCAATCGTTTGCTAAGTGCGATTTCCCATATCTGCGACAAAAAGCCTTCACGATATTCCTCGACAGTGTTTTCAAACGCCTCAACGGGTTCCAGTCGAACCAGCTCGACGCCCTCTACGATCCCGGGATTGACGAAATTGCCAAAACGAACCGATTGGTTTGCATCGACTGTCCCATAAACATTGCCGCCGCCGGTCCCTTTGCCTCGCCAATCGCTAAAGCGCGCTTTGATTTTCTGTTCAACAGCACCGACGTCAAAATCCCCGACCAAAACCAAAGTCGCATTTTCGGGGCGATATGTGCGCTCGTAAAAGCGCCGCACCGTTTCTGCAGGTGCGTTCTGGATGTCACTCTGATCGTCAGTGAACACCCCATTGCCGCCGTTTGAATTGGGTGCAGCATTTTTCATATAGGCTTGGAAGTTGCGAATGCCCGGGCTGTCGCGGGTTGGTGCTTCAGCCAATATGACGCCGCGCTCCATATCAATTGCAGCTTTGGAAAGCGTCAAATCGCTCGCCGTTTCGCGCATAATCATTAAGGCAGCGTCGATCATTTCATCATCGCCGCGCGGCAGTTCCAGCTTATACCGCGTGTAATCAGGCCCGGTTTCGGCATTGGTGTCTGGGCCAAAGGCCAGCCCCAACCGCGCCAGCTTTTTCAGCAATTCGCCATCAGGAATATTGGCCGACCC
>JANMGR010000027.1:0-24631 GCA_031374785.1 Sphingomonadales bacterium | reverse complement strand
CGCAA
Source organism: Sphingomonadales bacterium (assembly GCA_031374785.1). Taxonomy (GTDB): domain Bacteria; phylum Pseudomonadota; class Alphaproteobacteria; order Sphingomonadales; family Sphingomonadaceae; genus Sphingorhabdus_B. The sequence goes on along the minus strand of JANMGR010000027.1, from coordinate 24,626 downwards.
GCCGAACCAGATTGAAGCGGTGATGGCCGAGATGGGTAAACGGAAACCGGTTTTTGTGGACTAAAGACCGCGTCCGATCAGTTCCTTCATAATCTCATTCGTGCCGCCAAAAATACGCGTTACGCGGGCGGCGCGCCATGCTCGGGCGATGGCGTATTCGTTCATATAGCCAGCGCCGCCGTGCAGTTGCAGGCATTTGTCCATCACTTCCCATTGCAACTCAGTATGCCATAACTTAGCCGCCGCGCCTTCCTCCGGCGTCAGCTCTTTTTTCAAATGCCGCGCCAGTGCCCAGTCGAGGTGCGCCCAGCCGACTTGCAGTTTCGACTTGAGGTCCGCGAGCACAAAGCGCGTGTTTTGGAAATCCAATACCGTTTTGCCAAAGGCTTTGCGGTCGCGGCAAAATTCGACGGTGTCGTCAAACGCCTTTTGCGCGCTGGCCTGCGCCGACACGGCAATCGACAGTCGTTCCTGTGGCAGCTCGCTCATCAAATAGATAAAGCCTTTGCCTTCTTCACCCAGACAGTTGGTCATTGGCACGCGGACATCTTCAAAGAACAACTCGGACGTATCCGCCTCGTCCATGCCGATTTTATCGAGGTTGCGTCCGCGTTTGAAACCTTCACGATCCGCCTCAACAAGGACGATGGAGATGCCCTTATAGGCCGGCTGAATCTCGGTGTCGGTTTTGACGCAGACCAAAATCAGGTCAGCATTCTGGCCATTAGTGATATAGGTTTTCGACCCGTTGATGACGTAATGATTGCCGTCTTTCTTCGCTGTCGTGCGCATAGATTGCAAATCGGAACCTGTGCCAGGTTCAGTCATCGCAATCGCGGTAATCACCTCGCCGGAGACCAGCTTTGGCAGCCAATGCTTCTTTTGCTCTTCGGAACCATAAGACGTCAGATAGTTGACAACGATATCGGATTGCAGTGAAAAGCCGGTTGCAGCCTTGCCGTAATAGGCGCTCTCTTCATCGACGATGGCGTTATAACCAAAGTCCAGACCAAGGCCGCCATATTCCTCTGGCACGGTCGGGCACAGCATTCCTAGCTCGCCAGCCTTGGGCCAAATCTCGCGCGGCACGATTTTGTCGTTGGCCCATTTGTCGGCATTTGGCGCGACTTCTTTGAGCAGGAATTGGCGAACGGTCTGACGAAACGCTTCGTGGTCTTCAGTATAGGCAGAGCGGGGAATTAGGTCGAGCGACATTAGCGGGTCTCCAAAGTTTGAAGCCAAGGACTAAGTTGACGGCTAGGTCAATACAGAATTTAATCGCGTGATTAAATTGGCTCACCCGCCGCACGCGCACGTTCTATCAAAGTCGCTTCAGCCGCTGGGATGCTGCGATAGGCATAAAGCAACAGTCCGAGCGCAATCGGGGCAACAGCGATAAGCGACAGCAAGCCGGTGCGCAAATCACTCTGCAATTTGCCATCGACCATAACACCCGCCAAATCAGCAATTTGCCCGACGAGATAGGGACCAAAGCCAAGCCCGATCAGCGTGGTGGCAAGGAAAAACACCGCCGTCGCTGTGCCGCGCATCCGAGGTAGAACAAGGTCCTGCGTCGTCGCCGCCGCTGCCCCCAAAGCTGCGCTACCCAATATGCCAGCGCAGAAATGCATTGCGTAGAACATGGCCGGGCTGCTTGTGGTAAAGGCGATCCCAATCGGCACTATTGGCCCCAAAACGCCGATGATGATAACCAATATCCGCCCTGCCGGGTTCTTTGTGCGCAGATGGTCTGCCAAACGCCCGCCCATGATCACGCCTAAAAATCCGCTCAACGCCGCAAGCGACCCAAGCCAAAAGGCCAGTTCCTGCTTTGGCAGTTTGAGCACCAGTTCGGCATAAGGCGCGGTCCAATAGGCGAGGCCATAGGATGCCAGCGCAACCAGTCCATAGCCCAAAGCGGTGCATAAGAATGCGGGTGTTCCCCAGATTAGCGCGAACGCAGCCGGATCGCGCGCGCGCAGGTTTGTCGCCCAGGAAAAAACCGCGTAGAAACCAACGGCAACTGCCGACCATTGCGGAATATTACCGGTCAATCGGATCATGCCGATGGCAAACAGGGCAAGCAAAATGGCGGCGGCAATGTTAATCGCCAACGCTGCCCCGCCGCGCTTCGCCGCGCCCCATAATGTAAACGGCGGCACGATGGTCGACAAGTCATATAGAAAATCGCGGAACGGCGTTGGCGACATGGCAACTTTGATGCCATCCATCGCGCCGCGCGCAGGCTCTCGCAAAGATAACACCCATAGAGCAACGAGCAACCCGGGAACGCCGACAGCAAGGAACGCTGCTTGCCAGCCAACAAGTCCCAACGGCCCGCCGCCTGGATAGGCAAGATTCCAGTTCTCTTTAATATACGCGCCGATGAACAGCGACACGCCGCCGCCCAGATAGAGACCGGAGGAATAAATGGCGAGCGCAGTGGCGCGTTGGCGCTTCGGGAAATAATCGGAAATAAGCGAGTAAGCCGACGGACTTGCTGTCGCTTCACCAATGCCGACCCCCATCCGCGCAAGGCCCAACTGCGCGCCATTTTTGGACAGGCCAGACACTACGGTCATCGCGGACCACAAGGTCAAACCGATGCTAAGCAGTTTCACGCGGCTCCAATTATCGGCAAGCCGCCCCAACGGAATACCAAACAGCGCATAAAAAACGCCAAACGCTGCACCACCCAAAAATCCCATTTGCGAATTGGTCAGGCCGAAATGCGTTTGAATATCAACGACAAGAATGCTGACAATCTGTCGATCGATGAAGTTGAGGATGTACACGACCACAAGAACGCAGAGCACATACCAGCTATAGCTGCTGGCCTTGGCTTCGGATTGGGGAACGGCGTTCGCCGCGCCCTCCGGCTCGCTAATTGCGCTCAACACCCGTCTCCTCGCTTTTGTTTTTCTCTCGCCGCTTTGGCTAGCAGAGGCGACATAAAGCGCAAGCGGGTAAAGGAATTTGGCTGGCGACAGCTGCAAGCACAGTTTGGATAAAAAGTTGTTCGCCGAATGGCTAACTGCGTGATGCCGAAAGCGAACAAGAGTTGCCTGCAGAGCTGTAATCGCGCAGTGCTTTCGTCCGATCCATCCAGCACAGGGGTAGTTGATGACCGCGAATATTAAACCCTACCAGCCCGCCCATCGCGCCGAAATTTTGGCGCTTACGGCAAAAGCTTGGACGCCGGTGTTTGAAAAAATGCAGCCCGTAGTGCAAGATTATGTGTATCAGAATTTCTATCCCAACGGGTGGGAGGACCGGCAGGTCGCCGATATCGCTGAATATTTGGATGCGGAAGGTGATCAGGTTCAAGTTGCGATGGGCGGTGATCGGGTGGTCGGCTTTGTCGGCATCCGATTGCATCCCGATGATCAAATGGGCGAAATCTACGTCATAGCTGTCGACCCCGATCAGCAACGCACAGGTATTGCCAGCGCGCTGATGGATGCCGCCACCGCACAGATGCGGGCCACGGGTGCAAAAATGGTTATGGTGGAAACGGGTGACGATCCCGGCCATGCTGCATCGCGCGCGGCCTATGAACAATATGGTTTCACCCGCTGGCCGGTCGCGCGCTATTTTCTGGAATTATAGCGATGCGACGTCTCGGAATCCATCATTCGGTGCTGCCTTAAATTCAAAGCAGCACCGAACGCCGACTCAATGCTTAGTCGTGTTTTTGCCGATAGATGGTGCGACTCGCCCGGTCTTGTCGTTGTTCTAACCGTGCCCGTTCGACAAGGCTTAGTCCGCCACCGTCGGCACGGCTGCGACGTTCATATTTGCGGATCGACGCTTGCTGTTTGGCGAGACTTTTGGTTTCGCGCACGGTCAGGCTGCCATTGTGGATGCCACTTACAATGCGGTGTTGTTGCAGGTCTTGGCGCTGATTGACGCGCGCCTCGGCAGGCATGGCGACGGCAAGTGTGCCGATTGCGGCGAGTGTCATAATGAGTGTCTTGGTGGTCATAATCGAACTCCTTTGTTGCAAAATGTCCTGATCCAGATGTACAACGCACCGCTTTGCAAAACCCTTTTCGATACGATTATTTTCCTTTTCGAGTTTCTCTTGAATTTGGAACGATTCCATCCGATATTGCGTCCATGCGGCTATATTGCCGTGCAGTTTGAGGAGTAACTCGAAATGGCTGAATGGTCTGATCCGCGGGTAGCGCAAAACCAAGCGGGCGTTACCATCAATGGCGAGGCAATGGGCTCGGTCGCTGTTGACCAGGGTCTGCGCTCGCACATGCTGAAAGTTTATAACTACATGGCGTCGGGTGTGCTGTTGACCGGCATCGTCGCGTTGTTGTTTGCCCAATCGGGCATGGCCGCACAGGTGTTGAACACGCCGCTCCGTTGGTTGCTGATGTTTGCGCCTCTGGGCTTTGTCATGGTGATGAGCTTTGGTATGAACAAATTGTCGACCAGCGCGCTGCAGGCGCTGTTCTTTGCCTTTGCGACCGTCATGGGGCTGTCGATGGCGTCTATTTTCCTCGTGTTCTCGGGTGAATCAATAGCGCGCACATTTTTTGTGACGGCGGCTTCGTTTACGGCGCTTAGCCTTTTTGGATATACCACCAAAAAGGATCTGACCGGTTGGGGAAGCTTCCTAATCATGGGCGTAGTCGGGCTCTTCTTGGCCTCGGTCGTCAACATTTTCCTTGGCTCCAGCACATTGCAGTTGGTGGTCAGCTTCCTCGGTGTGCTGATTTTTGCAGGGCTTACCGCTTATGATACACAGCGTATTAAAAGCGAGTATCTGCATTTTGCAGGGCATGAATCGATTGGCAAGCTGGCGATTATGGGTGCGTTGAACTTGTATCTGGACTTTGTGAATATGTTCCAGTTCCTGCTCAGCTTCCTTGGCAGCCGCGACTGATCCAGCTTTCATTAAGCTGACACGCATTACAAAGGGTCGGGCGGGAAACCGCCGGACCCTTTTTTCTTATGCGCTCACCGATTGTGCGCTTTATTTTTGAACCTTTATGTGTTGAGAGACGACTGTAAGGACATGGGGTTGGGGAGTAGGTTAGTATGCACCGTTTTGGTAAGAATTTAGCACTCGTTTTTGTGATCGGCGCAGTGGCTGCTTGCGGCCCCACGCCGCCACCAAAACCGTTGCCTGTTCCGCCGCCTGCGCCGATCTATATCCCGCCGCCGCCGCCGCCGGTGATGCCACTGCCACCGGGCGGCGCTGCATCATCGACTAAGTTGCCAGCATACGCCGCCGACGGGATGCGCACGACGCCCAATCGGGGGCTATCACGCGAAGAAACGATTTGGAATTTCCGCGCGGCCATCAACGTTGCGGCGTTGAATTGCCAAGGGCCTGTTTGGGGCGTAATTGCACAGAATTACAACCAGATGATTGTGGTGCACAAGGCACGGCTAAATCAAGCCAACACGGCTGTTGATGGCGAATATCGCAAGCGCTTTCCGGGGCAAAATGCTCTGCGCGTGCGCGATACCCGCACGACAGAACTGTATAACTACTTTGCTTTGCCGCCAGTACGAGAGCAATTTTGCAATGCAGCGCTCAGCAAATCACAGGAAGCAATCGCTGTGCCTGTTGCTGCATTTCCTGAATATGCGATCGGTGGACTGACCGATTTCGACACAATTTTCCTGAACTTCTATGATGCTTATGCAAAATATCAGATCGATATCGCTGAGTGGAACTTGAAACATCCGCCAGTGCCAATTACTGGGCCAGTGCCAGCGACGGGTCAGACAACCGGCTAAACAAATCCTGTTTTATCTATGTTAAGCGGCGACGCGGCCCATCGAATAATCGACATGGCGGTCGCGGCCTTCGGCTTTGGCGCGGTATAGCGCCATGTCTGCGGCGCGGTAAAGCACGATCCAGTCCTGTTCTTCGCAGATAGCGCGCGTTGCAAGGCCGATGCTGGCTGTGACTCTATAGCCGCCGGGCATCGGTTCTTGGCGGATCAAGCGCAGCAACCTGTCCGCATCCACAAGGCCGCTTGCCTCGCCCGCTGTGCGTGTGGCAATGGCGAATTCTTCACCGCCCAGCCGCGCGACAATCGACCGGTCATTGGCGTAGGTTTTGATAACTGTCGCCAGCTTTACCAACACTTCATCGCCAACAACATGGCCTAGGGTATCGTTGATCCGCTTAAAATGGTCGATATCGACCAGCACCAATTGCCACTCGCGCGGTTCTTCCAACAAGGTGCGAATAAAGGCGCGGCGATTGGGCAAGCCGGTCAGCGCGTCGGTATCGGCGATCACTAACGCTCGCGCTTCGGCCAGTTCGGCACGGTCTCGGTCGATAGCGAGCATCTGGATGCGTTTACTGATTGCTAGAGAGCTGATTAGCGCCTCGATGGCCAGCGCCATTAATGTGCTATTCTCAATTAAGATGTTATATGGCAGCAGGCCTAATCCAAAAGATACCCGCGCGGTGATCGCAATGGCGGGGGCCGCCCAAGCCGCCAGAAAATATCCCAAAAAGGGGTCGCGTCGGCGATAAGCGACTGTAACATAGCAAGTGACGATGATCGGTAATGGCACAAAGCTGTAAACATAAATCGGATCAAGCTGGATCACATAAGAAGGTGCAAGCCCCGCATAGAGTATGGAGAAAGCGACCATCGCGACTGCATGAGCATAGGTGATCCGCACCAGCCATTTTGGAATGCTTGATGCTTCGAAAAAATGGCGGACAAAGATCATCACTGTCGCTGCGTGTATGGGCAACAGCACTAATGTCATCCGCAACCGTTCCGCCGCAGATAACGTGTCGTAAAAATAATGTAGCGCGCCCGAGGTGGTGATTGCGTAAGTGATCGCGGCAATCAGCATCACGCAATAGGCGAGCAGAAACGATGTGCCCATGCCCCGCCACAACGCCAGATTGTACACCAGCAAGGCGATGCACAATCCCATAAATGCAGCATAAAACACCGCGAGCAGCATTTCATAGTAGATCGCGTCATCCGCCAAGGACAACTGGGATTGTAGGATGACCCCGCGCATCGCGGCGCTATGCGGGATCTTCGCATAGATGGCCGTGATCGGCTTTGCGTTTTCGTCGATTGGAACCACAATAGTGCTGCCAAGCCGAAGCGGGGCAAATTCTTGTTCCAAAAAGGGCCGGTAATGCTCGATTGCACCGTCTGTGCGAACCACTGTAAGTTCGAGCCCATCATCCCAAAGACTGGCGGTGCGAAAAGTCAAAGGGTGGCCTGCAGTGTTGGCAGATGCCGGGACGGTAAAACGCGCCCAATAATCGCCCGGCTTCAACCCATTCTGGCTGCTTTGACAATCGAACGTACCGGGGTTGGCAAGGATTTGCGCAAAGGTCTCGCCGCTTTTGGCGATACGCACGCAGGCTTGCAGGTCTGTCGTGGTGGCCGAGGCGGGCGCGGAGGTCAGCAAGAGCGCAAAAACACAGCACAGCAACGCGGTGAAACTACGCAAAAATGGCCAATTGCCCCTCATAGGGCTAGCGTTAGTGGCTTTTGGTAAAGGACCCCTTAACCATTAAAAAACTGCGTTTCTTTATGGTCACGCCATTTGGATATAGTCGCGCATTGCGCTAGCCTCTGCCTCGATTCGTTCGATCCGGTGCTTCACCAGATCGCCGATGGAGACAAAACCGACAAGCCGATCACCGTTAGCCACCGGCAAATGGCGGATGCGGCGGCGCGACATCAGCGACAATGCCGACAGTATCGGCGTGTCGGCGGTGACGGTGATTGCGGGCGAAGTCATGACATCGCCGACTTTTTTGTCCATCATCGCAGGGCCGTGCGCGGCCAAGCCGTAGATCACATCGCGTTCGGAGAATATCCCCACGATCCGGCCGTCCTCAACCACGGGCAACGCACCAATCCGCTTTTCCGCGAGTTTTGCGGTCACGTCATGCACGCTGTCGCTGGGCGATGCGGTGAAAATGTCGGTGCCATGCACCTGCATAATGGCTGCGATTGTCATAAAGCACTCTCCTCTGCTTGCTCCCAAGGGACAATATAGCATAGGTGGGCGCGAGGTGAAAATATGACTCGTGAATCCCCGCTTGATGACCCACGATATGCCGAATTTGCATGGAGCCGCTATTGGCGGCTGATGCGCTGGATGTTTGGGTTCACGCTGTTCGTGACCGCCGCAGCTCTGACTACATTTTGGTGGTTCAACGGCATGGTCTCGATCCATTTTTTCATTGCGACTGCCGGCGCGATTGTGGCGTCGATGATGTTGATGGCGGGGTTGATGGGGTTGGTGTTCCTATCTAGCGGCACAGGCCATGATGAATCCATCGAAGATCCCTTTCCCGAAGAAGATCAGCTATGATTGAACCAAGCGCATCAGACCGCCGAGACCCCATATTGCGCGTCGCGCCGCGCCCGGCAGATATTAACGCCAACGGCCATATCTTTGGCGGTTGGGTGCTGGCGCAGATGGATATTGCGGGCGGGATTATCGCTGGCAAAATCGGCCAAGGACCCTGTGCAACGGTGGCTATTGAAAAGATGGAATTCATCGCGCCGATATTGCTGCGCGATATTGTCTCGGTTTACGGCTGGCTTGAACGTCGCGGGCGCACCTCTATGGCGATCCGGCTTGAAGTGATCGCCACGCGCGATCGTGGCGACCAACAGGTAAAAGTGACCGAGGGGTTGTTCACCTTTGTGGCGCTGGATGAGCAGCATAAGCCAAGGGCGCTTCCGCCCGAATAAGCCATAGTTCGCGCACTGTTCTGATAGCCCTTGACACAATCCTATAATTCGACAATTATTGAAATGTCGAATCAAGGGAAGTAATTATGGACGCAGACAGTGTTATCCGAGCCTTAGGTGCACTGGCGCAGGAGCACCGGCTAGCGGCGTTTCGCCTGCTGGTTCAGGCAGGCGCCGATGGTATGGCCGCTGGTGCCATAGCTGAACGACTCGGAGTGCCTGCTTCGTCGATGAGCTTTCATCTCGCGCAGCTTGGCCATGCGGGCTTGGTATCGCAACGCCGCGAAAGCCGGTCGATTATCTATGCTGCTGATTATGCCGCGATGAACGGGCTGATGGGCTACCTGATGGAAAATTGCTGTGCCGGGGTGGGGTGTGTCGCCGACGCCGGTTGCAACCAACCCGACCTCACACAGGAAAGGACTGCCGCATGAAACGTATGCACCTCCATTTGGGCGTCGATGACATGGAACAATCCATTGCCTTTTACTCAACATTATTCGCCGCTGAGCCAACGGTGCGAAAGGATGATTACGCCAAATGGATGCTAGAAGATCCGCGTGTCAATTTCGCGATTACGCCTACGACGCACACGGCAAAGGGTATCGAGCATCTTGGTATTCAGGTCGAAAATATTGACGAGTTGAACGAAGTGCGCGACCGCCTGAAATCTGCCGGGCGACCGGTGCTGGAGGAGGCGGCGACGACGTGCTGCTATGCGCAATCGTCAAAAAACTGGATCACCGATCCTGACGGCGTGATTTGGGAGACGTTTCTGACAACTGGCAGCGCCACCGATTATGGCAATAAGGAGCCGGTGTTGACTGGAATGGCACAACTTGCCGCGCTGGAAACCGCTAAGGCGGATGATTCCGTTGATGGAAGTTGCTGCACACCAAGCGCGATCACCTGATGTTCAGCATATTGGTCTTGTGCACCGGCAACAGTGCGCGCTCGATCCTGGGTGAAGCTATCCTTGCCAAACTGGGTGAGGGACGGTTGCGTGCCTATAGCGCGGGCAGCAAGCCGAAAGGCGTGCCGCATCCCGGGGCGTTGCGGTGTTTGGCACGTAAGGGCATCGATACCGCAGCCTTCCGATCAAAAAGTTGGGATGAGTTTACAGGGCCGGACGTGCGACCGATAGATTTGGCCATCACCGTGTGTGGCAATGCAGCGGGCGAGGTCTGTCCGCTGTTCACCGGTGCGCCTTTGAAAGCGCATTGGGGGCTGCCTGATCCTGCCGATGTCAGGGGTGGTGATGCCGACGTCGATGCGGCCTTTGAGCAAACTTGGGCTTGGCTGGAAATGCGGACGCGAGCTTTGCTCGATTTGCCGTTCGAGACGATGGACGCTAGCGAACTCCAGCTGCGGCTTGCGCAGATAGGCCAAATGGAAGGTGCAGCATGAACCGCGCGGTCTTTGCCGAAGCACTCGGCAGCTTCTTTCTTTTTGCCACCGTTATCGGATCGGGCATTATGGCGGAGCAGTTGGCGGGCGGAAATGTCGCGATTGCTTTGCTCGGCAATACGCTGGCCACTGGCGCGATGTTGTTCGTACTCATTACAATGCTGGGGCCGATTTCCGGCGCGCATTTCAATCCGGCGGTTAGTTTGATTTTCCGGCTTCGCGGAGAACTGTCTACGCGCACGGCATTGGCCTATGTCGCTGCGCAACTTGTCGGCGGCATATTGGGTGTGTGGGCTGCGCATCTTATGTTTGATCTGCCGGTGCTGCAGCTGTCGGACAAGGCGCGGACAGGGATAGGGCAATGGACGGGAGAGTTGATTGCGACCTTTGGACTGGTCCTCACGATATTGGGGACATTGCGGTCGCGTTCGCAATCCGTACCGGTTAGCGTCGCATTGTATATCACAGCCGCCTATTGGTTCACATCTTCCACCAGCTTTGCCAATCCGGCGATTACGGTGGCTCGGAGTTTGAGCGATAGTTTTGCAGGGATCTCGCCTGCGAACGTGGCGAATTTTGTGGTCGCGCAATTATTGGGGGCGTTATTGGCTCTCTGGGTTACGAGGGCTTTGTTTTCGCCCGAGGCTATTCCCGCTCCCGCGACAATTTCAGGGTAAATTCAAAACTCACCTCGCCATTTGCGGGAACCGTTGAGACCCAGGTCGGCATTCCATCAACCTTGCGGATGCCTTTGGGTTTGCCGCGCAGATCAAAGGGGATTGCAACCTCGGCGTTCACCGCTTCGTTGCGGGCATTGGTAATGGTGACTTTATAGCCCTTTTGATATTTGCGTTCGGATATTTGGGTCACCACCATGCGCACATCGGATGCGGTGCCAACCAGCAACTCGACTTTTTCGCCGATGGCGCGGTCGCGCAGCGCCGCTTCGCCCGCCAGCAATGGGCCGAAATTGCTATCCTCAAATATCATCGCTTGCCCCGACGGCAGCGGCAGGCCGAGGCCGTTTTCGGACTTGTTTTCGGTCCGCAGAAAGATCGACAGCGGCAGGCTCTCGCCGAGCGGTATGTAGATCGGTTCGTCTAACGTTGCGCGATAGAGCCGGTCGAACTTCGCATCGGGCTTCACGATCATCGCCACCTGTTTTTGGCCCTTGGCGTTCACGGTGACAGGTTCCGGAATGCGATAGAGTTTAAGGTCGCCTAGGTCTTCCAACTCGGCAACAGTCACGGCCGTTACTGCCATAGGCGAATCCATCAACGACTGCTTCATTCGAGTTGCGGTGACGACAATCGCTTCGCTATCATCGCCGCCGAAATACGCGCGGTCGGGTTCTGGTTGATACCGAGGCCAAGGGAATTGCTGCTGCCCGCGAAACGGCACTTCATGCGTGCGCTGTGCTGGCCAGCAGCGGATGGACAGCGCCTCGCCTGTGGGCCGCACCGGCTCTGCATTGTCCGCACGATTGGGTGTACCCGCAATCGCCATTGTGTTTGCGTTCAAAAATGATTGGTTGCCGCCATTGGCCAAAGTCATCCACGCGAACATTTCCACCTTGGTTTTGCCGACGCTGTCTGGTGCTGCGCTTTCATCCTTGGACAATTGCGTCACATAATTCGCCTGCCAGTCAAAACCAGCGGCCATATAGGTGAGGGTCAGTGTCGCGGTAACCGCTTTGTCGCTGTTGGTCATGACGGACAGAGTTGGCTTTGCCGAGAGGTTCGCAGGCACGCCGCCATAGGCCATGCGTTCGGGAAGTCCGGTGCAGCGCAGCGCCTCAAAACCCTCATCAGTTTGCAAGATAACGCCGCCATCGGGGCCAGCGGTGATCATCGCTTGTTGCTCGCGGGATTTGCCCGTGGCTTTGTCAGTGCGGGTCAGCGTGACGGCGCGTTTTAGATAGGCATCAACAAGGCCCGATGGCGACAGCAAACGCGCATCGCGGTTTTTTTCGCGCACGCCTTTGGGCAGGCCAGTGACGATGGCGCTTTCGGGATACATGCCCTCTGACACGCCCTCAAAGCGGACGAGCGATTCCCCCGCCGGAATTTGCACTGTGCGGGTTTCGGTGATCAGCGCATAGCCGCTGGGCCAATCGGCATCGATGGGTTGGTCACCGCGTGATGGGTCGCGGTAGATGGTCAGCGAGACGGCTTCTGGTTCGGGGGAGGTGACGAGCTGTTGCGCGGGGGCGGGGGTGGAGATAGCAAGCGCAAAAACAATACCGTAGCCCTGAGCCTGTCGAAGGGCGCTTCTAAACGTGGCGCTATGCCGAGAAGCGCGCTTCGACAGGCTCAGCGTTAACGGTTTAGTTACAAGGGAATTTCCTCGCCTCATCGAAACGGCACATTCACCGTCAGTTCGCTGTCTCCATTTGCCGCCACCGTTACAAACCAAGTCGGTCGCCCGTCTTTTTTACGCACACCATCGGGCAAATCGCGCATAGTCTCGGGCATGCGGATTTCGGCGCTGATCGGATAGGGGTTCGCATTGGAAAGCCGCATCGTATAAACCATGCTGTTCTTGTCCTGCGAAATCCGCGTCGTCGCAACGTTGACAGCCATCGACGCGGGCAGGGACAGTTCAATCTCATCGCCAATCGCGCGGTCTTTGACCATGATCTCGCCGATCAGCTGGCTGCCAAACGCGCTGTTTTCAAACACCATGCCGGTGCCTGATGGCAAAGGCAGGCCAAGCCCATCGACCTTTTCATTCTTGCCAATCAACATCGGCGTCAGGCTCAACATGGGTTGGTGCCAGCCATAGCCGATAGGGTCAGCGCGATAGATACGGCGGAATTTGGCCTTGGGCTGCACCAGCATCGCCACTTGCTTTTGGCCCTTGGCATTGACCGTCATGCGTTCGGGGATGCGGTAAAGCTTCAGGTCGCCGAGTTCCTCTTGTTGCGCAACGACAGCGGGGGCGGGTGGTGGCGGTGAGGGAGCCACATTATACATCACCGGCATTGGGACCGCCTCCATCCGCAGCATCATCTTGTCTTCTTCGGGTTCGTCGATCGGATACTCATCGTTGTAAAAATCGCCATAAGGCTGCGTGAACGGCACTTGATCGGTGCGCTGCATCGGCCAGCAGGTCAGTGTCAGGGCAGGGGGACGGTCCTGGGGCAGCGCCGCGTTGCCGACTCTTGCAGGCTTTCCCGCCACTGCCATAACATTGGCATCGGCAAAACTCTGGTTTCCGCCATTGGCAATTGTCAGCCACGCAAAGACATCAAGCTCTAGCTTATGATCGGGCGCAAAGTCGCCCGCGTTCATCACATAGCTGGCCTGCCAGTCGAAGCCTGCGGCCATATAGGTCAGCGTCACCTTTGCCGTGACCGCTTTGTCGCTGTTGGTAATGACCGACAAGGTCGGTTTTGCCGACAGATCCTTTGGCACGCCGCCATAGCGCATCCGTTCGGGCAGGCCGGTGCAGCGTAGCGCCTCAAAACCGTTTGCGGTCTGTAATATGACGCCGCCATTTGGTCCTGCTGTGACCATTGCGGTTTCCTCAACTGTTTTGCCGGTGGCTTTGTTGGTGCGTGATAGCTTTACTTCGCGTTTTAAAAAGGCATCGACAAGGCCTGCGGGTGATAGCAGCCGAGCATCGCGGTTTTTCTCGCGCACCCCTTTGGGCAGGCCAGTCACAATCGCGGTTTCTGGAAATAATCCTTCGGATACGCCTTCAAAGCGGACAACGGATTCGCCAGCGGGGATCGTTATGGTGCGCGTTTCGGTGATCAATGCATAGCCCTGCGGCCAGTTCTTGTTGATCGGCGCTTCGCCGCGATAGGGGGCGCGGTAGACTGTAAGGGTAACGCTGTCGGCTTTAGGGGAAGTGGCGATGGTTTGGGCGGCGGCGGGGGTGGTGGTGCAGGCTGCTGCGCATAAAATACCATAGTGCTGAGCCTGTCGAAGCACGCCTCTAAGGCTAGCGCCAAGCTTGGGTACGCCCTTCGACAGGCTCAGGGCTACGGTTTTGTTTTCAGGCACAAACCCTAACTCAATACCGGCTGTCGAAGGTGGCCGTCAGCGTGGCTTTGCCGTTGGCTGGCACTTTGACGCTCCATTCCATCCGATCGGCGGAAACGCGCGCTCCGGTCTGGCTTTGGTCAGTGACGCGGACGTCGCCCCATAGGCCCGATTGGCCAAGATCGACTGTCACTGCCTCGTTACGGGCATTGGTGACTTCATAGCTCATCTTGGTTTTCCAGCGGTTCGAATTCACCCGCGTGCGTTCTATGACTACTGTTTTGACCTTAACGTCAAAGGCTTCGCCGGTGCGGATCGACATTGCGCTTCCCATAGGCGTTGCCTCAATGCGGCTTTCTCCGATGAATTGCGGGTCGCCGCGCATGTCGCGCATATAGACGCGCATCGTGCCGGACGGCAGTTGATCGCCCAACCCGCCCGAGCGCGAAGTGGAGAATTTCAGCACCGTAGATGCGCTCGCCGATTCGTTGGTCGACAGCCAGCCGTTGTTGAATTCATAGACTTTACGCGCAGGTGCTGCCTTTACGTCAAGGAAGCTGACCTGTTTCTGCTGCGCGTTGGCAATCGTGGTGCGTTCCGCTAGCGGATAGAGATAATAATCGCCCAGCCGTTCGCGGTCATTGCTCTCGGTTCCAGCTTGATCGATGGTTCCGCTGGAACCGCTGCCGGCCCAGTTCTGACGACCGCCACCCTGATTGGGGTTGCCAGCCACTAACAGCACATTAGCTTTGGTGTAATCGGTGCCGGTGTTGTTGGTCAAAGTAACCCAGCCCTGCACATCAATCGTCTGCTTTGCATCATCGAACAACGTCACGTAATCGGACGTCCAGCCAAGGCCTGGCGTCAAATAGGTGAGCGTTGCCGGAACCAGGCCACCCTTTGACTCCAGCGTCACCGACAATGTCGGGCGCGCGCGTAGATTTGGCGGCACTTTGTCGAATATGACACGGACAGGCAGCCCGTCATCGCGCAGCACTTCGATGGTATTGCCGATTTGCAAAACGACGCCGCCATTGGCGGCAAGCACCTTGGCTGAAACGCGTTGTTCGGCTCCGGTAGCGGGATTGGTGCGGATTAGGGTCACCGTTTGGCCAACGGCCTTTTCCATCAGCTTGGCAGGCGTCAGCAGGTCATAATCGAAATTCTGTTCAACAATGCCAATGCCGGGGCCGGTCAGCGTGACGGTCTCTGGCCGAATAACGGCGGACACATCGGGGAATTCCTGTTTGGAGCGTCCCGTGGGCATTTGCATTTGCCGCCGATCCTGAACCAGGCTTTGCCCGGTTTGATAGATGGTGACCGCAACATCGCCTTGCGCAGTCGCTTCGCCCGGTACGGCTACGGTAGTTGCGGATTGGGCGAGGAGCGGTGCCGCGACGGCAACCCCCGCCAATAATAGCCAAGATGCGCGCATGTTGCTTCTCCCCTTTGACGAATAATCAACAGGATAGCTAGTTTTGCAAAGATGACCAGAGGCTTAACGGGGTTGAGTTGTTATTCCGCTGCTGCGACTTCTACATCATCATTCGCTGTTTTCGGGCGGCGTGTGCGGGGCTTGCGGACAGGCTTTTCCTCGACAGCCTCGACAGCACCTTCGTCGCTGGCAATGGCAATAGACGGTGGCAATATCGACAGGTCTAAACCAGCCTCTTCCTGCTTGGGCCGTTCTTCGCGTGGCTCGCGTTCGCGGCGCGGGTTGTTGCGGTTGCGGGTGTTGCGGTCGGCCTGCTGCTCACTACGCTCAGGACGCTCTGTCCGCTCGGGTCGATCATTACGGTCATTGCGTTCAGGGCGGTCGTTACGCGCGGGGCGGTCGTTGCTGTCGCTGCGGTTCCCGCGATCTTCGCGGTTGTTTTGCTGCGGGCGATCATTCCGGTCTGAACGGTCATTGCGATCATTCCGCTCCGGGCGTTCTTGGCGCTGTTGCGGGCGGCGGTAATCGTCGTCGTTGGACGCTTCGGCAGAGGATTCGCCTTCGCCGCCTTCTTCACGAACGTCGCGTTCTTCATCGCGCCAATCACGGCCTTCGCCATTTTCATTCTCGTCGCCGCGCCATTCACGCTGCGCCGGACGGCCTTCTTCCTGACGGCTGCGGACATCGGCAAGCACGCGGAAATAATGGTCGGCAAACTGGAAATAATATTCAGCCTGAACGCGGTCGCCATTATGTTGTGCGTCCTGTGCCTGCTTTTTGAATTTTTCCAACATCTGCGGTGCGTTGCCGCGCGCCCGATTGTCGACCCGATTCTGGTTATCATAACCGTTACGATTATTGCTCTGCGTACGGTTGCTGTTGTTATTATTACCCCGGCCGCGACGGCGTTGGGGTTGGCGCATATTCATAGAGACTGACCCGTCCTGATAAAATAAACTCAATGGTTCAGAGTGTTACCCTGCAACGCGTCAGCCAATCCGTGGCTGCCTCATGCTCATCATGCGTTGGGGCTACCTTGCAAGGCGGGCGGAATTTCTGCCTGTCTTTGCAATGACGATGGTCGTCTAGCCCGCCAATTGGTAGAATCCAAGCGAAAAACGCTATCCCCCTCTAACGGCCATCAGCAGCGCCCGTGGGATGCCCGCAAGGTCGGCATGGGCGATGGTTGTCAATCCAGCGGCATCGGCGATTTCAGTGACGGCCTTGGTTTGACCGGCACCGATTTCAAAAATCGCTATGCCATTAGTCGAAAGCAAAGGGGGAATTTGCGGGATGAGGATGCTGTAATCATCCAGTCCATCAGTCCCTGAAAACAAAGCCAAGTGCGGTTCGTAATTTTGTACCGATGGCATCAACGGCAATGCGCTTTCGATATAGGGAGGATTGCATAGGATCAGGTCGAATGTTCCGAGATGACCCGCCCACCCGTTGTTGCGCCAGCTTGCGTGTAGCAATCGGCACCTATTCGCAAAACCCAGGCTATCGGCATTCCTTTGTGCAACGGCCAGGGCAGCAGCACTTGCGTCAATGCCGATACCCGTCGCCTCAGGAAACAGCGAAAGCGATGCGAGCAATAATGCACCCGACCCAGTGCCAAGGTCGATAATGCGCATCGGCGGAGCTATTGTCGCAAAATGTTTTTGTGCCGCTTCGATTAATGTTTCGCTGTCACCGCGCGGAATCAACACGTCGGGCGTGACTTCCAGCGATAAATCCCAAAAATCTTGACGCCCCACGATGTAGGCAATTGGCTCATGTGCCGCTCGTCTGGAAATCAATTCGTCAAATTCCGGTGGCGCAGTTAGATCGCGTATCTGCAACAGCAACGCACTGCGTCCAATTTGCAAAGCATGTGCCATCAACAATTCAGCGTCCAATCGTGGCGTTTCGCTGGTGGCTTGCAAGTTCTGCGTGGCGTTAGCTAAAGCGGCGGCAGCGTCACACATCGGGCAAAGGCTCGCCGGGTATCAACGATCCGCCGAGGTCGTCGCATTGCCCTGCCGGAACATATTTCCACCGGTCAGGCATGTAGTCCTTGGTTGCTGTTCCTGCGCAATCGCTGGAAGGGCCAGCGGCGCAGTCGTTATACTGCGCCCGCGCGATGCCGTAACACTTCTCGCGTTCTGCCTTTTTCGGCGCCGCGATGGTGCTGCCTTTATCGGTGTCATCATAACGGATGTCCGTGGTCGCTCCGTCGCACGAACCCAGCGCCGCTGTTGCCAGCAACAGGCTGGCCAGCTTAAACAATTCAGTCTGCCGCTCGCGCCCCATCATGCTGCCATAGCGTCTAATCCCGCTGCCAGCTATGGCCGTTTTGATGACAACACGATTCGATTTCAAAATCAGCGCGACCGACGGCAAAGCGCGTACTGGCAGCATCGAGATGTTGCGCGGTGAAATCCGCACGCCTGCGTTCATGCCTGTGGGGACAGCCGCAACGGTAAAGGCGATGCGCCCTGCCGAGGTGCGCGCAACAGGCGCCGATATCATTCTTGGCAACACCTATCACCTGATGCTGCGTCCTGGGGCTGAACGCGTGGCAAGGCTTGGTGGACTACACCAATTTTCTGGCTGGGACCGACCGATATTGACCGATAGCGGTGGCTATCAAGTGATGAGCCTGTCCGCTTTGCGGAAAATCACCGAGGAAGGCGTGTCGTTTCAAAGCCATCTTGATGGCTCCAAACACATGCTCTCCCCTGAACGGTCGATGGAGATTCAGCGGTTGCTGGGTTCCGACATTGTCATGGCGTTTGACGAATGCCCGGCCAACGGCGTCAGCCGCGACGAAGCGATCAAATCGATGGAATTGTCGATGCGCTGGGCCAAACGGTCGCGCGACGGTTTTGACAGCGGCGGCGAGCATGCCGAGCGCGCGGCATTGTTCGGCATCCAGCAAGGCTCGCTTGATCAGGAATTGCGTAAACGCTCCGCCGATGCGTTGATCGACATCGGCTTTGATGGCTATGCCGTCGGCGGGCTTGCGGTGGGCGAGGGACAAGAGGCGATGTTTGGTTGCCTTGATTACGCGCCCGATATGTTGCCAGCGGATAAGCCGCGTTACTTGATGGGCGTTGGCAAGCCTGATGATCTGGTTGGCGCTGTCGAGCGCGGCATCGACATGTTTGATTGCGTTCTGCCAACGCGCAGCGGACGCAATGGGCAGGCGTTTACGTGGGACGGCCCGGTCAACATCCGCAACGCAAAACATGCCGAGGATCAAGCGCCGTTGGATGATCGCTGCGATTGCCCGGTATGTGCCACCAACAGCCGCGCCTATCTCCACCATCTCGTCCGGTCGGGCGAGATTTTGGGGGCGATGCTGATGACGCAGCACAATCTGCATTTTTATCAAGGCCTGATGGCGGGAATGCGCGCGGCGATTGCGGAAGGGCGATTTGCACCGTTTGCAAAGGACTTCCGGCGGGATTATTTGAGGTGAACGGGTGTTTGATCCTAATCCTCCCCATCGACTTGCGATGGGGAGGGGGACCGTCCGCCGTCGCGCAGCGAAGGAGGATGGTGGAGGGGCCGCCAGCGCAGCTGGCGCTCTTGCGAGCGCGCCCCTACGTCAGTGCTGCGCACTGCCACCTCCCCATCGCAAGTCGATGGGGAGGATAAAGATGGAAGCTCTCGTCCGTGCACAGGCCAACAGCCCATTCCTTGCCCAGTTGATCGAGCGGCAGCCTGCGCTGGTGGCGCTGATCAAAAAGGGCAATTTTGACGCAGCATTAGCTGCTGCTTTGGCGGTGCAAGTCGAGGGCGACACCGGCGCAACTTTGCGAAAACAGCGGCAGGGTGTGGCGCTGGTTACGGCGATAGCCGACCTATCCGGCGCGTGGGACTTAACCAAAGTTACTCGTGTGCTGTCGGATTTTGCCGATGCGGCGCTCGAGAGTGCGATCAACGCCGCTTTTACCGAACGTGTGCCGGATGCGCCAGTGCGCGGCTTTGTCGTGATCGGCCTTGGCAAACATGGCGGGCAGGAACTCAACTATAGCTCGGATATCGACCCCATATTCCTCTACGATCCCGCAACCCTTCCACACCGTGACCGTGAGGACGTGGCTGATAGTGCGGTGCGGATAGGGCGGCGTGTTATCGAATTGCTGTCGGCGCGGGATGAGCATGGCTATGTGTTCCGCGTCGATATGCGGCTGCGGCCTTCGCCTGAAGTGACGCCAATTACCATCCCCGTCGAGGCGGCGATCAGCTATTATGAATCGAGCGCTTTGCCGTGGGAGCAGGCGGCATTTATCCGCTCTCGCGTGGCGGCGGGCGATGCCGAATTGGGCGAGTATTTCCTGAAGAATATTCAGCAATTTGTCTGGCGGCGCAGTCTCGATTTTGGCCAGTTGGCGAATATTCGAGCCATGTCTGGGCAAATCCGCGATCATTACCATCAGGGGCAGTTATTGGGCCGTGGCTATGATCTGAAACGCGGGCGAGGCGGCATCCGGGAATGCGAATTTTTCGCGCAAGCGCATCAGCTAATCCATGGTGGCCGCGATCCCACATTGCGAATCAGGGACACCAGAACGGCGTTGGCGTTGTTGGCGGACAATGAACGTATCGGACGGGATGAGGCCGAGGCGCTGACCGAGGCCTACACGCAACTGCGCATAATTGAACACCGGTTGCAGATGGTTCAAGACCGGCAGACACATAGCCTGCCCGAGGATGCCGAGGAGTTGGACCGCGTGGCTCGGCTACACGGGCTGAGCGACGGTGTGGCTTTGATTGCGTTGCTTGAGCAGCATGTTGTCCGGGTGGGCGCGATCTATGATGGGCTGGCGGGAGAGGAAGAGGAGTCCGGAGGTCTCCGTCTTGCCGATGAGGGTCTGCCTTTGCATGAGCAATTGGAGGCGATGGGCTATGCCGATGCGCCTGCGGTGGTCTCGCGCCTGACGCGTTGGCGCAGCGGGCAGTTCCGCGCCATTCGCTCCAGTTCAGCACGCGATGCGTTTGAAACTGTGTTGCCCAAAATTATGGAGGCACTGGCGCAAGCCCCTGATCCAGACCGCGCTTTGTCGCGGTTCGATAATCTGCTTGAAAAATTGCCGAGCGGCATCAACTTTTTCAACCTGCTCGATGCGCGCCCCGGCTTGCTTAAACTGCTCGCCGATGTGCTGAGTTATGCGCCGACATTGGCAGATGCGCTGGCGCGGCGCAGTGAATTGCTCGAAGGGCTGATCGACAGCACAGCGCTCGATTTGCCGACCGGTTTGGACGGATTGGCCGCCGAATTGGATGCCCGCATCGGCGATCAGGATTATGAGCGGTTGCTCGATACTGTCCGCGTCTTTGTCGGCGAAAAGCGTTTTGCTTTTGGCGTGCAGCTGATCGAGGGACGGCAAGACCCGCTGGATATCTCGCTGGCCTATTCGCAACTGGCCGAGGTAGCGGTGCGCACATTGACCGCTGCGACCATCGCGGAATTTGAGGCAGCGCATGGCAAAGTGCCAAGCAGCGAGCTTGTCATTCTGGCCTATGGCCGTTTGGGTGGCCGGGCGCTAACCCACGCATCGGACCTCGATCTCGTGTTGCTGTTTACCGGCAAGAGCAGCACAGAATCGGATGGGCGGCGGCCTTTGGGCGGGACGCTGTATTTCAACCGGCTTGCACAGCGCGTCGTTGGCGCGTTGAGTGTACAGACAGGAACGGGCGCTTTGTATGAGGTCGATACGCGGCTTCGGCCATCGGGAACGCAAGGAATGCTGTGCGTTTCGCTGGACAGCTTTGCAAAGTATCACCGTGATGAGGCCTGGGCTTGGGAGCATATGGCGCTGACAAGGGCGCGGGTGGTTTACGGGCCAAGCGCGGGTGTCGAGACCATCATCGCCAACATTCTGGCGCTAGCCCGCGACAATGACAAACTGCGCAAAGACATTGTCGCGATGCGCGCAGACATGGCAGAGCATAAGCAGCCTAAGGGCGCGCTCGACGTAAAGCTATGTCCCGGCGGTCTGGTCGATGCCGAATTTTGCATCCATGCAATGCAGTTGGAGCACAGCCAAGGGTTTCATCCGCAATTGCCGGTGGCGGCAGATATGCTGATCGCTACAGGCCTTTTGCCGCCTGCATTTGGCGAGGCGCAGCTTTTACTAACTAGATTGCTTGTGCTGTTGCGGTTGGTGGCACCGGACAGCGAAACCCCGCCAGAGCCAGCGCAGTATGTGGTATCAGAGGCGCTGGGTTTTGAGGAATGGGATAGTTTAATGACGGCGGTGGCAGATGCCAAAACAACTATTTCAACCGTATGGAAAGACTATAAGGAGACAGCAAAATGACCGATATCGGTGATACCCTTCCCAAAGTGACGGTGCGCGACAGCAGCGGCGCAGCAGTCGCGCTCGGCGAATTGAAAGGACCGTTTGTGCTTTATTATTATCCCAAGGCAGACACGCCGGGATGCACGAACGAAGCGAAAGATTTCACCACATTGGCCGCTGAATTCAGCAAAATTGGCGCGGCGGTATATGGCGTGTCAAAGGACAAACCGGCAAAGCTCGCCAAATTTGCTGCCAAATATGATCTGGGGGTGACATTGCTATCAGACGAAGAAAGCGATGCTACCGAACAGATGGGCGCGTGGGTTGAAAAATCGATGTATGGCAAAAAATATATGGGGATCGAGCGTTGCACCTTCCTGATCGGCAAAGACGGCAAGGTCGCGGCTGTCTGGCACAATGTGAAGGTGAAGGGACATGCCGAAAGCGTTTTAGCAGCGGCGCAGTCTCTCGGCTAATGTCCACTTCCGTCGCGCTTTTCCTGACAATCGCGGCCTTTGTCACCGCCTTTATGTCAGGCATATTTGGCATGGCGGGCGGGTTGGTGTTGATGGGCGCACTAGCATTTGTGCTTCCGGTGTCCGCGGCGTTTGTGACACACGGATTACTGCAGATCGTCGCTAATGGCTGGCGGGCGATTCTGCACAGGCGCTATATCAGTTTACCGATTGTGTGTAATTACGCATTTGCTTCGGTGGCAGCTGCGATTGCCGTGTGGACTGTCGCATATATCCCGTCAAAGCCTGTCCTATTTCTACTTCTTGGCCTTGTGCCAATGCTGATATGGCTACCTAAAAACTGGGTGATGCTTGATGCATCAAAACCCCTTCACGCACTGGCATCGGGTTTTTTGGTCACCGGTTTGAACCTTAGCGCAGGGGTTGCAGGACCGTTACTCGACATTTTCTTTGTCAGAACCAAGCTGACCCGGCATGAAATCGTCGCAACCAAGGCGGCCACGCAAGTGTTTAGCCATTTGGCAAAGGTCATTGTCTATGGCGCGCCGTTGCTAGCGGTGGGGCAAAAAGGGCTGCCACCATATTGGTTGTTCGCGATTGCCATCCCGATGTCGATGCTGGGGACAACGGCTGGCGGCTGGGTTCTTGACCGGCTGAGTGATGCTAATTTCAAACGGTGGACAGCATGGATTGTCACAGCGATTGGCATGTTTTATTTGTATCAGGCTTGGCAATTGCGGGGATGATTCGTAGCAGACACCTATGCGTACATCATGCGCAATTAGATCGGATAAGGCTGCGACAAAGTGTTGTGAATCGGTCCCCCGAGAACCGCATTTGTAAACGAAACCTTACCCGAAAATGCCAGTAATCCGCCATTTCTTTGCGGGAAATATGACGCCATTTAACAACTCGCCGCGTTCGAGGGCCGGTTTAACCCGGGATTACGCGCTGAAGGTTGCATTGGTTTAGAACACCCCCCTACATGGCACTCACATAAGGGGTGGCGAAAAATCGCCTTGTTCGGGTCACGCAATCTATACCTTGGTGAAAGCCAATACGGGTATAGGTCGCCATAAAAGGGTTTGAGTATTATGTTTCGCAGCGCTTTGGCCAATGGCCAATCACTGATGGGCAAGCTCGTATTTGTAGGGGGCGTAGCTTCGCTGGCCCTCACACTGACAGTTCCTACTGCCTCCGCCAACGCTGCTGCCGCAAATGCTTCGGACAATTTCCGCATTGCTCCCGAAGATGTGGCAGCTAATAAAACGCCTTTGGGCGTTTCTGATCCCGAATTTCGCTCGCTACATAGTAGCTGGGGCCGCGTTGATGGCGCGCCGGTGAAGGCCGAAGTATCGATCCCGTCGATAAACCCTGTTGAACTGATGCGTTTTTCTAGCCATTTTGGCTATCGCACTGATCCGTTTCAGGGTCGCCGCAAAAATCATAAAGGCTTGGACATTCCTGGCCCAATCGGAACACCAATCTTTGCAACTGCCGATGGTATCATTGGTCGTGCACAATGGGTTTCGGGTTATGGCAAATATATCGAACTTGAACATGGCAACGCTATTCAGACCCGCTATGGTCATTTGTCGGCAATGAACGTCGTCTCCGGCCAGCGCGTAAAGCAAGGTGATATCATTGGATTCATGGGCTCTACCGGTCGTTCCACTGGCAGCCATTTGCACTATGAAGTGCGGATTGCCGGCGAACCTGTAAACCCTACTTCGTTCCTTGCGCCAATTACGCAACCACCGACTGTCACAAATCAGTCAAATGCCTTGATTGCTACGAAAGCTCCTGCTAATACTGCGCAAGGCGGGCCGACCGAATAGGTCGTGTTGCCGAACGCATCACCTTTGGGAGAGGGTGTATTCTGGGGGGCAGTAGGCGGCAACGCCTTGCTCCCCATTTTTTTGCCCCTATATTGGCTGACATGACAGCGCACCCCGACCTCCCTTTGGCCGAAATCACATTGCTTCCCAATGCGGCGCGCCGCGTGGCCGAAATCGCTGTAAAACTTGGTAAAGACCCTGTGCTGCGGCTGTCGGTTGATGGCGGTGGCTGTTCGGGCTTCCAATATCGTTTCGGCATGGCCGAAAGCATTGATGCCGATGATGTGGTTGCGACGGGCGACGGAGCGCAGCTGGTGGTCGATTCGATCAGCCTCGATCTGGTGCGCGGATGCGCGGTCGATTTCGTCGAATCGCTGGGCGGGAAAAGTTTTCAGGTGACCAATCCGCAGGCACAGGCCGGATGCGGGTGTGGGTCGAGCTTTTCGGTTTAGAGCATTTTGCCGACGG
>JANMGR010000174.1:0-1853 GCA_031374785.1 Sphingomonadales bacterium | reverse complement strand
ATTCGTGCCGATGGTGCAACAGCGAGCCGAATGCCGCGTTCGCGGTAGCCGGTGGGGTTAAGCTCGCCGAAACCGGACACGATCCGGCCCTGCGCTGGGAGGATGTACGCGGTGCTTGTTCGCACCTCGGCTTGGCCCTTTGGACTCGGCGCGTCGAGTTCAGCAAGCGCCGCCGCATTTTGCGCGGTGTCACGGTTGGCGTCGATCTGCTCAACCAAGTCCCGCGCCCGCTCGCCCTGCCCTATGGCGCGTTCATATTCCAACGCAGCATCTGCGCCCAGCATCGTTGCTTTGTCTCGGCTTTGGTTTTCCAATGACGCCAGCGCAGCGCGCCTTTTCCCTAAATCTGTGCTGGCAGTGTTGAGCGAGCGGATCGCCACTAGCTCCTGTGCGCGCAATTCGCGCTGTGCCGCAATCTGACGCCGTAATGCCGCTGTCCGCCGCTGAATCGCAGGCTGGATCGCCGCCATATTGGCGCGCAGGTGGATGTAATCGCGCCGATCACCCGGTTGAGTCAACATCACCGCAACTGGCTGCTGCGTCATTTTTTGCAACAAGGCGTTCAGCCGCATCAACGGCACGCTCGCTTCACCCAAAACTGCTGCCTGCTTTTTCTGTTCGCTGGCAATAATCGCAATCCGCGCCCTTGCCGCTGCAATCTGCGCATTGGCGGCATCAATTTCGGCAGCCAGCGCCGCGCGCTGCGCCAGCAAGCGGTCAGCCGCACCCTCTGCACTTGATGCTTCTTGGCGCAACAACTCGCTGCGCCGTTCGGCATCAGCGGCGCGGGCCTTAGCATTGCGCAAAGCGTCAACGTCGTTCGATTGTGCCGAAAGTGTGGCGGTCAAGCCAACCGCCGCCAATATCATCAAGGAAAGTCGAAGCGCGCGATGCATGAATTACCCTTCGCGGTGATAGGGATGATTGGCAAGTATCGATGTGGCGCGATAGAGTTGCTCCGCTAGCATCGCCCGCACCAGCATATGCGGCCATGTCGCTTTGCCAAAGGCGATTAGCCTGTCCGCAGTCGCGCGGTCGATATCGTCAAAACCATCCGCAGCGCCGAGACAAAAGCGAGCCTCGGACACACCATCATCGCGCCACCGGCCGAGCAGTTCGGCGATTTGGGAAGAGCTTAGTTGCTCCCCTTTTTCATCAAAGATGATCGTGCGGCTGTTGCGCTGTGCCGTAGGCATCGCGCCGCCACGGTCGGGCAATTCGGTGATCTTGGTGGGCCAGCTGATCCGCTTCAAATAGCGGTCAACCAACTCTGACTCAGGAGACCTGCCGATTTTACCGCGCGCAATGATATGCAGCCGCATCGGCAATGCTCCCCAAAACTGCGCCCGCGATTAGGCGTTCATTTCCTCAAGCCCGTCGCCGAACGACCACATGCGTTCGAGGTTATAAAAGCTGCGCACTTCGGGGCGGAAAATATGCACGATAACGTCTTCGGCATCAATCAGCACCCAATCGGCGCTGGGTAGACCTTCGATCCGCGCTCTGCGTCCTGCCTGTTTGATCCGCTCGGCAAGCTTTTGCGCGATCGCTGCGACTTGCCGACTCGAGCGTCCGCTGGCGACGATCATATGATCGGCGATGCTGCTTTTGCCCTCTAGCGGGATAGACACAACGTCCTGCGCCTGATCATCGTCAAGCGATTGCAGGATAAGCTCGTGCAGTTGATCGGCACCAATGCCTTTCCCTTTTTGCGTTGCGGCTTGACCAGACGGGGCAGTTGCAAGTTGTATCAAAATTAATCCTTAAACCAATAACTTATGCGTGACGCCGTCTCTGACGGTGCGCCCTTGATAGCGTTTATACCAAAAGGGATCGGCTTTACGGATGGCCGT
>JANMGR010000163.1:0-10734 GCA_031374785.1 Sphingomonadales bacterium | reverse complement strand
CAGTGACAGAGGCGATGCTGTTGCTATCGGTTGTATCACTGTCGTGGAACACCGCAGACTGCACCGCTCCATCCCACCAGCTATAGCTGGTCTGGGTCAGCGTGCCGGGCTGGCTGCTAAAGCTGCTCGCGCCAGAGGCCTTTTTGGTGTTCACAATACTCTGGCTGACCACGCTGCCAAGTGCATAGGTGGCGCCTATGCCGTAATCATATGTTGTAACCGATTTGAACTCGTCGCTTCCCGTCCCGCTACTGGGCGCCCGCCAGGTCGAGACATCGTCGCTGCTGAGTTGGTTTTTGGCGTTATAAACAAGCGTGCGGCTTTGCGAGGGATTGACCGAGCCGGGGATATAGATGCTTTCCTGAACCATCCGGCCCAGTAAGTCATAGCTCATCTCAGAGGCTTTGTTCCCGGCACCTGACGGATGGACCAGCTGGCCCAGATTGCCAAAAACATCGACCTCGTACATGCTGGTCACGGTTTTGGCAACGGTGAGCCTGCCTAATTCATCGCGCTCATAATCCTCACGCTGGAGCCCTGTGAAGGTAACCTGACGATCCACGTAGTGACCATTTACATTTTGATCGGGGTAATTGTTGGCAGCGCCGCTATCAAAAACAAAAAATTGGTATGTCTGCACTACCGTCATGGCCGTTAGCATCGCCACCCGCTCACCCGCTGCATTGTAAAGGATTTTCGAGCTGCGGTCATTAAAGACCCCCGTGCTGCTGATTCGCGCGATAGTGGTGCCGACCGCTCCAACAGCGCCGGTCAGCGAGCCACGATCAATAACCACCCGATTCAGCGCGTCAAACCGGTACCAATAGTCCTTATTGGTCACGGTGTTACTAGCAGCACCCTCAGCATCAATGGTTCGATAGCTCGCCTGTGTCCGGCGGATATTGCCATTGGCGTCATATTGGGTGGAGGTGCTTGCAGCAGGGGTTGTGCTACTGCCCGCCTCGGTCCAGCTGATCATCCGGCCCATCGCGTCATAGCTGGCGGTGGCATTGGTGATCTGTGCGCTGCTTGCCGAGGTTGCAGATTCCGCTATGCGGTTGCCGCCTGCGTCATAGCCATAGGACGCGCTGCCATAGCTGCCGCTTATCCCCGATAGCTGGCCGGTGTTGTAATAGGTGTAGCTCTGGCTGCCGCTGGCAAGGCTGCCACTCGCGCCGCCCGAACCTGTGCGTGATACCATCCGCCCTGCCGCATCATAGCCGATGGTGAACTGGTGCAGCCCCATGTCCTGCTTAAACAGCTCACGACCAAATGCGTCGGTTTTGGAGATCATCGTCTTGCCATTGGCATAGGCGGTGGTCTCAACCCACCCGCCAAAGGTCCACAAGGTCGCCGGAGTGGCAGAACCATCGGTGGTGGCCAGCCCTGCGTTCCAAGCATAGCTGATGCTGGTCACGTCCCCGCCCTGTGCCCGCTGGCTGATCACCCGCCCCAGCGCGTCATAATCGGTTGTTGCCGCGTCGGTGGAGCCGTAGAGATTGTTCCACGCCTTCACTTTGCGGCCAAGCCCGTCATAGGTGTAGTTATCGATCAGCGTCCCTGCGGCTGTCGCAGGCCGCGTGATCTGCGTAACGCGGCCCGCCTTGTCAAAGCTCTGCGTCGTAATCCGGCTCAGCCCGTCGGTCAGCTTGCGCGCATTGCCGAACGCATCGTAACCGTTGCTCCACACGCTGGAGTCCGGGCGATATTCGCTTGTGATCAGCGCCTCGCTACCCTCATGCCCTGTGCCCGCAAGCAAAGTCCGCGTGGTGAGGTAAAGGTTAGCATCGCGCGTGCCGATCTGGCGACCCGAAATGTCATAATAATATAGCTGCGTTGGGCGGATGTTGGAGATCACTCCGCTCTCGCTGGTGACGCTGACCGTAGGCGCCTCAACTTTGGTCACGCGGCCCATCGCGTTATAGGTGTAATTGGTGGTGTTATTGCGCGCGTCGGTCTCGGCGGTTACTTCGCCAAAGGCATTATAGGCGCGGCTGCTGGTCAGGTTGGCGAGCGCGCCAGCGGCTGTCAGGCGGCGGCCTTCCTCGACCGTTTGAGCCGCCATGTTGCGCTTATCATAGACGACGTAGCTGGCATTCACATCCTCGTTACCAATCGCATTCGCAGCCAGCGCTGCACCGATGTCGGCATAGCCCGACAGGTTCGCGCCCGCACTGGTAATCGTAATCGTCGCATTGCCATTGGCATCATAGCCAAACAGTTTCCATATTCCATCGCCCGCAGTCGATTTGACCACGCGGCCAGCAAGGTCATACACAAATTGCTCCTGCAGCACACCGCCGAGAGATTTGGTGGAGACTTCGCTATAGGCGTTGTAAGTGAGCGTGGTGGCTGGCGCTTGGTCGACCCACGCACCGCTGATCCACTGCGCCGTGCGCGTCTGTGTCACCCTTCCGCCGAGGTCATAACTGGTCAGCATGGCTTCTTGAAGCGTCGTTACTCCGTCTGCTTTAGTGCGGGTATAGGATTCCTCAACAACGCGGCTATTCACATCATATTTGGTGTTGCGGGTAAAGTTCGTCGCATCGGTCGTCCACGCTAAGCGACCCTTGTCATAGCCATAGCGCGTGTAGCGATCATCCGTATTTGAATAACCAGTCGCATAGTTGCCGCTTGCATCAACTGCTTGCTCACTTGAGCGAATCAGATTGCCAAGCGCGTCGTAAAACATCACTGTGCGGCGATGGACGCTGATGCCGCCGAAATCGGTGATCGCGGCACTGCGCTGCCAACTAAGTCGGCCTTGAGTGTCATAATTATAGGTTGTTACATCGCCATTCGCTTCGGTCTTGGAGGTAACTTCGCCGAGTCCGTTATAGCTATAGCCGATCACAGCATTTTGGATTGATGGCGTGTCATTATTGCCGCTGAATGTCGATACGATCATGCCAACTCGAGTCTCGGAAAGACGCCTGCCATTTTTGTCATAAGCGAAGGTCGTTACCCGGTCATCAACATGGTCGGCAACGCTTGGTGCTGCTCCACCTGCGCTAGGTGCAGTTACCAGCGCGGTCGAATAGCGCCGCTCCCAAGTGACATTCCCATCCTCGTCACGCGTCCATTTGGTGAGGAAGAGGTTTGCATCAACCTTCGCGGTTTCACGGCCGTTGCGGTCATACCAATGCGTCGTAACGTTGTTGTTGGCATCAATCTCTTGAATCAAATTGCCAAACGCATCAAAAATGCTCTCAACCGTCAGCGTCTGCCCAGCATTGCTGACATAGGACGCGCCGTTCCAGCTGCCCGTCCGAATGCTGGCGATGTTCCGCTTTTTCAAAGCGCCATTGCGGTCATATTCGAACGTCGTTTCCCGATATTCGCCACCGGGAACTGTGGGCGGAGTAGATGCGATCCCCGATGGCACTGTTACGAGCGTGCCCCAAATCTTTTCTGAAACGACGTTCCCGGTGCCGTCATAACCCCAGCTTTGATAGGTTGCCTGAGTAGCATTTATCTGGCTTATCGACGCGATTTTCCGGTTATCAGCGTCGTAATATGTGTATGTTTTAGCCAAGGATGGGTCGGTGTAGAGCACAAGGTTTCCGCGTGCATCATAAGCAAATATCTCAATCGGCGTGATGTTCGTTTGGAACGTATCTTGTGTTTTTTTGGTCAGACGCCCCAGCTTGTCATATTCAAACTTAGTTTCGCGGGCCGTCGTTGCATGTGCCGCGCCATAGGTAGCCAGCAACGCAATGTTGCCCTCAACCTGCCGCGTTACATTGCCGAGAGCATCATACTCATATTGGTTTTTGTAATAACCCGATGCCGTTTGCGTGCCCACGTCGTTGTAGATTAGCGCATTCACATATTCGGTGCGAACACGGTTGAGGTTATCATAGGTAAAGGTGGTTATACCGTTCAGCCTGTTGGTCAACTTTGTCCTATTGCCGACAGCATCATATTCGTAGCTTTCGGTGTAGCCCTCTGCATCGGTGGTGGATGTCAACCGGTTGGCCGTGTCATAAGCAAAGGTCGTCACTGAGGCGGTTGTTGGCGGACTGTCGACATTGCCGAAGGTTGTATCGAGGTTAGCTTTGCTTGTCGTGTTGGTGGCAGTTGTATAAGGCAACGTGTAAACTACTGTTTTAATTATATTGTTCGCGCCGTCATATTTGAAACGCGTCACATAACCTTCGCCGTCGATGGCATAGGCACGGCGACCGTCGCCATCATACAGAGTGCGCGTGATTCGATCACGCGATGGATCGGCCAATGCTACAAGAGCAGACCGCACTGTTGTTTCTGGAACCTCATTGGCATAGCCA
Organism: Sphingomonadales bacterium; assembly: GCA_031374785.1. Lineage (GTDB taxonomy): Bacteria > Pseudomonadota > Alphaproteobacteria > Sphingomonadales > Sphingomonadaceae > Sphingorhabdus_B. The sequence goes on along the minus strand of JANMGR010000163.1, from coordinate 6,445 downwards.
TCAACGGTTGTCTGCGCGATGCGGTTGACATAAGCGCGCGTCCAGATCGCCCGACCCTCTGCATTATAACCCGTTTCGACCACTTCACCCTGCGCTGAGATAGCAAATATCTGCCGGTTTTCCGTATCGTAAACAAGGCGGGTCAGGTAACTGCGGGAATCCGTAACCGACACCACATTGTTATTGACATCATAGCTGTATTTTGTGGAAAGATTGAGGCCCGAAGGATCCACAATCTTCTCCAGCAAGCGGCCCATTGTATCATATTTATATTCGGTGATCCTTTGCTCTGGCTTCCCGAAAGCTTCGGTCATGCGGCTGACTTTACCATCAGCGCGGTAATCATATTTTGTCGTAATCGCTAGGCCGCCAACATCCTGTGTGACGGTTAGCTTTTGACCTTTAAGATCATAGGTGAAGTCAGTATTTGTGCCGCGTGCATCGGTAATGCGGGTCGATTGACCCTTTGCATCATATTGATAGGTGGTGGTTGCACCGATCCCATTATAGTCTCGTACTTCGGTTAACAGGCGACCAACAGCGTCATAGGTATACCGTGTTTTTACACCCCGCGCGTCCATCACTTCAATCAACCGGTCGGCATTGTCATAACTATTGATTATGGCGCCAGCCGCATCTGTGGCGGTCTTTAAATTGCCATTTTTGTCGTAGGTGTAGGTGGTTGTCCGTCCCGCGCCATCTGTTAACGAAATAGTCTGTCCATAAGCGTTCTTTTTGACTGTAGAGACAACACCTTCAGCCGTAGTCGTCGTAATGTTGCGGTTAAACAGATCATAGGCAAATTGAGCTGTAGCGCCTGTTCGGTCTCGATAGGTAACTTGGTTGCCCCGTGCATCGTAAAAGGTGGCGCTATAATCATAGCTGACGTCAATTTCATATGTTGTTCGACCAGCCCGATCGTACTGCCACTGTGTCCAATTATTGTTTGTATATTTAATAATCGCACGGCCAAAACCGTCATATTCAAAGCTATTTATATTGTGTTCATTGGAATTACCACTACCGTTTAGAAGGCGTTGTTTATAATATGTAAAACCTCGCCGATTATAGACCTGATTAAAGATATCGTAGTTATAAGCAGAAGTATCTGTTGGATCATAAGTTACTACACTTTGGCCAAATACATTATAATGTTGACTACGATAGTTACTGACCGTTGGCTGAGCCAGATACAGCGGATTATATATATAATTGAGTTCACCCCGGTTTGAGTAAATCATCTGCGTGCGGCTATCGAGCGCTGCATTGGTCACGCCACTGATCGCCGTCGTAGCGGCTGCAGTGATTAAACCTCCGGTCAGCGGCGAAAGCGTTGTTGCAGCGATCCGCGTGCCGTGGATGATAGTCTCGGACCGGTCCTCCAGAACATTATAGACGTATTGGGTAACCTCACCCAGCGCGTTGATTTCATAACGCAGTTGGCCATCACTGTCGTAGTAATACAACGTCCGGTTGCCGGTGGTGCCTGTGCCATCTGGCTCAACCTTACTGATCAGCCGGTCTGCAGTGTCATAGGAATACCGCGTTCCATAAGTATTGATCGCAGTCGAAATCTGCGCGTCAGTAGGGTTTACCGCCAATGTGGCCGCACCTACACCATCAAGGCTACCGATCAGTCGGCCTTTGACGTCGTAGCGGAAGCGCTGCGTCCGGGTTTCTGTCGAAACGGTTTCCTCAGTCGTCTGTGTCAGCAATCGCCCGCGATTATCATAGATGAAGGTCGTGGTTTCAGTGCCACCCGTCAGCAGCTTGACTAGTGTCAGAACTTGGCCAGCAGCGTTATACGTAAAGTTGGTAGTCTCAAGCGTTTGTCCGGCTAGCAACAGCCCAGACAGCGAAGCCAAAGTTGGCGAAACCGGGTTCGGCGTGACTTTGTTGCCGCGCACTTCCTGATCAACTTGACCGCGCACATTATAATGATAGCGCGTTACATTGCCCTCGCCATCAATCACCGCGCCAACGCGGCCGCGGCCGTCGTAAAGTGTGTAGTTGTGAATGTCTGAGGCTGGAGCAAGCGCAATGCTAGCCCTCAATTGAGCAAGAGTCCCTGTCACCCATAATGTGGTTGTCGCGGCATTGGCATAGCCAATCGTTTCGACTGGACGCCCTGCCCTGTCATAGACGACCTCCTTGAGGAAGCCTTCCTCATCAAGCGTTGCAGTCAGATTACCGTCATTATCATAGAAATTGCGGACGGTGCGGTCATAGTTGGCATCAATAGTCGCAGGCAGCGTCAGCACCGTTGGCGGCGTCGTCCGATATCCACTAATCCCGTCAGCGCCGTTGATCGTTGTTGCCGTGATCTGATAGTTGTAACGTGTGGTCGTGGTAAGCCTTGACGCTCCGTCATATTCCAACCGTTGAACCGCACCGACCGCATCGATGGTCTCAACAAGCCGCCCGGCCCTATCATAAACACTCCAGTTCCAACGGTCTATGGCGTTGGCAGTTGGACGGATTGTCGCGATCTCAGTATTGGTGGTGGCGGCACCGAGCGTAGTGATGTTCGCCGCACTCACGGCGGTTGCATATTGGACCGTCGCCACGATACGGTCGTTGGCGTCATATTTATACTCGGTCAGCGAACCATCGCCATCAATCTCACCGGTCAACCGGCTTTCGCGGTCGTACACATAATAGGTTTTGACCAGCAAAGGATCGATCTTTACCCGCAGGCGACCGAGTGCGTCATATTGATAGTCTGTGGTTTGAGCCGCAACGCCTGTTCCACTCTCTACAAAGCGCGTCAGTTCGCCCGCAATGTTGTAAGTCGAGGTCTTGGTTGTATCGTTCGCTGTGGTGATAGTCGTTACGCGCGTGTTGTCGACGATTGAGATAGTCGATGTGACACCATAGAGATCGGTCGTGCTAATAACACGGCCCATGCCGTCATAGACGAAAGTCTCGGTCGTAAGCGTAGGCTCGCCGCCCAGCGCATTGGCCCCTGAGGCCCGCTTGGTGAGCAGCTTGCCAAACTGGTCATAGGTAAAATCGATCCGCGACCAGTCTTGTGTGGTTAGTCCGTTGCCAGCGGCATCGGTCTGCGAATAGCTGGTGATGCTTGTCACATTGAGCCGATAGTCATAGACCGTATCGACGCGCTGCGTCTGTGCCTTGTCTGCAGTGAGCGTCACCCAGCTGTTTATTGCGGATTCGGTATAGGCCCCAACATAAGTGTTCCCCAAATAGGTTATCTGCGCGACTTGACCGCCATATACATCATAACGATAATCGGTCACTCGGCCTTCGGCACTCACTACATAACGAAGTTGATTGGCACTGCTATAGGCATAGTTGGTAGTTTGACCGCCCGTCGGCAACGCACCATTTAGACCATCGGGATCAAAGCCCGAGTAAACGGTAGAACTCAACAGTTCATTATTAAAACCATAAGTATAAGTTTTGGTGCGATTTGAGCCATCGACCCTCTGCAAAAGATTCCCATTCGTATCATAACTCATAACCTCTGACTCGATTGCCAACGCAGCGTTTCCAACGTTGGTCGGGCTATCAAACTTCAAAATCCGCGAAACCTGGCCCGCCGTATATTCATAAGTTGTAACCTGCGGGTTGGTTCCCGCGACAACCGGCGGCTCCTCTACCTTCACCAGCCGGTTCGCTGTGTCATAGGTCATCTTCGACACAAGGCTGATCGTTGCGTCGTTGCTCGCGCTTTGCGTGATCGTGGTTACACGGTTGACCGTATCATAAGCCAGCGCCGTACGCCGCGTTATCCCGCTCGCTGTGGTCTGCGCCAACAGGCTGACTTTGCCCGCAGCATCATAGGAGATCGTTAGGTTGGTACCGTCGCTCTGCACGATGGTTGCTACCCGCTTGGTCGTGCCCGAATAGGTGTAAGTCGTAATATATGCGTCGTTGGCGCCAGTATCGACACCATCACCCGGCGTCTTGTCTACCCGAACTGTCGATAGCCGATTTGACGTATCATATGTATAACGAACACGCGTCAACGTCTTGTTTGTTGATGTTGCTATATCATAATATGATGTGCGTACCGACGTCAGGTTATTCCCTGTATAGAGAAAATCGGTATAATTGGTCTGCGCTGCTGTACTGTTTGCAGTGGCAATCCTTGACAGCTTGCCTGCGGTCGTTGTGGCATCATAGGTGTAAGTGATGATGTTGCCATCAGCATCTTCAGCGCTCGTGATCCTTCCGCCAACATCATTGTCAAACTTCTGCAAAATCCGGCTTTTGCCTTCGGTCCACGTCCAGATTGTGCCCGCAAACGTTAGCGTATCATCCTGATAAGGATATTCGCTCGACTTGTAGCCCGCCCCGCTAACATAGCTGAACGTAACAACAGACCCGTCCCAATCCGTCAGCGTCGCTGTACTCCCGGCAGTATTAGCGGTCCCTGTCAGAACAATTCTGCGCAAGCCATTGTGTAACCAATTGTCGGTATCAGCAACACCTGCCGCATTGGTATAGGCTCCAAGGCTATTATAGGTGCGATTGACAACCGCATCAGGCCCGCGACCGATTAAGAGTTCATCACGGAGTTGCTGGACAACAAGATTTCCCGTCGCAGCATTCACCGTCACGCCGTCATTCGCGCGCCCCAGAAATGCTGAACCAAGCGTGCCTCTACTACCCAACTGATTTGCAGATGAGCGCTCAAGTCCGAGGCCTTGGCCAGTAACAATTGCCACCATGACGTTTTCTCCGAACAGCGAAAAAATGTGCTGTTGGAACTATAATCCGCCAGACCGGAATAAAGTTTAGGACTTTTTTTACAGTGGCCCACAAGGCCTATATACCGCGACTGCGCAACTCGGCTGTAACCTGGCTTAAAAGATCGGAAATCGATGGATCTGAGGACATAATCTCTGATACTTGGTCGACAACCTGTTGAAAACGCGGTTCGTTGGTGAGTACGGGGCCGAATTGATCCGATAGCAGTTGTTCAACCAGCAAACGGCGCAATTGTTGATCTTGCCCGCCAGCTTTTACAACTTCTCCTGCTATCGCACTTAATCGGTCAACGCCCTCATTTTGTGCAGGCTTACCTTTTTGCGATTTCCGTGTGCTTTTCGCACGACTTCGTTCGACTAGCTGTTGCCGCAGAAGGCGGACCAATCGATCTGAATTAGAAACCGGATCCATCAGTGTTTAGTCTTGTTTGTACTGTCTTTGACAGCAAATTGCTGAAGCAATTGATGAGTAGCAGAAGCAGGTTGCCCTTCAACAAAATCACTTTGCGGAGCACCCGAAATCTGTCCGGCGATTTCATCGAGAATCAACTGCATGTCGCCATTGATCAATGGATGTTCACTGTTGTTTGCCATGCCCATCCTGAGCAACCGATCACATTCGGCGAAGTCATCACGTATCAAACAATTCAGCCCTGCGGCGAACATATGAAAGGCCGAACTTTCAGGGAGTTCGGACAAAGGCTGCCAAGTGATCGCTGCATCATTTGGAAGGCCAGATGTAAGTTCAAGGAAACCAAGCTGGAAACGCGCAAGAGTATATTCAGGCGCTATTGTGATCGCCTGCTGCATGGCAAGCCTGCCCTCTGCATAGCGTTGAAGCCCTGCCAGCACCGATCCTTGCAAAAAATGCAAACGAGGATCTTCGGGATAACCCAAGAGCAAGCGACCAATTTGAGCCAATCCAACCTCGTCATTGTCCTGCAAAATCTGAACAACACCAGCAAGCGCCTCTTCGGGGCAGAGCCTAACAATCTCGTCCTCCATTTTTCTCTCCCCTTCACCCTTCCAACCGGAAATGAGCACCTTTTAGCAGTCGTTTTCTTAGCAGTCCAATCGCTGCCTTGTGCAATTGCGAAATTCGTCCCTTGGTCACATTTAAAAGGACAGCAATTTGTTCAAAATGCAGTCCTTCGACATAATGCCAAATCATTATGTCCTGCTCTCTTTGGGGTAGTTCTTTCAAGCTATCGCGCAAGAGCTTTGTCATCTGCCTCCACGCAGTCGTTTCAAAAGCACTGGGTGCAGGATCGGTGGGGCCATCTAGCTGTCCTCGCGTTTCATCCAATATCAAGCCAAGCGCCAGGCCTGCCGCGATGTCACCCAGGATAGACAGCGCCTCGTCAAATGACGAAGGTTTTACCTCGCCCTCCTTTAACGAAGCTGCACGTTCACGCGCAACCCGGCGACGCACACTAATTTGCTGACTGACTTCACTATGCTTGGCAATGCCGTTGACAATTGCACCGTTTATCCGGCGATTGGCAAAGTAACGAAAGGGCACTCCGAGCTCTGGCTTAAAACGGTCAATCGATTCAAGAAGGCCCGTGCATGCAAGGTGAAACAGATCATCATACTCAATCGATGACCTCGCCTCTAAGTTTGCATATTTTGCCACCAGCCGCCGCACCAGTGGCGTATAGAATTGAAACAACCTCTCTCGGTCCTTAGTCCCTCGGCCTTCCACGAAC
>JANMGR010000136.1:0-12474 GCA_031374785.1 Sphingomonadales bacterium | reverse complement strand
CATAGTGCAAGCCGCACCCCCCTTGGCATTCCGCATCGGGTGGGATGCGGGGAACGGTGCGGCGGGACCAGTGATAGAAAAACTGGTCAAGATGTTGCCGGGTGAGCATCATCTTTTGTTTGTGGATGTGGATGGCCAGTTTCCTAATCATCACCCCGATCCCACCGACCCGGCAAACCTGGTCGATTTACAAAGGCTTGTCGCGGAAAAGAACCTCGATTTCGGAGTGGCTTTTGACGGCGACGGTGACCGCATCGGCGCCATTGACGGCCAAGGCCGCGTGATCTGGGGCGATCAACTGCTGCAAATCTTTGCCGAGGATGTGCTAGGCGATGTGCCGGGCGCGACGATTATCGCCGATGTAAAGGCATCGCAGGCGCTGTTTGACCGCGTTGAGGCGCTGGGCGGAAAGCCGCTGATGTGGAAAACCGGGCACAGTCTGATTAAGTCCAAAATGAAGGAAACTGGTTCGCCGCTTGCGGGCGAGATGAGCGGCCATATCTTTTTCAAGCATGAATATTATGGTTTTGACGACGCGATCTATGCGGCGGTGCGGTTGATGGCCGCGTCGGCAAAGCTGGGCAAAAGTGTAACCGAGCTGCGGTCCGCCATGCCAGAGATGATCAACACCCCCGAAATGCGGTTTCAGGTGGATGAGAGCCGCAAGTTTGCTGTGATAGACGAAGTGCTGGCGCGGTTGGAGGCGAGCGGCGCAGATGTGAACAATACCGACGGTGCGAGAGTGAACACTGCGGACGGCTGGTGGCTGCTGCGGGCGTCGAACACACAGGATGTGCTGGTCGCGCGGGCAGAGGCGTCGAGCGAAGCTGGGCTAGAAAGGTTGATGGAGCAGATCGATCTGCAACTGGCCGCGAGTGGCCTTGAGCGCGGGGAGCAGGCGGGGCATTGAGGAGCTGTTATGAAAAAGTCAAAACGCATATTGTTATTGCTCTGTTTTTTCGAAGCGCTGATTATCGGCGGCGGAATGCTGTTATTGTATCTGACAAAGGATTTGCAGCAAGCGCCTGGTTATCAGCAGGGCGAAACTGCGGCGCGGATTATGGAGATGATGGGCGTATTGGGCGGAGGCCTTGGAGGCGTATTTCTCGTGTTATTTTTCGTGACTAAAGCAAAAGAACGTCGCGGCGAATAAAGCGAGGCCTGAGCTGCTGTTGTTTGAACAGGCTACGAATTTACAACGCTTTCCATTTGCCAACGCGCCGCACTTACGCCACCGACCCTCCTATGATCCCACGCACACATCTTGGCACGGCCCTTGTCCCCGGGGGCGATACGCTGGAGCTTTATAGTCGCGGTGACGATTTCATGATTGTGCTCGACCGCAATGAATTGATGAGCACGCGGATGAATGGCTCTGAAATCGCGCTGGCCGAAATGACGTTGGAGCGGTTGTCGGATAATGCCGCGCCGCATCTGTTGATTGGCGGCTATGGCATGGGTTTTACGCTGCGTGCGGCGCTGGCGATGATGGGGCCGCAGGGGCAGGCAATGGTTGCCGAGCTTGTGCCGGAAATCATTGCATGGGCAAAAGGCTCGATGGCTGCGGTGGCGGATGGGTGTTTGGATGATCCGCGAGTGCATTTGCACATGGGCGATGTGGGCCAAGTGATCCGGTCCAATGCAGCGGCCTATGATGGCATATTGCTGGACGTGGACAATGGACCGGATGGGCTGACGCGCAAAGGCAATGACGGGCTTTATTCCGCTGCTGGATTGGCGGCGGCTATGCGGGCTTTGCGGCCCGGCGGGATTTTGGCGATCTGGTCCGCTGCACCGGATAAGAAGTTTAGCCAAAGGCTGGAAGAGGCTGGGTTTGCGGTGGACGAGGTTGCCGTGCGCGCACGGACCAACGGCAAAGGGCCGCGCCATATTATCTGGTTTGCGCACAAGGTTTGACTGTTCCGTTCAGCGATTCCCGCCTTCGCGGGAATGACGATATGGGTTAGGGAGAGGATGTGAGTTCCCCTGTTCTTCCCCCCATCATAACCGACTGGTTCGCCGCGCGCGGCTGGAGCCCGAGGCGGCATCAGTTGGAGATGGTGGCTGCGGCCAGTGAGGGGCGGCATGCTTTGCTGGTTGCAGCGACCGGAGCGGGCAAGACTCTGGCTGGGTTTTTGCCGACTTTGGTTGAGCTTATCGGTGAAGAACAAAAATCCGTTCGCACTGAGCCTGTCGAAGTGCCTTTTTGTATAGGGGACAGTGCCGAAAAAGTAGAAGGGCTTCGACAGGCTCAGCCCAAACGGAAAAAAACAGAACCTTCGCCTAACACCCTCCACACGCTCTACATTTCCCCGCTCAAAGCGCTCGCGGTGGACGTTCAGCGCAATCTGCTGACACCGGTGGAAGAAATGGGGCTACCGATCCGCATCGAAACCCGCACTGGCGATACACCGTCGGAGAAGAAAGCGCGGCAGCGGGTTAAGCCTCCGCACATCCTGCTGACTACGCCTGAATCGCTGTCGTTATTGCTCAGCCATGAGGACAGCGTGCACATGTTCGCCGGGCTAAAGCGGATTATCGTTGATGAAATCCACGCCTTTGCAAATTCCAAACGTGGCGACTTGCTGGCGCTGTCGATCGCGCGGCTGCAAAAACTATCGCCAAATCTGCAACGCGTTGGCCTGTCCGCAACCATCGCAGACCCCGATGAATATCGCGCATGGCTCGCACCTTATGGCGACATCGATACCGTCCGGTTGGTCGAGGGTGAAGCGGCTGCGGAGCCTGACCTCGAAATTCTGCTACCCGAGGGCCGCGTGCCTTGGTCGGGGCATAGCGGGCAACATGCAGTGCCGCAGCTGATCGAGGAAATCGGGCGAAACCGCACGACGCTGATATTCTGCAACACGCGCTTTCTGGCGGAGTTTATCTTTCAGAAATTGTGGGACGCCAACGAGCCGAAATTCAGCATCGGTATCCACCACGGCTCGCTTTCGGTTGAGGCGCGGCGCAAAGTGGAGGGGGCGATGGCGCGCGGCGAATTACGGGCGCTTGTTTGCACCGCTTCGCTCGACCTTGGCGTCGATTGGGGCAATGTCGATTGCGTAATCCAGATGGGAGCACCCAAGGGATCATCCCGACTGTTGCAGCGTATCGGCCGCTCGAATCACCGCATGGATGAGCCATCAAAGGCCATCCTCGTCCCCGGCAACCGGTTTGAGTATCTGGAGGCGCAGGCGGCCTATGACGCGGTGGTGGCGGGGCAACGCGACGGAGAGGATTTTCGGCCCGGAGGGCTGGACGTACTGGCGCAGCATGTGATGGGTGTGGCCTGTGCCGGGCCGTTCAACGAGGCCGCGTTGCTGGACGAGGTGCAATCGGCTTTGCCCTATAGCGCGATTGATGCAGCGACGTTCCACCGTGTGATCGAGTTTATCGCTACGGGTGGTTATGCGCTGAAATCATATGACAAGTTTCGGAAGCTGGTGCCATTTACCCTCGCCCCTTTAGGGGAGAGGCAGCGAGACTTGGCAGCTGCGCTGCCTAGTCGCAGCGGAGAGGGGATTGCGGACACTTCCCCCCTCCACGCCCCTGAAGGGGAGAGGGCTATAGGTTGGCGCCTATCCCACCCCAAATTCGCAGCCCAACACCGCTTCAACGCAGGAATCATCGTCGATACCCCGATGCTGAATGTCCGCTTTCGCAACGGTCGCAATCTGGGCAAGGTTGAGGAGGATTTTGCCGCCGCTTTGCGCCCCGGCGACAGCTTCATCTTTGCCGGAATGGCTCTGGCGGTGGAGAGCGTAAAGGACATGGACCTGATCGTTCGCGCGGCGAAAACCGCATCGTCAATCCCCAGCTACATGGGCGCGCGGATGCCGCTGACCACGCATTTGTCGGATAGGGTGCGGCATTTGTTGACGGATCGTGCAGGCTGGGCGCGATTTCCCGATGATGTCCGCGAATGGCTGGAAATGCAGGCATGGCGCAGTGCGATGCCAGAGCCCGGGCAGTTGCTCGCCGAAACATTTCCGCATCACGGTCGGCACTATCTGGTGATTTATCCATTCGAAGGCTGGAATGCGCATCAGTCTTTGGGGATGCTGGTGACAAAGCGGATGGAGGTGCGGGGCCTAAAACCCATGGGGTTTGTTGCCAATGACTACGCGCTCGGTGTTTGGTCGCTGGAGCCTGTCACCGATCCTGCATCGCTGTTCTCTGCCGATATTCTGGCCGACGAATTTGTTGAGTGGGTAGAGAACAGCTATCTGTTGAAACGTGCATTCCGCGAAGTTGCGATCATATCGGGCCTTGTCGAGCGCAACCATCCCGGAAAACGCAAATCCGGGCGGCAAGTGACGTTTTCGACTGACCTGATTTACGATGTGTTGCGCAAGTATGAGCCCGACCATTTGCTGCTACAGGCGGCTTGGGCCGATGCGCGGGCAAAGCTTACGGATGTCGGTCGGTTGGGCGATTTGCTTGACCGCGCGGCGGGCACGATGCTGCACGTATCGCTTGACCGCGTCAGCCCGATGGCAGTGCCGTTAATGGTGATGATAGGGCGTGAAAGCGTTGCGCAGGGGTCTGTCGATGATGCGTTGTTGATTGAGGCGGAAAGCCTTGCGGGAATCGCGATGACACCCTGAAATAGCTGGGCTGCGTGTTGCTTGTATCGCAATCCATATAAGCGTAGCCTTTGATAAAGAGGAGACTGCGATGTTGAGGCAGAGCAAAAGACTGTTAGTTGGTGCACTGGCGTTGCTGGGCATCGGTCCGGCAGCGGCGCAGCAAGAGACGGCAGTTGAAACGCTAGCCGTAACCGAGGGCGAACTCATCCCCGGCTTTGTGCAGGAATTTGACGTTGACCGCAGCGACCGGATGACGGTGCCGGTCAGCATCAACGGCAGCATCACTTATCCATTCATCGTCGATACCGGTGCAGAGCGGACGGTGATCGCCAATGATCTCGCAAAATTGTTGAAGCTTGAACAAGGGCCGCAACTGAAATTGGCGACGATCACCGGCACAGCCTATGCTGATTCCTACATGATAGAAAACCTGACGATGAACACGATCAACGTCGAATTGATTGAGGCTCCGGGGCTGGAACGACGCAATCTCGGCGCTTACGGATTGCTGGGTATCGACAGTCTTGAGGATCACAAGGTGCTGCTCGATTTCAAGAACAGCAAAATGGATGTCCTGCCATCCAGAAAACGGTCGGGACTGGGCAAGATGGAACGCGGCATGATTGTCGTCACCGCCAAACGGCGTGCCGGCCGGATGATTTTGTCCGATGCCCAGGTGGGCGGCATTAAAGTCGACATCATCCTCGATACTGGCGCGCAGTCAAGCATGGGCAATTATGCATTGCGCGACAAATTGCGGAAACGCGATATGCGCTTTGACTATGTGCCAGTCCTGATGCGCAGCGTAACCGGCGACACATTGGCGGGTGATTTTACACAAGTGCGTGATATTGACATCGGCGGCGTCAGCATTACCGATCTGCCGGTGACATTTGCGGATAACTTTGCGTTTACCGCGCTAAAACTTGATCGAAAGCCCGCGATTTTGTTGGGCATGGATGCATTAAAGCTGTTTGACCGCGTGCTGGTCGATTTCGCAAACCGTCGTGTAGGCTTTGATATGCCAAAGGGTGCGGGCAGGCGGAATAATATCCAGCTGGCGATGAATTAGGGGTTTTCGCGAGCAGCGCTCTTGTCAGCCACTGGTCGCTTGCGCATAGCGGCTGGATGCCAGCCACATTCCATTTTGCCGATAGCGAGTTTGTCGCTGCAGGAGAGGCCGCGCTTTTCTGGCGTGCGCATAAGGCATTATTGGTTGCTGACCTGCATCTTGAAAAGGCCTCAAGCTATGCTGCAGGCGGACAGATGCTACCGCCTTATGATAGCCGTGCGACCTTGTCGGAACTGTCCGGATTGGTTGCGCGTTTTGGCGCAACTGCTGTTTGGTGTTTGGGGGACAATTTCCACGATGACGGCGGCGAAGCTCGGTTAGAATCCGCAGCAGCGGATTTGTTGAAGAGCATGACCGCGATGCTCGATTGGCGCTGGATCGTTGGCAATCACGATCCAGGGATTGGTGCCAATTGGGGCGGGGCGGTCTGCGACGAGATGGTTGTGGATGGTATTGTCCTACGCCACGAAGCTATGCCAACTGACGGCCGGCCTGAAATGTCGGGACATTTTCATCCCAAGCTACGCCAGCATCTGCGCGGACGTATGGTGTCGCGGCGTTGCTTTGTGCGTTCAAAGTCTAAACTGATTTTGCCTGCGTTCGGAGCGTTGACCGGTGGGCTTGATGCTGATCATCACGCCATTGCAAAAGCATGTGGTGGTCAGCAACGCGAGGCTCTTATTCCCGCAGCAGGACGGGTGTTGGCCTTTCCTTTAGGCGCGCTGTCCAAATAAAGCCGTGCCAACGCGAATGTGCGTTGCGCCAAGCATAATCGCAGTGCTGAAATCGTCAGACATGCCCATGCTCAGTTGGCTCAACCCATTCCGTGCCGCTAGCTCAGAAAGCAGAGCGAAAAAGGGTGCGGGCTCAATATCGGCGGGGGGAAGGCACATCAGGCCGATAACGGCGATGCCTTCTTCTTTTGCGACGGCCAACAACGAGGGGATGTCAGCAATCGCACAGCCGCCCTTTTGCTCCTCAGCGCCAATGTTGACTTGCAAAAAGCAGGGAACAGGTTTGGATTGTTCGCGCATAGCTTTACCGAGAGTCTTGATCAGCGACAGCCTGTCCAGCGAGTGGATATAGTCGAACGTGGCAACCGCTTCGTCCGCTTTGTTCGACTGCAACTGCCCGATTAAATGCAGTTCGACATCGGGAAACTCGGCCTTCAATGCGGGCCATTTCGTCTCTGCCTCTTGCACGCGATTTTCGCCGAACACGCGGTGGCCAATGTTCAGCAAAGGTATAATTTCATCCGCCGTCCGCGTTTTTGATACAGCTATCAATTGCACAGTGTCCCGGCTCCGGCCTGCAATCTTGCAGTTCGCGGCGATTTGCCGGTTGATTTCGTTCAGTGCATCGGGGGTCGCGTCATTCATAGCGGCGGGCTATAGCGACGACGATGCCGCACCGCCAGCCATACAAAAAGCATCTCTTGCCCAAAATCTGGTTGATGACCGATCCGCGATTGGGTGACGGCTTACTCGCAGCGATCCGTAAACTTCCATTCGGATCAGGCGTTGTGTTTCGGCATTATGAGATGGCATCACAAGAGCGGCTGGACTTGTTCCAACACATATCTCGGATATGCCGTCAGCGTGGGCACGTATTGGTGCTGGCAGGGCAGGACGATTGGAACGCCGATGGTGTTCACGGACGAGCGCGATTTCGTCCAACCCAATTCTTGACGATGCCGGTGCATTCGGTGCGTGAAATCAGAAACGCGCAGAAATTGGGTGCAGACCTGATGTTCTTGTCGCCCGTTTTTCCAACCCTTTCGCACCCAACAGCGCTTTCTATGGGCGTGTTTCAGTTTTCAAGACTGGCCAAGCTAGCATCGTCAACAAAAGTCATCGCATTAGGCGGTATGACGCGCAACAAAGCGCAGACTATCTCAAATCGTAACGCTTATGGCTGGGCAGGAATTGACGCTTTTATGCGGTAACGATCAGAACTTGATCTTGGTTCCCACATAGACCGCTTCGTTATCAGCCTGTGCAGCGGTCACCGGATCGACCCGGTCACTGTCGCGTGAATAGCGGACGCCTGCTGTCACGTCGACGCCCTTGGCCACACGGAAGCTGCCACCGACATTCACGCTATAATCACCCGCTGCGGCTTCGCTACCGCGAAGGCTTGGCGTAGCATCGCGGGGGCTTGCGACTTTAAGGTCAGTGCCAAAGCGGCTGGGTTTTTTCTTGGCGCTATCATCAAGGCGGAAATTGCCTTTGCCGAGCATCGCATCAAGCCGTGGCTGGTTAATCGCGGTTGAGGGCAAAGTGAACGCTTGCCAGCCGCGCGCAGTGGTCAGTTGATAGTTGCTGTTGTTCAGGCGCAACGTTGTGCCGTTGCCTGCGTCAAGCTGTGCCATCGCATTGCGAACGGTTACAGCATTGCTACCATCGGCGCGCGCTGCAACGGTCAGAGTATTGCTAGTGCGGCTGTTGAGTCCAGCAGGGGTAAACGGAAAGGCGGTGCTGCGTGTAGCATTGCTGCGCATACGCTCTGCCAAACGGCTATCTATGCCAGCGGGGGTGAAATGGCTCGCCCAGCTTGCAAGGCCACTTGTTTGGCCGGAAGATTGAAATTGAGCGGCGAAAGCTGGAACAAGAAGAGGCGATAGCAAAACACCACCGACCGCCAAATAAGCGGCGGATCGCAATAGCTTAGCGCTAATTATGTCAATGCCCCGTTTCATGGTGAACTCTCACACGACTCCTTTAATGACATGACTATATGCCGCGCGGCCTGTGGACAAAAGAAAATAAATGTTTTGAACCAACAATTTTACCTCGTGATGCAGTGATATCACAGTTTTGCCGAGATGAATTGCGTTTTGGCAAATTTTGGGCGCTTCAGCGCAATTTTCTGTTCAGCGCTGCGAAAGCTTGCCCGCGCCAGCAAAGACGCATAGAGACACATCATATTCGTGCGGAAACGCACCCCATTTCGCGAGGAAATTTTATGCGTTTGAACGGGTTTGCCCTAGTTTTGGTTTCGGGGCTTGCACTATCGGGTTGCGGCGGCGGTAAAGAACGTCCGGCAACCGACCTTGCAGCAAGCCAAGTGACAACAATTGGCGTGAACAGCTATTTGTGGCGCGCATCGCTTGATGCTTTGTCGTTTATGCCCTTGGTGCAAACCGACAGCGCTGGCGGCGTGATTGTGACTGATTGGTATGTAAACCCCAATACGCCGGGTGAGCGGATGAAGCTCACAGTTTCGATTCTCGATCAGGATCTGCGCGCCGACGCGCTGCGCGTTGCCGCTGCCCGTGAAGTGAACCAGAATGGTCAGTGGGTTTCGGCAGCGACCAAGGCTGCGACTGTGCAAAAGCTTGAAGCGATCATCCTGACCAAGGCGCGCGACCTTCGCCGCAGTGCAATCGCTGAATAACAAAAAATCTTCTTCGCGTCTTCGCGGCTTCGCGTGAGACTTGTGGTCCTTACTGCATGAACTGTCGATAGATGGTTCACGCGAAGCCGCGAAGACGCGAAGAAAGACAAAGAAATGGCGTCCCGGTTTAACCCGTTCAAAGCTGACGGACATTGGCAGTCGATTTGGGAAAAGCAGGAAGTTTTTAAGGCCCCGCCCGCCACCGATCCGCGCCCTAAATCTTATATCCTCGAAATGTTCCCCTATCCATCGGGGCGCATCCATATGGGGCATGTCCGTAACTATACGATGGGCGATGTGATCGCGCGGTATAAGGCGATGACCGGCCATGCGGTGCTGCATCCGATGGGCTGGGATAGCTTTGGGATGCCCGCCGAAAACGCGGCGATGGAGAAAAAAGTCCATCCCGGCAATTGGACGCGGCAAAATATCGAGGCGATGAAGAAACAGTTGAAACGGCTGGGCCTGGCGATTGATTGGTCGCGGGAATTATCGACCTGCGAGCCCGATTATTACGGGCATGAGCAAGCACTGTTTCTCGATTTCTACAAGGCAGGCCTCGTCTATCGTAAGGAAAGCGAGGTTAATTGGGATCCCGTCGATATGACGGTGCTGGCCAATGAACAGGTGATCGACGGTCGCGGTTGGCGTTCTGGCGCTTTGGTTGAGCGTAAGAAATTGAACCAGTGGTTTTTGAAAATCACCGACTTTGCCGAGGAACTGCTCGAAGGACTGGATGGGCTTGAGCATTGGCCCGAGAAGGTTAAGCTGATGCAGGAAAACTGGATCGGCAAGTCAAAAGGGCTGAAGCTGACGTTTAATCTTGTCGGCACCCATGACGGAATTGATGTGTTTACGACGCGGCCCGACACGCTGTTCGGCGCAAGCTTTATCGCGATTGCGGCGGACCATCCGTTGGCGCAGTCGCTGGCTGAAAACGCGCCGCGCTTGCAGGACTTTATCGCCGATTGCAAAAAGGGCGGGACGACTGCGGCGGAAATTGAAACTGCGGAGAAGATGGGTTTCAACACCAATCTGACGGTCGAACATCCGCTCGACCCCAGCTGGCATTTGCCTGTCTATGTCGCCAATTTCGTGCTGATGGATTATGGTAGCGGTGCGGTGTTTGGTTGCCCAGCGCATGACCAGCGCGATTTGGATTTTGCCCGGAAATATGATCTGCCAGTCACCCGCGTTGTCGCTGATGGCGATGAGACGGATTCCGATTTTGATGGCGATGTCGCTTTCACTGGCCCCGGTCAAATCGTAAACTCGCACTGGATGAACGGCATGACGGTGGACGAGGCGAAAGCCGACGTCATCGCAAAATCTGAAGCCGAAGGCTGGGGTGAGGGGCAGACGCAATACCGGCTGCGCGACTGGGGTGTCAGCCGCCAGCGTTATTGGGGCACGCCGATCCCGATTATCCATTGCGAATTTTGCGGTGTGTTGCCCGTGCCACGTTCGCAACTGCCGATTGTCTTGCCAGAGGATGTCAGCTTCGACGTCCCCGGCAATCCGCTCGACCGGCATCCGACGTGGAAGTATGTGAAATGCCCGAACTGCCAAGAACCAGCGCGACGCGAGACCGATACGCTGGATACCTTCGCCGACTCGAGTTGGTATTTCATCCGCTTTGCATCGCAACCTGCCGACAAGCCGTTTGATGCCGATGAGGTGAAAGCGTGGTTGCCCGTTGCGCAATATATCGGCGGGATTGAACATGCGATCCTGCATCTGCTTTATGCGCGGTTCTGGACGCGGGCGTTGCAGCGCGTCGGTAAAATCGATTTTGCCGAACCATTTGGCGCGTTGTTTACGCAAGGGATGGTGACGCATGAACTTTACTATCGTGAGAAACACCTAACCACTGAGTCAACGGTTGACGAAGCTCTAGTCAGCTATGACTACTTTTCTCCTGAAGAAATTGTGCGGACATCCGAAGGAGCCACTTTGGTTGCGGACAATCAACAAGTGGTGGTTGGTCGAACAGTCAAAATGTCCAAATCCAAAAAGAATGTCGTCGATCCCGATCCGATGTTCGACCAATATGGTGCCGATGCCGTGCGCTGGTTCATGCTCGGCGACAGTCCGCCCGAACGCGACCTTGAATGGTCCGAAAGCGGGATTGAGGGAACGTGGCGGTTTGTGAACCGGATTTGGCGGTTGGTTGATGGGTTAAATTCTCCCCGAGCTAGTCTCGGGGAGGTGGCAGCCGGAACGGCTGACGGAGGGGCCGTTGACGCAGTCAGCGGTCTGACGACCGCAGCCCCTCCACCCCCTGCTTCGCAGGCGGTCCCCCTCCCCGAGCAAGCTCAGGGAGGATTAGACAAAGCGCTTGATAAGTCGTTGCACCGTGCCATCGCCGGGATCGGCGCAGACATTTACGCGCTGCATTTCAACAAAGCGGTGGCCAAGGTCCACGGCCTTGTGAATGATATTGAGAAGGCCAAGCCGTCGGCCTCGCGCACCGCTGCAATCCGCACTTTGCCATTGCTCGTCGCGCCGATGCTGCCGCATTTGGCGGAGGAAGCTTGGGCGGCGCTTGGCAACGAAGGCTTGATTGCGGGGCAACCTTGGCCGTCGCATGATCCAGCGTTGCTGGTCGATGATGAAGTCACCATCGCGGTGCAAGTCATGGGCAAGCTGCGCGACACGCTGACCGTTGCAAAGGGCACACCCAAAGACAGCCTTGAAACGCTTGCACTGGCCAGCGAGAAGGTGCAGCGTGCGATGGATAATGCGGTTCCCAAAAAGGTTATTGTAGTGCCCGACAGACTGGTGAATATCGTATTATGAAACTCCACGCTTCTACCACAAACATCGTTCGTGCTGAGCTTGTCGAAGCACGGTTGGGGAGCTCGTACTTCGATAAGCTCAGGACTAACGGTGTTTTGGGATTTGTGATTTTTCTTTCACTCACACTCTCAGCCTGCGGCCTGCAACCGCTGTATAGCGGCGGATCGCAAGGCGCAGTGTCCGGCTTACTCGGCGCAGTAAGTGTCGAGCCTATCGAAGGCAAAAACGGTTGGCTTATGCGTAATGCGCTGAACGATCGGCTCACCGCGGGCGGCGCGACGACCACGAGGTATAAGCTCACAATCAAGCTCGATGACCAGATCGAAGGCTTTGGTATTCGCGCCGATGATACCGTGACCCGCGAACGCCGCACATTGCGCGCGCGCTATCAACTGGTCGAACTGGAAAGTGGCAAGACGGTGCTCGATGCAACCGCTGGCTCTGATGCTGGTATCGATGTGGTCAGTTCGGAATATGCAACGATTGCGGGCGAAAACACCGCGCTGGAAAACCTGACGCAGGAAGTTGCGGAACAGATTGTCACGCGTATTTCGATTTACGCCCGCGAACCCAAATGAGTGCGCCCAAGCTGCGCGAAGGCGATTTCGTTGCAGC
>JANMGR010000090.1:0-6719 GCA_031374785.1 Sphingomonadales bacterium | reverse complement strand
AAAAATGGTGCGGCCAAGAAGACTCGAACTTCCACGGGCTTTCGCCCACAACGACCTCAACGTTGCGCGTCTACCAATTCCGCCATGGCCGCACACGTCCCGACAGGTAGGAGCGGGCCACTAGCAAAAGGGTGCGAGGCGCGCAACAGACTTTGCGTCCGCAATATTTGTGCTGGCTTTGTCGCAAAACGGGGCAGAGTTGGCAGATACGGAGCGGCTGCGTCAGAAAAGCCAAAATTAGCGATCATTAACCCTTAATACACCTTGCTCGTGAGGGTTAACACATCGTTAAACCTTGGCATGTCTTTAATCGCGCTTTCCTTCTTATTGGCCGCTGCGCCGCAGCCTAAACCTGTCGCCGTACAAACACATGCTGTTGCAACGGTGCAGATTGTCGCGGCCGAAGAAATCCGGTTTGAAGAACTTCGCAACACCGATTCAAAAACACCGCATCGTCAAAAACGCGTTCGGGATGGTATGCCGATGGTCGAGTTTTACTAGGCCGTGGACCCATAAAACTGGAAGCAGTGCTTAGCGACTGAGCACCCAAACAATACTGATTTTCGACGAGGCCAATGGCACATCGCGCTTCAGCTGGCTGAAATCCACCGTTGCACCCGGAGCCAAAGAGGCCACCGGAGGCTTCATTTCCCAGTTAAAAATCGAACGGCCGCTGGCGTCTTTTAACGTCACCAACATATTGGGCACGGGCAGCTTTTCTGCGGTCGCGTTTACAATCGAGCCGCTGGCGATAAAATAAGGCGAGCCATCCGCCGCGCGGCCAAGCGCCAGATTGTCGTGCAGCTGAATTTGCAGCTTTGATTCCTTGGCGCTGACAGTGAACGCGCCATCAAGCCAACCCGAATACCATAATCCGCCGCCCGCAACCGCGATGAACGCAGCAAATGCAATCGCGGCAAAAGTCATCATTTTTGCCGGATTACGCCTTGGACGGAATGGCGGTTCATGCGCAAACTGGCTGCGTTCGGGCAGTTCATCGGACAAAGCGGCATTGCGGAAACCAGACGCTGTTGGTTCCTCGCGGTCAAATAAGGGCGTTTCTACTGTTGGCGGCGGCGGAGCCATTGTCGAAAATCCGGGATAGGGCGTCTCGACTTTTTCTTCTGCACTTGCGCTGACTGTTGGTTCTGTATCGGCGATAGGGGCGGCTGGGATAGGCGCCACTGACGGCGTTGCTGCCGGAACAATCGGGTCCAGCTTTGGCGGCGCAACGCTCGACGGGCCTTCTTGAAACCAGCTGTGCCGACAACTGGCACAGCGCACCTGCCGCCCCGCAGCGCCAATCGCGCTATCGGGGACGACATATCGGGTGCGGCAGGAGGGGCAGACCAGCAACATAATTAACGCGTATAAACAGCAGCACCGCGCCCGATGCAACCCCGCATAAGGTAAATAGCTGTGGAAGGGCTTGTATAACGGACGCTTTATCGCCCTGCATCCGCTGAACAAACCTTTGCACCAGAGTTTCGAATATGCGACAGGCTGGCGCGATGCAAAGTGTTGCCGAATTTGACAATGTTGGCCTTCGGTACGGCACCGGGTCAGAGACTCTGACCGATATCAGCTTCACGCTTTTTCCCGGTAGCTTTTACTTTTTAACGGGTGCGTCGGGCGCGGGCAAAACCTCTTTATTAAAGCTGCTGTATCTGTCGCTCCGCCCCAGCCGCGGCGCAATCCGCATGTTCGGGCATGATACGGTAACGATGACGCGCGACCGTTTGCCGGGCTTCCGGAGGCGAATCGGTGTTGTCTTTCAGGATTTCCGGTTGGTCCCGCATCTGACCGCGTTTGATAACATTGCTCTGCCTTTGCGGATTGCGGGGATCAGCGAAAAAGACTTACAGGACCCCGTCACTGAAATGTTGTCTTGGATTGGGCTGTCTGAACGCGCCGAGGCACGGCCCGCGACGCTTTCGGGCGGAGAGCAACAGCGCGTGGCCATCGCCCGCGCTGTTATCGGTCGCCCGGAAATTCTGGTTGCCGACGAGCCCACAGGCAATGTCGATCCCGAAATGGCGGTTCGGCTGTTGCAGCTATTCGCGGCGCTCAACCGGCTCGGCACAACTGTCGTAGTTGCAACCCACGATATCCATTTGCTACAAGAAATCGAAGGCGCGCAGATGATGCGGCTTGAAAAAGGGCGGCTGTCTGACCCGACCGGATCGTTGAAGCACCCCGCGCGTCCGTTGATTTTGAAAAACTGATATGGCCGCACCCTTTGCCTTTGCTATCCCTGCGCATGACCGAAAACTGATCCCTGACGGGCGGTTTTCAGGAACAATGTCCTGGGTTATGGCGATAATGCTGTTCCTGACTTTGCTGGCAGCCGCAGCAGCCATTTCATTGGGCAATGCGGCTAGCCAAGGCAGCGATACTTTGGGCAGCGAAGCGACGGTGCAATTGCTTGATCCCGATCCTGCGCAGCGCGCTGCACAGCAAAAATCGGTGGCGCAAATATTGCGCGGAATGCCCGGGGTGGCAGAAGTCAAAGCTGTTCCCGAGGTCGAATCGCGCAAGCTGATCGAACCGTGGCTCGGCGATGCAGCCAATGATGCCGATATTCCGGTGCCTGCGTTGATCGATGTGCGCTTTGACAATCCGCCGTCAGCCGCCACACTGAAACAGGTGCAGCAAAGCCTGCGCCGCGTGTCGCAATCCGCGCGGATTGATTCGCATGCCAGCTGGATGGCGCCGTTCGTTGCATTGATGCAAACGTTGTTCCTGCTCGCACTTTCAGTCATGCTGCTGTTGTTGCTCGCCACTGCTGCAACGGTAGTGCTGTCGGTGCGCGGCGCGCTCAACACCCACCGGACAACGATTGAAATCATGCATATGATGGGGTCCACAGACATTCAGGCGGCTCGCCTTTTTCAACGCCGCGTGGCGCTTGATGCGCTGTTCGGCGGTATGGTGGGCTTGCTCGCTGCGGTGCTCGTGCTGTGGTTATTGGGCAGCCGGTTTTCCGCGCTGGAGCCTGGGTTGCTTGCCGATGCGGGGATGCCGCTCTATGGGTGGCTGCTGTTGGTGTTAATCCCCGTGGGCGTTGCCGCCCTTGCCATGCTGACTGCACGCTGGACAGTGCTGTCGGCGCTTAAGAAGATTATATGATTACACGCATTTTCGCCTTTTTGTTGCTGGTTTGGTTGCTGGGCTTTGCCTGGTTCGCTTTGGTCCTGCCGCAGCCTGCTGATATGCAAAAAACTGACGGCGTCGTGGTATTGACCGGCGGTGCGGGCCGGATTGATCGCGGGCTATTAGTTCTGGAAAAGGGCAAAGCGCGGCGGATGCTGATTTCGGGTGTTGATCTGGATGTAAAGCGCGGAGAGCTAGCCGCAGAGTATCAGCGACCCGAAAAGCTGTTCGCTTGCTGCATCGACCTTGGCTTTCGCGCGGTCGATACACGGTCGAACGGATTGGAAACCGCGCGCTGGGTTTCGCGCAACAAGATCAAAAGCTTGCGCCTCGTTACGCACGACTGGCACATGCGTCGCGCGCGGCTGGAGCTGAAACTGGCATTGCCCGCTGGCGTGACGGTGGTGGAGGACGCGGTTACAACCAAGCCAACATTCCCTGTGCTCTTCACCGAATATCATAAATATTGGCTGCGGGGCCTTGCGGCACTCGTCGGAATTTGAGCCCGATGTTTCTGCTCCGCTCTTTGCTGTTCGGGATCGTCTTTTACCTAGGGTCGGTGCCTTATGTTTTGGGCGCGTTTATCGGGACATACACATCGGTAACCTTGCTCCGCAAATCAGTGCGCGGCTGGGCACTATTCCATCAGGCGGCGATGCGGTGGATATTGGGTATCCGGTTTCAGGTCGATGGCCACTTGCCACCCAGCCCCGCCATCTATGCAATAAAGCACCAAAGCTTTATGGAAACCATCGATATGCCGCGGCTGTTTAATCTGCCTGCGGTGGTGTTTAAGGCAGAGCTGTTCAGAATCCCGTGCTGGGGAACAGCAGCACAGGCTTACGGGATGATCCCTGTTGACCGCAACGGCGGGGCGGGCGCGTTGCGGGCGATGCTTGCGCAAGCAAAAGCGATACAAGAAGCGGGCCGCCCGATTATCATTTTTCCCGAAGGCACGCGCGTTCCGCATGGCGAGCAAGCGCCGCTGCAATCGGGCTTTGCAGGGCTTTATAAACTCCTTCGCCTACCCGTCGTGCCGATTGCTGTGAACAGTGGAAAGCTGACCCCAAAAGGCAAACCCTATTGGCGCAGCGGCATCATGACCTATAAAGTTGGCGAGACCATCCCGCCCGGCCTGCCGCGCGAAGAGGTTGAGGCAAAGGTGTTTGCGGCAATTAATGCGTTGAACGTGTAAATCCAAACCCGATAAATTCACACAAAACCGGTCGCGCTGAAAAGGGTTTAATGCCGCCGTCCAAAATCGGGGGCATCATCATCTTGCCCCTGTTCAACAATCGACCGTCTGATGTCGCGCGTGCGGTTGAACAACGTTTCCAGCTCATCGCCTTTGCCATAGCGGATCGCACGTTGCAGCGCGGTGAGATCTTCGGAAAACCGCTGCAACATCTCCAGCACAGCTTCGCGGTTGTTCAAAAACACATCGCGCCACATGACTGGGTCGGACGCGGCAATGCGGGTGAAATCGCGGAAACCACCAGCGGAGTATTTAATGACTTCGCTTTGCGTCACTTCGCCCAGCTCATCCGCAGTGCCGACAATGGTATAAGCAATCAAATGCGGCAGATGGCTAGTGATCGCGAGCACCAGATCATGGTGCTTAGCATCCATAATCTCGATATCCGCACCCAGCCGTTGCCAAAAGGATTTCAGCGCCTCGACCGCAGCTTCGGGTGCGCCCTCGGACGGTGTTAAGATGCACCAGCGGCCCTGAAATAACGTCGCAAAGCCCGCATCGGGGCCGCTTTTTTCGGTGCCAGCCACCGGATGCGCCGGGATAATGACCGCGCCGGGCAAAGCCTGCGCCAGCGCCTCGGCAACGCTTTGTTTGCAACTGCCCACATCGCTGATGATCACATCGGCGGGCAGATCAGCGCGCATCTCCAGCGCGACGGCTCCCATCGCGCCAACCGGCACGCACAGAATCACAAGGCCCGCATCAATCACGGCTGTTCCCGCCGTATCAGCGACATCATCGCAAAAGCGCAAAGCCCGCGCGCGTTCGCGCACATCGGCATCGGCATCAAAGCCTGTAACGCGCACATCGGGCATGTTCGTTTTGATCGCACGCGCCACCGACGATCCAATCAGCCCAAGGCCAATGATAGAGATGCGCGCGAACGGCAGCATTATTTTTGGCGTTCCAAAATCGCGCGCAATGCCGCCATCACACCGCGATTTTCGTCTTCGCTGCCGATGGTGATCCGCAAGCCGCTGCCAAGCCCCTGCCCCGGCAACCAGCGGACGATATAGCCTGCATCCATCAGGCCTTTATACGCAGTCTCCGCGCTTACCGAGCCTTCAAACATCACCATCAAAAAGTTCGCCCAGCTGGGAACGACTTTCAATCCGTGGTTCGACAAAGCGGCAAATTCGCCCGCCATCCGTTCACGCCAGTGCAAATTATGCGTGCGGCTTTGCACAACGAAATCGGTATCGCCCAGCGCGGCAATCGCCGCCGCTTGACCCGCTGCCGTCACATTAAACGGCGCGCGAATGCGGTTCAGCGTTGCGATCAAACCGGGCTTACCATAGGCCCAACCAATACGTTCCGCCGCAAGCCCAAAGATTTTAGAAAAAGTGCGGGTGATTAGGACGTTGTCATGCTCGCGTGCAAGATTGAATGCCGCTGGGCCATCATCGTCCAGATATTCGCCATACGCCTGATCAAGCACCATTACGCAATCAGCGGGGAGACCGGCGTGCAACCGAACCATTTCGGCGGCGTCGCAATAAGTCCCTGTCGGGTTATTCGGATTTGCGACAAAGACCACGCGGGTTTTGTCGGTAACCAATGCCAGCAGCGCGTCAACATCGGTTCCGTAATCCCTGTCGGGTGCAACCACCACTGTCGCCGCACATTTGCGCGCCGCAATGTCGTAAACCGAAAAGCCGTAACGGACATAAATGATCTCGTCGCCAGCACCGGCATAACCCATAGCGATCAGGTTGAGCAGTTCATCCGAACCGGTGCCGCAGACGATTTGTTCAGCCTCCAGTCCATAGGCTTTGCCGAGGGCATCGCGCAGGTCATTCGATGCTGGATCGGGATAGCGGGCCAGCGTGCTGCGTGCCCCGACCAATGCGGCAACCGCATCGGGGCTGCACCCCAATGGATTTTCGTTAGCGGACAGTTTGATTAGCACACGGCCATCATCGCCCTTCGCCTTTCCAGGCGTATAGGCGTTAATGGCGTTGATCCAGGGTTTGGCGATAGGAGCTGTCATGCCGCGCGGCATAGCGGCGGGGCGGTGGCTGTGCAACTGGGGTGATGATGTGCGCTACGAGGCGAGCGGGATCACGGCAACGCCGTGCCAATTTTTGGTTAGAAGAAACAAGGAAAATAAGAAAGAAGGAGTTCCATTTGGTTGCCAGCTATTGTTTCCGACCAAAATCTAATTTTGAGCTATGCTCTTTTTTTCTTATTTCTCTTATTTCTTCTAACCAAATCAATGGCCCTCGATATTTGACTAACCAAGCTTAGCCGCTTGCCTCTGCATCAACAATATCTTGCCTCGCCATTATTCACTGATATGGCCCGCAACATG
>JANMGR010000065.1:0-11261 GCA_031374785.1 Sphingomonadales bacterium | reverse complement strand
CTGCAACCGCGAATCGAGAGTGGTACGGATCGTCTGGTCGGCATAGCCAGTTTCCGCCTCTTGTCGCGCCTGCGGCATCGCCCAATCGGCGAAGTAAGTGCCAGTGGGCAGCGTCTCTTTATAGCGGACGTCTATTTTGGCAATTGGCGTTGCGTCGGCCTGTTTCTCGGTCAGCGCACCGGTTGCGACCATCGCGTTCATCACCATCTTGGCGCGCTTTGCGGCGCGCGCGGGGTTACGCGTTGGGGCGAGCCGGTTTGGCGCTTGCACCAACCCTGCCAACATCACCGATTGCGGCAAGGTCAATCGTTCGGGCTGGCGGTAAAAATAGTGCAGTGACGCGGCGCGGATGCCATACACATTATCGCCAAAATAGGCATTCGACAGATAGCGTTCTAGGATTTCATCCTTGGTTAGCCAGCCTTCTAGCCAGAATGCGATTAACGCCTCGCGCGCTTTGCGGGTCAGGCTGCGTTCGGGCGTCAAAAACGTGAATTTCGCCAGCTGCTGGGTGATCGTGCTGCCGCCCTGCGTCATGCCATCGCCCAACGTATTGCTCCACAAAGCCCGTCCGATGCTGCGCGGATCAACACCCCAATGCGTGTAGAAACGGCGGTCTTCGATAGACAAAAACGCTTGTGTCAGATGCGGCGGCAGGTCTTTGATCCTCACTGGCTTATCCACCACCGCGCCGTTGCGGGCTATGGGCGTGCCATCCCATGCGAGCAAAGTAATGCGCGGTGGGGCGATAGGCTGTAACGATTTTGACAAAGGCGCCGTGAACGCCAGCCAGAGGATTATGATCATCAACAGCAATAGGAAGGCTGCGAACATTCGGCTGATCCACCACCAACGCGATTTTCCAAACAATGGCTTTTTGGGCGGCGTGGCTTCGGTGGCAGGCGGAAATGCCGGCGTCACCCACGGCTGCGGATCGCCGGGGAAGGCGCTGGCATAGGCCTGATCAAACGCCGCCAATCGGCTGTCGAGATCGGTTGGCTCGGGTTGCGGCTTTGATCGGCGAAAAAACATAGGCTACTGTATTATTCCGATAAGACAGTTTAGGATAGAGGATATTTGCGCAGGCGCTATGCTTTTATCAGCCAAGCTTTGCGTTTTAGCAACGCAAGCGGCGCGGTGCAGAGGGCGCCTGCAATCAATGCGAAGATCAAAGACGCGAGGGCTGGGGGCAGACCAGTGCTGGCTAAGCCCGCATAAAGCCCGTCCCAAATGCGCGTGCCGTCGGGCAGTTTTCGGACAATGATCGCGAGCAGCAGCATGTGGATGACATAGAGTGTTAGCGCCGTCTGACCCAGCAGGACAGTCCAACGCGACAGCGCAGCGTCTGCAATCCGCGACCAGAGCTTCTGCAAAATGTGCCAAAATATTAACGCCAAGCCGCTGGTCAGCAAAACGAAACTGGTGGTCCACAATAGCTTATTTACAGGAATGTAGCCGGACAAAAGCACGCCCGATAGCGCAAAGAAGAGGCCGACAAAGCTTACGATTATTGGTTTTATAGGTGTAAGTTTGCTTGCTAATTGCTTCCACCGCATAGCTGCTACACCCAGCAATCCTGATGCAATCGCGGGCAATGTCGACAGCACGCCTTCGGGGTCCCAAGTTTTACGGAGCAACCGTCCGGGCAGATAGTCCTGATCCAGCGATGCATTCAGGCCGTGACCTACCGTCAGGCTGTTGATGCCATCGACCGGCACAAACAACAGCCAGCTGTGAATGATGAGGATGATAGTCGCGAGCCCCGCCGCCAGTTTCCAGCCCGACTTTGTCAGCACCACTGCTGCGCACGCCAAATAGACAAACCCAATTCGTTGCAGGACACCCATCCAGCGGATTTGGTCAAACTCCACAGGGCGGATCAGCCATGATAACGCAACGCCGAGCGCATATAAAACCAACGCGCGCCGCAGCACAGCGGGCCAAGGCGACCCGCTACTCGCGCGATCAAGCGCCAGCGGCACCGAAAGCCCGACGATGAACAAAAACCACGGAAAAACTAAGTCAGCGAAGGTCAGACCGTTCCATTCGGCGTGCGCCAGTGCGGAATACGTCGCATCGCCATTGCCCTGCATATTGACGATAATCATCAACATGACGGTCAGCCCGCGAAAGGCATCGAGCGATAGATCGCGTTTGTTGGTCATGGGTGTGTTCCCCTCAACGCCGTTTTAGCGCGACATCAAAAAGTCACAAGAAACTATACGGATCAACATCCACCCCCACACGCACTCCGCGCGGAAAATTCAGCCCGCCTAGCCACTCGCGCATGATGTTCTGCAACTCGACCGAGCGCTGCGCATGGACCAAAAGCCGCTGCCGGTGCCGTCCGCGCAGCATCGACAACGGCGCGGGCGCAGGGCCATAGACATACATGCCCTCAGCCTTTGGCGCGGACGCACCCACGGCGCGGGCCGCCTCTATCGCTTCTCGTTCGTCCTCTGACGAAATAATGATTGCAGCATAACGCCCAAAGGGCGGCGCGCCTGCGCTTTGTCGCTGCGCAATTTCGGCGTCGTAAAAAGCGTCGCGGTTTCCGGCGACTAACGCTGCGATCACAGGATGTTTGGGATTGCGCGTCTGGATGTACACATGCCCTGGTTTTTCCGCGCGTCCGGCGCGCCCAGCGGCCTGTGCGATCTGTTGGAATGTGCGTTCCGCCGCGCGCAAATCGCCGCCTTCAAGGCCCAGATCGGCGTCGATCACCCCCACCAAAGTCAGGTTCGGAAAATGATAGCCTTTAGTCACCAATTGCGTGCCGATGATAATATCAATTGCGTTGTTTTCCACCATCGCGACAAACTCGGCGGCTTTGTCGGGCGACCATAATGTGTCAGACGTGGCAACAAAGGTCCGCGCATCGGGAAAGAATTTTTGCACCTCTTCGCTGATCCGCTCCACGCCCGGGCCGCAGGGGACGAGTGCATCCTCTGCATTGCATTCGGGGCAGGTATCGGGCGGCTGCATCACATGGCCGCAATGGTGGCACGCCAGACGCCGCACCAGCCGATGCTCGACCATCCATGCGGTACAATTGGGGCATTGGAACCGGTGTCCGCAATGGCGGCACAAAGTCAGCGGCGCATAGCCGCGCCGGTTGAGGAACAATAGGCTCTGCTCGCCGCGCTCTAGCCGTTCCTCGATGGCGGCAAGCAATGTTGGCGCAATCCAGTTTTGCCGTTCGGGAGCGTCCTGCGTCAAATCAATCGCCTCAATTTTTGGCAGCTTTGCCACACCAAAACGCGAGGGGATTTCGAGGCCTTTGTAACGTCCGATACTCACCATATGACGGCTTTCCAGCGCGGGCGTTGCCGATGCCAGCACCACCGGAAACCCCTCAAACTTTCCGCGCATCACCGCGACATCGCGGGCATGATAGCGGACGCCATCCTCTTGTTTGAAACTCACCTCATGCGCCTCATCGACCACGATCAGCCCAGGATTGGCTAAGGGAAGGAACAATGCCGAGCGCGCGCCAGCAACCACTTGCACGCGGCCCTCGGCCACACCACGCCAAACGCGGCGGCGCTGCGATTGCTTCATCCCCGAATGCCAGGTCGCAGGCTCCACGCCAAAGCGCGCAGCAAAGCGTTTCAAAAATGGCTGCGTTAGCGATATTTCGGGCAATAAAACAAGCACCTGCCTACCAAACTTCAACGCCTCTGCCACGGCCTCAAAATAGGTTTCAGTTTTGCCCGATCCGGTTACGCCATCGAGCACAATAGGTTCAAATGCGGCGGCGCGCACCGCTGCACGCATCGCTTCGGCTGCGGTTTCCTGCGCCTCGCTTAGCTCTGGCAAATGATGTTGCGGATCGGGCGCTGCAAAGGCCGCATCAATGGCAACCTGCACGGGCTCCAGCGCACCGGCTTTTATCAGCCCGCGTATTACAGCGTCGCTGACGCCCGCCTCGGCGGCCAGTTCACGGACTAGCCCTTGCGCGTCAACCAAAGCATCAAGCGCGACCGCCCGTTGCGGAGTCATCCGCGCTGGTTCGAACCCCGATGTCTTATATTCGGTAATCGTCCCCGCCGCCGTCAGCGCCGCAGAGGGCGAGATCACCATGCGCAAAACCGACGCATGGCTGGCGAGATAATAATCCGCCACCCAGTCCGCCAGTCGCCGCAATCCGGGTGCTATCGGCGGCACATCGACCAGCTCCAGCACGTTGCGCAGCCGGTGTTCTTCAATTGCTTCGTCACCAAACGCACCGTCATCCCATACCACGCCCAGCAACTTACGCGGCCCCAAAGGCACGACGACTATCGAACCCGCCTCCGCGTTCATTCCGGCGGGCAAGCGATAGTCAAGCGGGCCGATGACTTGCGTCAAAAGCACAACGCGCACGCGGTTGCCAGATGGACGGGGGCGATTCATTTTTCAGGATATAGGGAGAGGGTAAGCCGCCGTCACCCATGCAATCAACATCGTTCATGGCGCGGCCATCAATTCTCTGATATTCAGTCATAAAGACGCCAAGAGGGAGAGCACCGATGACGATGACTTTTGACCGCCGCTATTTGATGCTCGCCACTGCGGCCGGCGCGACATTGGCTTTGCCCGGATGCCAGACGATGCCGGGCTTCAGCCTGACCGAGGCAATCCGGCGCTTGCTTTCTCTCGCCTCGCAAAATGCCTTTGCGCTGTTGCTGCAACCCGGCGGATTTTACGACAGCTCTGTGGCGCGAATTGCTCTGCCCGACCGGTTCGGCGGCAATGCGGGCGTCAATGTCGTTTCGCTAATTCTTCAAAGCCGCTCGTTCCGTGATCGCCTGCAACGCCAGCTAAACCGTGCTGCCGAGAAAGGCGCTGAACGCGCTGCGCCGATTGTCGCGGACGCAGTGCGCAATGTCAGCATTGAGGCAGCTACCGAAATCGTGCGCGGCGGCCCGCAAGCAGCCTCGCAGTTTCTGCGCGGCAAAATGGGGTCAGCCTTGCTCGATTCGATGCTACCCGGGATTTCGGACGGGCTTCGATTGTTCGACGATCAGGTGATTAACAAAGCCGTCCAATCGGTCACCGGTTTCGACATGGCGGCGCTTGGCGCGGACATCACCCGCAAAGCCGATGACGCGATCTGGGCCGCGATTGGTTTGGAGGAAGGCAACATCCGCGCCAATCCTCAAGCGACCAACGACCCGTTGTTGATCGGGGTATTTGGATTGTTGAAATAGCACCCTTCAAAAATGGGTATCAACGGTTAGACCCAAGATATGATCGTTGCGGTTTGCACCTGTCTGGCGGTTAATTAATTGCCAAGTATAGCTCGGTGCGATTCCGATATGGTCATCCAGCTTAAAATGAACTGCTGCCGATGTGCGATTAGCGGCCCAGCCAGCATTCTGTCCCCAATCGGTGTCATTGACAGACAGGATTAGCTCGTCGCTTAACTGCAGGTCGATATCGCCATTTTGGTTTAGTGGGTGGACCCAGCGCAGTCGCCCACGCGTTCTAAAGCCAATATCGTCAGCGCCACGCGCAAAAATCTCCTCGGCCTGAATGCGCGCATCAAAGCCTTTGCCAAGTGTCATGCCGATGCTTTGCCCCAGCCTGTGTTGGATGCCGTCGGGCGCGTTGTCGATAAAGCTTTGCACATGTGCATAGGTAAACGCGATTGATATCCCGCCCCTTAATTTGTGCGACAGCCCGGCGCGCAAAATGCGTTGCCCCGCTTCCAGCTCATCGGGGCGCGAACGATAAATGATGTTGGCCGTCAGGCTATCGTTGGAATCCAGTTTTACGTCGCTGGCCATGATTAGCCACAGCTGCGCATCATCATCTGCCCGCGCAGTTGCAGGCGCAAGGATCAATGCTGCTGCCAATAACAAAGCAGTTTTCATCGTTTAGGAACGCTCAAAGCATCACCGCCCGCATCGCCCAATTCGCTGCCGCCATCGACGTTGATAATCGCGCCGGTCACATAGCGTGATGCGTCACTGGCCAACCACAAGCAGGCATCGGCGATGTCGTCTTTGGTTCCCCAATCGCGCAGAGCAATGCGGCCTTTGCTTGCCTCGACATACTCGGGGTTGGGGGCAAGCCGCGCCATGCCTTCGGTATCGCCAATCGGGCCGGGGGAGACAGCGTTGACGCGCACGCCCGCTGGTCCCCATTCCATCGCAAGGCATTTTGTGACCTGATTAACGCCAGCCTTTGCGGCACAAGCGTGGATTTGATACATCATCGGGCGCACGGCTTGGCCTGCTGTGATGGACACCAACGACGCGCCGGGCTTGCGCAGATGTTGGTAGCTTGCGTGCAGCACATTGAAGGTCCCGAGCAAGTCGATGTCAATCACGGTCTTAAACGCATTCGCACTCATACCGAGCGCGGGTGAGAGGAAATTGCCCGCTGCACCCGACAGCACAATGTCAATCTCGCCGAAACTATCGCGGCACCATGCAAATGCTTCGGCGACTTTGGCGTAATCGCGCACGTCGCACGCCATGCCGATGGCATCACCGCCGATGGAGGCTGCGGCTGCAGCGATTTTCTCTTCGCTACGGCTGATGACCATCACCTTCGCGCCAGCGGCGGCATAGCGTTGCGCGATGCGCAGGTTGATGCCTGATGATGCGCCTGCAACAAAGGCGACTTTTCCGGCGAGCAGATCGGGTTGGAATGTTTCGGGCAAATTCAAATTCCTTTCTTCGCAGCGATTATGCTCTGTCTATTACGCTGCGCATTTGCCAATAAGCAATGCAGTGATTCCCCGTTGATATTGAAAGCCCCCGCATGAAATTTTTTGCCGACACCGCCGAAATCGCCGACATTAAAGAACTTGCCGCTACCGGGCTGTTAGACGGGGTGACGACTAACCCGTCGCTGATCGCAAAATCGGGCCGTGACTTTATCGAGGTAACCCGCGAAATTTGCGCATTAACCGACGGCCCTGTTTCCGCTGAGGTCGTTGCGCTCGATCACGCAACGATGATGAAAGAGGCGGAAATCCTGCGCAAAATTGCCGATAATGTTTGCATCAAAGTGCCGCTGACTATTGATGGCCTTAAAACCTGTAAGGCGCTGACCAGCGAAGGCACGATGGTGAATGTTACGCTTTGCTTTTCCGCCAACCAAGCGTTGCTGGCGGCAAAGGCGGGAGCAAGCTTTATCTCGCCTTTTGTGGGGCGGCATGATGACAATGGCCTTGATGGGATGCAGCTGATCAGCGACATCCGCCTGATCTATGACAATTACGCCTTTGACACCGAAATCCTCGTGGCAAGTGTGCGACACGGCATTCATGTTTTGGAGGCCGCAAAAATCGGTGCTGACGTAATGACCGCGCCGCCCTCTGTGATCAAAGGATTGTTCAAACACATATTGACCGACAAAGGCATCGAAGGCTTCCTTGCCGATTGGGCAAAAACCGGGCAAGCAATTGGTTGATCGCAAAGCAGACGGATGTTGTATTTCCCTTTTATGAGGAAGATGATTGACCATGCAAAAAATTGACAAACGATTTTTGGGTGCTGGAATTGCGTTGGGTACTGTGATTGGTATTGCGACCGGCAATCTGGCAATCGGCATTGCCCTTGGCGTCGTCGCTGGATTGGTCGTCGGTCGATTCAAAGTCGGCAATCCCTAATTACGATCATATTACACCCTAAGGGCCTTTGGCCGTATGGAAAGGAAAGGCGGGCCGGAATAGTTTTATGGGATATAGAAAGTCGGCTATTTCCGACTGGAGGCCCCCATGAACAAGCCCGAAATGGTGTTTCCCATCGCACACTTACATTACAACGACGAAATTGACGAAAACGGCAAAGTGGTCGTTCCCGATTCTGTGCTGGATGCCATCAAAACGCTGATCCGCTGGACTGGCGATGATCCTGAACGTGAAGGTCTTGTCGACACGCCGCGCCGCGTCGGCCGTGCTTGGCGCGAATACTGCATTGGCTATGCCGAGGATCCAAGCGCCCATTTGCAGCGCACCTTTGGCGAAGTCGGTGGCTATCACGAACTGGTATTGCTGAAAGACATCCCGTTCCAGTCGCATTGCGAGCATCACATGGCGCCGATCGTTGGCAAAGCCTCCATTGCTTATATGCCCACCGATCGCGTTGTTGGCATTTCAAAGCTGGTCCGTGTCCTCAACGGTTTTGCCAACAGGTTGCAAGTGCAGGAACGGCTGACCGCAGAGGTTGCCAATTGTATTTGGGATCATCTGAAGCCCGCAGGGGTTGCGGTCGTAATCGACGCACAGCATGGTTGCATGACCGGTCGTGGGGTCAAAATCCACGGCGTTGGTATGGTGACGTCGAAACTGATCGGCTGTTTCCTAGACGACCCGACAAGCCGTAAGGAAGTCATGAGTTTGATGGGGTATTGACCCCCTAGTTTCATCGCTTAGAAAACTACCCGATCATGCACCGTTAGCGCTGAGCCTGTCGAAGCGCGTCCCGCAGTCGTAATGGCAGCTGAAACATTGGGGCGTGGTTCACCTACGGTGGCCTTCGGCTCGACAGGCTCATCACTAACGGCGTTATTTAGGCGTTTGGGACAAGTCGTATGAAACAATCATTCCGAAACCGTTTCCGCACTTTCCAATCCATGCGCGGCGACGGCGCCGATCCCGCGTTTATTGCCGATCTGGAATTCTTGGAAAACCGCGACCTCGATTTGTCGATCCGGTTGGGCGGCTTGCTCGCCTTTAACGCATTGCTCATCACCATCGGCACGCACCCGATCTCCGCTAGCCCCGGCGCCCCTTTAAGCCTCGATGCACCGACACAGCCATTGCTGACCATCGCCAGCATCATCGGCATATTGCCGTTTGTTCTCTCCAGCTTTTATTGCCTACGCGCGATTTTGGTCGGCGAAGAATTTGACGGCAGTGGCCCCGAAGATAGCAACCGCCAACGCCAAGCGCTCTTCGCCGCCTTTGTCCACTCTATCGACGTCCAAGACCGTTTCTTGCGCCTCTCTATCCGCGCAAGCATTGCAGGCGGTGCGCTGACGATATTAGTCTGGGCGTGGATATTGCTGGAAAAAATGCTGTAGCAGAGCGCCGAACTTGACTATACTTAGCGTTCTGTAAGGAAATTTTACTGAAACAAATCATCAGCCTTTGCCTGCAAATGAAACGATCTATCGTCGCGTTATTTGTAACACTAGCCCTTGGTTTACTCAGCATGGGGCTGCTCGGGGCCGTGCTGTATTATGCAGTCTATCCGCTGCTCGCTCCCTATTATGGTGATCCCAATGATTGGCATGGCGATAGGGTTTGGCCCTCTGTAATTCTTGCAGGGATGGGCTGGTCGTTTAGCTTTTTGGCCGCTGGTTTGATCAATGTGCGCTTGGAAAATGCGAAATGGGGCCGGCTTTCTCGCCGATTGATTTATGGGGTTACGCTCTGGCTAGGCGCTTTATTGATATGGTTTGTTATTCTCTGGGGCGGTGCATTTCAGTAGCCAGAATTTGGAAATCCTAGGCACCCGCCGTCATATCCTATCACGAAATCCTAAAATTATTAGCTGAGGTCTTGCACAGAAGGTGCTAGGAAAACCGCATGAGTGACGAAATGACTGCCTCGCAAGAGGAGCTGCAACGGCGGCTTAAACAGCAGGAAATGCTTGCCCAGTTTGGAGTTGAGGCGTTGCGGTGTCGTGATGTTGAAAATCTGTATGTGTCTGCGGTGGAACTTTGCGCCGAAGGAATGCAGACACCGTTGTGCAAACTGTTGAAATACAGGCCAGAGTCTGAAGACTTTTTGGTTATTGCTGGCGTGGGTTGGGATGAGGGCGTCGTTGGCCACGCGACCATCGGTGCCGATATGGCATCTCCGGCTGGCTTTGCGCTGAAGACTGGCCTCCCGGTGATTTCCAACCATTTGCAGGCAGAAACTCGGTTCCGCACGCCTGAATTGATGGCGCGGCATAGCATTAAGCGTGCAGCCAATGTGCTTATTTCTGCCTCGGGCAAATCCTTTGGCGTGTTAGAGGTGGATAGCCGTGATGAAGGAGAGTTTGGTTCTGCCGATCTTTCGTTTCTGACCGGATTTGCAAATTTGATCGCGGTTGCGGTGGAGCGCAAGTTGGCGGAAACGCAACTTGAGGCGGCGGTGCTTCACCAAGAGTTGCTGACGCGTGAGGCTAGTCACCGTGTAAAAAATAGTCTCGCGATGGTGACGTCTTTGATTGCACTGCAAAGCGGGCGGGCTGCCAATCAGGATGTCAAAGACGCTTTGCAAGATATTCAGCTGCGAATCTTTGCAATCGGAAAGGCGCACGATCAACTTTGGCGTCACGACCAGGTTGGGATGGTTGTGCTTGGGGACCTTTTGTCGTCGATCTGCGAGCGTCTGCAAGAGCAGCAAGAGAATGTAAGGCTGAATTTGGAATGCCCTGACATAAACCTAGAAGCGGATCGCGCTATCCCCGTTGGCTTGTTGGTGACTGAACTTATCACCAATTCGGTCAAATACGCATATCCCAGTGGTTCTGGCGACGTTGATATCTCCGTCAATGCCGATAAATCGTCGATTGCAATATCCGTGACAGATCATGGTGCCGGTGTTGCTCCAGACTGGTCCTTCGATAATGGCGCCGGGGACAGCTTAGGCCGTCAAATGATCCTTAGCTTGACCACACAGCTTGGTGGAAAACTTAAAATTGCGTCCGAAAATGGACTGGCTGTCACGATCATTATCCCGCGAAATTGACGCGGGTTGGCACCCATTCCGCCCAACAAAAAACCGCCCCAGTCTTTCGACGGGGCGGCTTTTGTTTTGAACGTTGATAAAGCGATTATGCTTCGTCGCTGTCTCCACCATCGGCGGAAAGGCCTTCGCTTTCAGCAGCAGCGGCTTTCGCGGCGGCTTGGTCAGCTTTCAGCTTTTCAATCCGTGCTGCATCAGCCTCATCGGCTTCGTCGGCGGCAGCTTCGCGGGCTTCGGCCATTTCGATGGCTTGGCTTGCGAGTTCAGCCTGATCGTCTTCGAACATCTGATCGATGACATTGACGCCCGATTTCTGCAATTCGGCTTCATCGTCCGAACGGGCGACGTTGACCGATACAGTCACCGAAACTTCGGGGTGCAGAACGACTTTAACGTCAAACACGCCAAGGGTTTTGATCGGGCGGCCCAGAATGATCATCGCTTTGGTCACCTTGGCGTCTTGTGCGTTCAGGCCTGTGGCGATGTCGTTCACCGATACCGAACCGTAAAGCTGACCCGTGTTGGAAGCGGCGCGGATCAGGATGATCTGCTTGCCTTCGACAAGGGCTGCATGGGTTTCGGC
>JANMGR010000046.1:0-28079 GCA_031374785.1 Sphingomonadales bacterium | reverse complement strand
ATAAGGCGCACTGCCCAAAAATCCACCCAGCCAAAACCCGCGTCCCTTGCACAAAAGGCACAAGCCACTACCTGTATTACTGACATACGACAGGGACGAATTATGAACCTCGAAAAATTCACTGACCGCGCCAAAGGCTTTTTGCAAAGCGCACAGACCGTCGCCATCCGCATGAACCACCAGCGGATCGGGGCGGAGCATCTGTTGAAGGCGCTGCTCGAAGACGAACAGGGCATGGCATCGGGGCTGATCAAGGCGGCGGGCGGCGATGCGCCGACGGCATTGCGCGAAACCGATGCGGCGCTGGCCAAAGTGCCATCGGTCAGCGGCGGTGGTGCGCAGCAGACGCCGGGGCTGGATAATGATGCGGTGCGCGTGCTCGATACGGCGGAACAAGTCGCGCAGAAAGCAGGCGACAGCTATGTGACTGTAGAACGGCTGTTGCTTGCGCTGGTACTGTCGACAACAACCACAGCGGGCAAGGCCCTGGCCACCTCAGGGGTAAAGGCCGAGGCGCTCAACTCCGCAATCAACGAACTGCGCAAAGGCCGCGCCGCTGACACGGCAGGCGCCGAAGACCGCTATGATGCGTTGAAGAAATTTGCCCGCGACCTGACCGAAGTGGCGCGTGAGGGCAAGCTTGACCCCGTGATTGGCCGCGACGAAGAAATCCGCCGGACGATCCAAATCCTTGCCCGCCGCACTAAAAACAACCCCGTTTTGATCGGTGAAGCAGGCGTTGGTAAAACCGCGATTGCCGAGGGGCTCGCCATCCGCATCGCCAATGGCGACGTCCCCGACTCCTTAAAAGACCGCAAGCTGATGTCGCTCGACATGGGCTCATTGATCGCCGGAGCCAAATATCGCGGCGAGTTTGAAGAGCGGTTGAAAGGTGTGCTGGACGAAGTCAAGCAAGCCGATGGCGACATCATCCTGTTCATCGATGAAATGCACACGTTGGTCGGTGCGGGCAAAGGCGAAGGCGCAATGGACGCGTCGAACCTATTGAAACCCGCATTGGCGCGCGGCGAACTGCACTGCATTGGCGCGACGACGCTGGATGAGTATCAAAAGCATGTTGAGAAAGACCCCGCGTTGCAGCGGCGGTTCCAGCCGATATTCGTTGGCGAACCGACGGTTGAGGACACCATCTCGATCCTGCGCGGCTTGAAGGAAAAATACGAGCTACACCACGGGGTTCGGATAACCGATGGCGCGTTGGTTTCGGCAGCAACTTTGTCACATCGCTATATCTCTGACCGCTTCCTTCCCGATAAAGCCATCGACCTGATGGACGAGGCTGCATCGCGGTTGCGGATGGAGGTGGAGTCCAAGCCCGAAGAGATCGAAAATCTCGACCGCCGGATTATGCAGTTACAGATCGAGCGCGAGGCTTTGAAGAAAGAAACCGATGTTGCGTCAAAGGACCGGCTGGCGACCCTGGAGGGCGAACTGGCCAATCTGGAGCAGCAGTCGAGTGAACTGACCACGCGTTGGATGGCGGAGAAGGACAAGATTTCGGCGGAATCCAAGATCAAGGAAGCATTGGACGGTGCGCGCATCGAACTCGATCAGGCGCAACGCGGCGGTGATTTGGCCAAGGCCGGAGAGCTGCAATATGGCACGATTCCGGGCCTTGAAAAGCAACTCGCCGACGCTGTCGCCGCCGCGGGAAATGCGATGTTGCGCGAGGAAGTAACGAGCGAAGATATAGCCAACGTCGTTTCGCGCTGGACCGGCATCCCGATGGACAAGATGCTCGAAGGCGAACGTGAGAAATTGCTTAAAATGGAAGAATGGCTCGGTGCGCGGGTGATCGGGCAAAGCGATGCTGTCGTGGCTGTGTCGAAAGCCGTCCGCCGCAGCCGCGCTGGCCTGCAAGACCCCAACCGGCCGCTCGGCAGCTTCTTATTCCTTGGCCCCACGGGAGTGGGCAAAACCGAACTGACCAAGGCCCTCGCCAACTATTTGTTCGACGATGACAGTGCGATGGTGCGCATCGACATGAGCGAGTTTATGGAAAAGCACAGCGTGTCGCGATTGATCGGCGCGCCTCCGGGCTATGTCGGTTATGACGAAGGCGGCGTGCTGACCGAGGCCGTCCGCCGCCGACCCTATCAGGTCGTATTGTTCGACGAGGTTGAAAAAGCGCACAGCGACGTTTTTAACGTGCTGCTGCAAGTGCTCGACGATGGCC
The DNA here is from genome assembly GCA_031374785.1 of Sphingomonadales bacterium. Classification (GTDB taxonomy): domain Bacteria; phylum Pseudomonadota; class Alphaproteobacteria; order Sphingomonadales; family Sphingomonadaceae; genus Sphingorhabdus_B. Next base: position 25,882 of record JANMGR010000046.1, on the reverse strand, counting down.
GTTTAACCGATGGTCAGGGCCGCGTGGTCGATTTTTCCAACACGCTGATTATCCTGACCTCCAACCTCGGCAGCCAGTTTTTGGCGGCGCTTGGCGACGATGAAGATGTCGAAAAAGCTGAGCCCGCCGTCATGGAAATGGTCCGTGCGCATTTCCGCCCGGAATTCCTCAACCGACTGGACGAGATCATCCTGTTCCACCGGCTCGCGGCACAGCACATGGCACCGATTGTCGATATTCAGGTTGGCCGCGTGCAAAAACTGTTGAAGGATCGGAAGATCGTCATTGCGCTGTCTGACAAAGCCAAGGCTTGGTTGGGCCGCGTGGGCTATGACCCGGTCTATGGCGCACGTCCATTGAAGCGCGCCATCCAGCGGCATTTACAAGATCCCCTGGCCGACATGCTCTTGCGCGGCGAAGTGCCCGATGGAGCGACGGTGCAGGTCGAGGAAGGCGATGGCGAATTGAAGTTCGCCGTTGCCTGATCGCATCCTAATAGGATTTGCTTAGCCAATCTAACATGTGTCTTTGATGCCACAGTGGCGTGGCGAAATGCCCAGAAACCGGCAATTGCAATTGCGCCAAAGCGGTCTTTTAGTCATAGAAATGTTATCTAAGTGTATTGAAGTTGCATCACGGGGGTGCGGCGCAATCGCTGATTAGGGACTTCCAACAAACATATTTTGGAATTGCAAAGGGATTAACCTGTGAAAAAAACCACCAAAATCAAGCTTCTGTCGACCGCGACCAGCGCCATTGTGCTGTTAGTATCGGCATCGGCGATGGCGCAAACCGCGACTGCTGACGAAACAGAAGAAGAGGCCGATAAGCCTGGAATCGTCGTTACCGGCTCGCTCATCCGCAACCCGAATCTGGAACAAGCTAATCCGGTCAACGTGACCACGGCGGATACAATTGAGCTGAAGCAAGCCAATTTGGCTGAAGAAGTTCTTCGCGAAATCCCCGGCGTTGTTTCAAACATCGGTTCAGCAGTGAACAACGGCAACGCCGGATCGTCCTATGTCGATCTTCGCGGCCTTGGCTCAAACCGCAACATCGTTCTGCTCGATGGCAACCGCATCGCACCAGCCGACCTTCAGGGTCGCGTCGATTTGAACAACATCCCGCTTGCCTTGGTTAGCCGCGTTGACGCGCTGACGGGTGCGGCTGTTACCACTTATGGTGCCGATGCTGTTACTGGCGTTGTCAACTTCATCACCAAAAAAGACTTTGCTGGCGTTGATCTTTCGATATCGAACCAAATCACAGGAAAAGGTGATGGCCATTTTGTTCGCGGCGATCTTACCGTTGGTGCGAATTTCGAAGATGGTCGTGGTAACGCAGTGCTGAGCATTGGTTATCAGGAATCAGATCCCATTTATCAGGGTGATCGCGACTTCTCCGTTTTCGGGATTGATTCGTACACCGGAACACTGGGTGGTTCGGGCACGACTATTCCTGCCCGCTTCACTGGCACGCGTCCTTTAATCACCGGAACAACAACGCCGAACACGACCCCCGATCCATTGGGAAGCGGCAACGGCGGCAACCGCCAGTTGAACACAACCACCGGCGGCGCAGTTGGAACATTTGCGTTCTTTAACTTCAACCCGTTCAATATTTTCCAGACACCGTTTCAACGCTACAACATGTTCGCGCAGGCGAATTACGAAGTCAGCGATGCGGTGGAAGTTTACACCCGTGCAATGTTCTCAAAGAACAACGTAAAGACGATCATTGCACCATCGGGTTCCTTTGGCGGTGCGGTTACGATTAACCTCAACAACCCATTCCTGCCTTCAACGCTTCGTAATCAGTTCTGCGCATTCAACACATCTGGTGCAGGCGCTTACACGGCGCGCTTTACACCAGCAGAATGTGCCGCTGCGGCGACTGCAACGGGGCCAACTGATTCAAACTATCGCACGGTAACGACCAACCTTCAACGTCGTGCGATCGAAGTCGGACCACGTATCAGCGATTACACCTCTACGGTCTTTGATTATCGTTTGGGTGCGCGCGGCGCGATTTCGGATACCATCGATTGGGATGTGTCGGGTTCTTACGGCGAATCTGAAAAGGTTCAATCGATCCAGAACTACACGCTGCAATCCCGCTTCCGTCAGGGCGTTTTGGTAAACGGCACAGTAGCAAACCCTGTCTGTCAGGACCCAAGTAACGGATGCGTTCCCGTGAACGTATTCGGCAATGCAGGGACAATCAGCCCAGCTGCTGCAGACTTCCTGTCTGACAACAGCACGTCCACCGTCCGCACTAGCCTGGCACAGGTTCGCGGCGTGGTTTCGGGTGACCTCGGCTTTACGTCCCCCGGCGCAAGCGAACCAATCGGTTTTGCTTTGGGCACTGAATATCGCAAATATAGCGCGCAACAGGCTTCCGACACTCTTGCAAAAACCCCCGGTGAACTTGGCGGTGCAGGCGGCGCAGCTCCGGATATCGACGGTAGCTATGACGTCTATGAAGCGTATGCTGAAATCGTTGCACCGTTGATCGAAGACAAGCCATTCTTCAATAGCCTTACACTCGAAGCTGGTGCCCGTTATTCGAAATACACCGTGCAGGGCGGTAACAAGAATAACACAACCACTTATAAGATTGGGGCGAGTTGGGAACCCGTCGAAGACATCAAAATTCGCGGGAATTACAGCCGCGCTGTGCGTGCGCCAAACATCGCTGAATTGTTCACACCATTTACCGTTGGTTTGACCACTCTCCGCGTTGACCCTTGCAACGGTGCAAACCCAGTTGGTGTTGCAAATACCAACCTGCGCAATATCTGTCTTGCTCAGGGCGCTCCAGCGGGCTCAATCGGTTCGATTGCTAACCCAACTGCGGCTCAGGCAAACATTTTCAGCGGCGGTTCAACACTGCTGAAGCCAGAAACCGCAACAAGTTGGACTTTGGGTGCGGTATTCCAACCCAACTTCGTGCCCGGGTTCTCGCTGTCGGTTGATTATTACAACATCAAGGTGAAAGAAGTTATCGGTACAGCGCTTCCCGGCGATTATATCGATGCCTGCTTTAAGAATATCACCGCAGCAAGCGCAACAAACCCCGATTGTACCAACATTCGCCGTAACCCGGTCACGGGCCAACTTGATGGCGATCCAGGGCAAACACGCGGATTGTTCGCACCGATCACTAACAATGGTCGTTTGGCAACAGACGGTGTTGACCTCATCGCCAATTACAACCGCGATCTGGGCTTTGCCAAACTGGCATCGGGCTTTGTGTTCAACTACACGCATAGCTCGAAATTCCAGTCGCTTCCCAATGCGACAACGCCAAGTCTTAACCGTGAATGCGTTGGTTTCTACAGCGGCAACTGTTCGTTCACAGGTTCGTTGCAGCCCAAGTTCCAATGGTCATGGCGCAACACCTTTACCGTAGACAAAATCGATGTCTCGCTTCTGTGGCGTCACATTGATAAAATGCAGCAAGAACCAGACGATATCATTCAAGCAGGCGTAGCCTTTACGGGTGTATTGCCAGCAGGCTTTGGTTCGCGCAGCGGCTCCACCGTCGATTTTGGTAAAATTGATGCGGCCGATTATTTCGACCTGACCTTGCGTTTCAATGTGAGCGACAACTTTACCTTTACAGGAACTGTGCAGAATCTGCTCGACCGCCAGCCTCCGATCGTCGGTAGCTCAATCGGTTCGACAGCATTCAACAGTGGTAACACCTTCCCGTCGACATACGACGCGCTTGGTCGCCGCTTTGCAATTTCGGGACGGGTTAAGTTCTAATTCCATCCGAAAACGACAATTGATTGGGGGCGGGCAGCAATGTCCGCCCCTTTTCGTTGGCGGACCCCATACTGCTTGACAGACGCTGCACCTCGGCCCGATGCAAATACTGATGATGGACGATCTCACGACTGCTGCTGTTGCTGCCCGGGCTGCTTTACAGCGTGGTGAAAACAAAGCTGAGCATCACTCCGTCCTTGGATGGGCTTCCCTTGCCGCTGGCGATGATCACGCCGCGCACGCCAGTTTTCACGCCGCGCTATCAATTACCCCGCGACATCCCGACGCGCTGGTTGGACTTGCCAACATTCTGCGCCGCCAAGGCAGCCTGCGCGATGCTGTGCTGCATTGTGACGCAGCTCTTGCAGAAGACCCCAACTCGATTGATGCCTGGCTAGAGCGCGGCTTTGTCTTGGCCAGTGGCGGATCGATGCCAGCTGCGGCGGATTGCTATGCCCGCGTGCTGGCGCTTGATCCTAGCAACGTGGCTGCAAACGCTGGTCTCGCATCAATATTGGCCCGCGATGGCGACAGTCCCGCCGGACGCAATCATGCCAAAACCGCTCTGTCCATCGACCCCGACAACGCAGTCGCCGCAGCCGCGCTTGCCACTATGGACCTTGAAGCAGGCGAGCCGCAACGCGTGCGCGATGCTCTCGAACCCCTTTTAGCCCGCACCCCCGGCCCCAGCGCAGAGCGTGCATTATTGGCCAATTTACTCGGCGATGCTTGCGCTAAACTGGGCGATGCCGCCGCCGCATACGCAGCCTATGTCGTATCCAAAACCGATTTTGCAGCCATTCACGCAGATCGCTATACAACCGCCGCACCTGCTCTCGAATTCGTCCAGCGGATTGCTGCCGAAATGACACGGACGCATGTTCCAAAATCAATGGGCCGCGCTCAGCCAGTTAGTGCAGCGGCGAACCATCTATTCCTGCTCGGCTTTCCCCGTTCCGGAACAACAATGGTTGAGAACATCCTTGCCTCAATACCAAATGTTTCCGCCTTGGAAGAGCGCCCGACGCTTGGTCTGGCGGATCAGCATTTCCTTGCCGAATCCGGCGGCATGGAACGCTTTTATGCGTTGGATGAACCATCGCTGCAACCGTATCGCACTGCGTATTGGGACAGTGTTAAACGCGCCGGTCTTACCGTCAAAGGTCAGGCTTTTGTCGATATGGACCCGCTTAAAGCCACGCGCTTGCCGCTGATCGCGCGGCTCTTTCCGAATGCGAAAGTGTTGGTTATGCGCCGCGACCCACGCGATGTAGTGTGGAGTTGCTTTCACACCCATTTCGCACTGACCAACGCCGCGCTCGATTTCACTACGCTGGCTGGAACCGCACAGCATTACGCTGCGATGATGGCGCTGATAGAGCTATGCCGCGAACGGATGCAACTGTGCATCCACGAAGTCCGTTACGAAGCTTTAGTGCGCGATTTTGATACAGAGACACGCGCGCTTTGCGACTTCACCAACCTGCCTTGGTCTGATGCTCTGCACCAATTCGGCGCAACCGCGCAGCGGCGCGGCGTGGCGACGGCCAGCGCAGGGCAGGTCCGCAAAGGACTTTACGACGGTTCGGGCCAATGGCGCCCCTTTGCCGCACATTTTGAACCGATTATGCCCATCCTTAGGCCGTGGATCGAAAAATTTGGCTACGAACTTTAAGGCAGCAGCGCGCCGGGAGGTTCTAAACTAATCCCCGCAACTTCCGCTACTTTCAGCGCCCAGACCAGCACCATATCAATCTCTTCGCCATACGCCGCGCGCGCGGCCGCATATTCAGACTGCCGAACTTCCGCTGTGTAGGCCGCACCAGATTTTGAATGTTTTGAAAAGGACGGACCGGCAACAATTTGCGCAACAGCCGATGCATCACAACTCAGCCCATAATGCTGCGTTACAGCCGCAATCGCTTCGGCTGGCCGCGCTGTCATCCGGTCCGCATCTAGCGTCGCCACGCGCGCTGCCCCCAACTTACGCGTAAGCAGAGTGAAATGCCGATGCTGCGCTAGCCAACCGATTGCCGCCACTTGCAAATCGCTTTGCCGGAAAAAATCCTCTGGCGAAAAACCAAAATCGGCATACCCCTCGCGCAGAAACCCCTCCAGTAACTCGCGCACCCACAACCGGCAGTGCAGGCCCTTACGCACGACGGAGATCAGATAGGTCTCCAGCGGAGCATAAAGGAAAACCGCGCGCGCATCGGGTTGCAGCGCGAGCAGCAAATCAGCGACAGGATTCAGCAAATTCGATGGCTTGATCACCACCGCTTCGCCATCTCCATAGGGCCGTGCAAGCAAGCGCAACGCTGCATCCGCAACGCGTGCAACCGCAGGCGCCGAACCCCCGCGCCAACGAAGGCCAACGACATCGTTCAAAGTCGCCGGTTCGCTTAGCCCCATAGCCATGCCGGGCATATCAAGCGCACGAGTGAGCAAAGTTGAGCCGCAAAAGGCAGAATGGAACAGAAAGTGCAGCCGCCCTTTGTCCAGCCCGGCAAGACATTCAACCGCCGCCACATCCCGCGTTTCGCGTTGTGTTCCAAGATATTCGTCAATCAAGAACGGCATTGCGGTGTGTTCAGATCGCTCCAACCGAATAAATCGGAATGCATCGGCGCTTTCCACATAGCGGTGTGCATAATATTCGGGATCGTGCAAATTAAAGGGTGTGGCGGCCATATCGATTAGCCTAAGCATCTCTTCGCTGCGCCGCAACTCCTGCTTGCGGTAAAGCTTGGCCGATTCTAGACCGAGTTCATGTCTGTTGAATATGTCATAAATCCCGATGCTGCACGCCAAGCCAATAGCATGGGTATGGAAGCGCTGCGTGCTGGGCAGATCGCAGCGGCCATTGCCGCGTTTCAGGATGCCACAAGTGCTGATCCAGCCGCTGGGCCTCTGTGGCGCAATCTTGCGCATGCGCACAGGCTGGCAGGGGACATCGCTGGTGAGCAGGCCGCGCTAGAGCGAGCACTTGCCGTTGATCGCACCGATTTTGTTGCGCAATTGCGAATGGCGCAGCTGTTGCAACGCATTGGTGAGGAAACCCGCGCGCTGCTGGCTTGGAATACGGCACAGCAGCTGGCGCTGGCATTGCCAGATTTAGCACCGACAATTGCCGCCGAGCTTGCCGATGGCGCAGTCTATTGCGACACGCTTCGGGCCAAGCTCTATGCTGCCACCGAAACGGTGCGCAGCACTGCGGCTATATTGGATGAAACCGCGGCGCGACGTATTTCTGCGTTTGTCGATTCAGCGCAAGGTCGCCGCCCTTTGTTCCAAAATCAGTGCGCTGGGGCGTATTACCCTTTTCTTCCGCAGGACGAATTTTTTGATCGCAAGCATTTCGCGTGGTTTGACGAGCTTGAAGCTGCCGCCGACATCATTCAGGCTGAACTCGCCGCGTTGCTCGCCGCACCGGGTGATTTGCTGCGGCCCTATGTGCAGATGGACGCAGGCACGCCTGACAACGACTGGACTGCGCTTGATGGCTCGCTTGACTGGGCCGCATGTTTCCTGTGGGAATATGGCCAGCCCAACGCCGCTGTATTGGATCGCTGTCCGCAGACCGCGGCGTTGCTGGAGCGCCTGCCCCTTGCGCGCATCCCGGGTCGTGCGCCCAATGCGTTCTTTTCCATGTTGCGCCCAAATAGTAACATCCCGCCGCATACCGGGGTCACCAATACCCGTGCCATCATCCATCTCGCGCTGGATATTCCGCCAAACTGTGGCTTCCGCGTTGGCGGGGAGACGCGTGAATGGATTGCAGGCCGCGCCTTTGCCTTTGACGACACCATTGAGCACGAAGCGTGGAACAACAGCGATAAACGCCGCGCTGTGCTCATCCTTGATGCTTGGAACCCGCATCTTTCAGAGGACGAATGTACAGCCATTAATGCCTATTTCGGTGCAGCCGATCAGGCGCTTGCTGGATCAGTGATGCGGTAATGCGAAAAGTTTGCGCCGAACAGTCGGACAAATTTACTTTGCAGTAGGTTATTTTCGCGATAATTGGCTTTTATTGAATATTTAGGGAGCAGCACCTGATGATTTTAGCAACACTTTTGGCATTGATGGCCGCGACACCTGCCGAAGCAGCTGCCACCGCAAATCCGGTGGCAACGCCTGCGACGAGCGTTGCAATCACCGAACCTAATCCCAAAAAGATGAGCCAGTCGGAAATCCGTGCGCATAATGCGCAATTGGTGCGCAACCACCCGTTTTACATTCGCTGCGTAAAGAGCGAAGAGACCGGATCACTGATCAAGCGTAAGCTTAGCTGCCGCACCAATCAGCAATGGACCGCTGCTGAAACTGCTGCCAATGATGAAGCCCGTGCTATTGCCGACGAAATGTCGAGTAAAGCCTCGCGCACCAGCGGATAGGCCGTGGCCTTTTAAATCCGAATAGCTTCAGCGCCTGCGAAGCAGATATTCTGGCGGATGCGGCGGGTTAAAATCCTCGCGCCGCCAGATCGGGTCTGCTGGCTCCTCTGGATCGGGGATGGCAAAGTCGAGATAGCCGAAATAAGTCGCGATTTTGCGCTCACTGACATCAGCAATCGCGGTCCGGCCGTGCATGAAGCGGGTGTTGTCGAGCATCAGCACATCGCCCTGTTGCCATTGCACCGCCAGCGTCAAAGCGTCCCCCGTGGCCTTGATCGCCTGCAACCATTCCTCGGGAACCGGCTGCAAATCATCAAGCAACGGAAAATCGCTGCGGCCGTTGTTAAACCGCGCGAACAGCAGGAAGTTTCCGAACGCTAGCGCATCTGTAAACATCGGTTTGTGCAACGCAGGACGGCTAAACATCCGGACCACACGGCCATCCCGAACGCGCATGAATTTATACGGACAGTTTTCGGGGGGATGTTTGATGCACGCATCATCGGGCGTTGCTGTGCCCAACCAATATTCCAACAGTTCCGGCCAAGTGCCTTTCACATAGACCAGTCGCCGTCCTTCCAACCCGCGCCGAACTTCTGGCGGCAGGTCGCGTACTAAGGCGACGCCATCGCAAACGGTGGTCATGCCGCCCTCCCCGGGCGCCGACAAACAGCCAAAAAACGCGACATCAGGCTTCCACGGTTCGCGCGAAAGCTCTGGATGCAACGAAAAAGCGTTTGTCCCGCCATCGACCGAATAAATCGATTTAGCCGGATCGAGCGGGGTGCGGCCGGGGCTTTCGTTGATCACGCTAGTGCGACAGAATTGTTTAGCAAAGGTTTGAAATTGGCCCAGATCAGTACCGAATCCCCGCAATAACAGCGCGCCATGTGCTTTGTATTGCGCAATGATCGCTTCGCGCTCAATGTCCATGACTCCGCGTTCGGTCGTCGGTTCGACCAGCACAAGCGGGCATTCGGGCTGGGGCGGAGTGAAATGGGCCATGTTATCCAAGTGATAGCGAAAGCGATTTGAGAGCGCTATAGGAACTGCGATGGAACCAACCCTATTGCAACTGCTGGGTTCGCCCGATCATTATTTGCATTCTTTCGATGAAAATGATGCCATTTTCGTGCCGATGGACCGCACGGCCTATCGCCGCTCGATCTTTCTTGATCGGCGGATCTCCCCTGCAGATGCCGGAACAATGCGTGTGCCAGTTGCAGCATTGGATTCACCCTTAGCCGCTTTACCAACCGGTTGGATTTTCCACGTCGCGCATTGCGGATCGACACTGCTGGCGCGCGGCCTTGATGAATTATCATCTGCCAATCTGGTATTGCGCGAACCTTTGGCGCTCCGCCAACTTGCTTTGTCACCCGATCCAGCCGGTCTGAAACTGGCGCTAAAGCTGTTATCTAAACGCTATCCGGAAACAGGATCAACAGTCATCAAAGCCAATGTGCCGGTTAATTTCCTGCTCGATGCGATTGCCGATGCAGACGACCAAGCACCTGTGATCCTGCTCTATTGTGGCCTTACGGATTATCTGCTCGCGATCCTGCGCAGTCCCAATCACCGCGCTTGGCTGCGCAATGTCACTAGCCAGCTTGCAGGTCCGCTTGGCGATCTTTCGCTCCTGCCCGATGCCGAGTTGGGTGCGGCCTTGTGGCTTGCACAGGTGCAGCAATTTGCCGCTACAATAAAACGAATGCCACATGCGCGCAGCCTTGATGCGGAACATTTCTTTGGTATGCCGCAGGAAACACTGGGTGCTGCCGCGAAACATTTTAGCATAGAGGCGAACCAAGCAGCGATTGAGGCCGTCGTTACAGGACCGTTGTTTTCAACCTATTCCAAAAATCCTGCCCAGCCATTTGACAATAATGCGCGGATTGAACGCCGCGAGGCTTTGCTGGCTCAGATTTCTGACGAACTGGCTGCGGGCGTGCGCTGGATAGAAAACAATGCTGCGGATGTTGACGTGATTACGGCCCGCATAATCGAGGCAAAACTCGGGTCTAAACCTTAGGGACTCGAAGCAACGGGTCGGTGCGCGCAGCGTTCCATTTCATTCCCCAGTGCAAATGTGGCCCACTGGCACGGCCTGTCGCGCCGACTTTGCCGATAGCTTGGCCCTGTTTCACAACATCGCCCTTTGAGACTAACAGTTCGGAGCTGTGGAGAAACGCGCTGCTCAAGCCCATGCCGTGATCGATAATCAGCAAATATCCTTCAAGCGTGAAGGGCTGGCTGGCAGCGAGCACAACCACACCGTCGGCGGGGGCAACATAGGTTGTGCCGGTCGGCATCGCTATATCAAGGCCGCTGTGATAGCTGCCCGGGCTGCCATTATAGATACGCTGCGACCCGAACACGCCGGAAATACGCCCTTTCAGCGGCCAGATGAAATCCTGACGCCAGCCTTGGCTATCGGATTTGATCGCCCGCGATGCATTGATTTGCGCCAATTCAGGCCCGCGCCGTGCGTTGAATTCAGCAGTTGTCGCGGCACCGCCGGTCGGGTTGGCTTTGACGTTTTCGATTTTCCAATTACCCGGTCGGACAGGCAGATAGCGTTCAACAGTTTTCCCGTTGGACAAGGTCGCCACGAGACTCGCACTGTTTTCAGCGTCGCGGTCAAAACCGATCAGGAAAAATCCCTTGTCACCCAAGGGAACTGCCGTGCCGTTTAATGTGACGGCTGTCGTGCCAGCGGGGGCTTGGCCGAGCACAATACCGCCTTGCACGGGTTCATCGCGCAACCAGAAATCGGTTAGCACAGCATTGGCCGCTGGTGTCGCGGCGATAACAATAGCGGCTGGCGGGACATGCTTCGTTGCCGCCGACGGCGCAGGATTGGCCGTGCAGCTAATCACAGCCGCCACGCACAGGCTGATCGCAGAGATACGCGATACAGGCATAATCAGGCCCGTTTGCCCAACGCTGCCTGTGTAGAAATTTCCGCGCTGGCATAGGGTTCCTGCTTGGCAACGCTCCAGTACCGCAGATCGTCGAGCGGAATTGTTGCGCCCGACACAGCACAGACAACATGATCGCCGCTGACCAGCATCCGAAAGCTGCTCGCCATATAATGCAGCTTTGCTGCGCGATTTCGGTTCATCATTAACATGCGTGCGTTATGGCGGTTTCAACCTGAACGGGCAATGAGTTTAGTCGAACAGGCTGTTTTGCGCAGGCGGTGGCGCAGGCTTAGCGGGCCGAGGACGAGGCGTCCCTCCGCCGACCATCGCGTCCACGCTGCCGTCTGCAAAGCGGATTGAAACCAGCCCTGCTACCTTAGCTGCCGCTGTTCCCATGATCGTTTTTCCATCGCCATCGGATATTTTGGCAAAGCCGCGCTCTAATGGAGCCAACGGATGCAACGATGTGGCAAGCCGCGCCAACGCATCCAGCCTGTTTTGCGCATTACCAAGCTGTCGCTGCAATTGCGCATTGGGCAGTCGCTGGGACGCCAGTCGATCTTGCGCAAAACCCAACCGCCGCCGCAACAGTGGCGGGCTAAGCCGTGTCGCCAATCCGGCAAAGGATAGCCGCGTGTTATCAACGCGTCGCTCTAGCCCGCGGCGCAAGCGCTCCGAAAGCTCATCCGCACGTTGCTGCCACGGCGCGGCAAGATCGGCAGGTTTAGGCAGTAATCGTCGCTGCGCCTCTAGCCGTTCGGTCCCGCGTTGAACCGTCCGACGGACCGCATTGTTCATCCGCGAACCATACTGCGCCAGACGCTCTTTCAAATCGAGCCGCACCGGAACCGCCATTTCCGCCGCAGCGGTTGGGGTAGGTGCACGTAAGTCCGCTGCGAAATCACACAAGGTCGTATCGGTTTCATGGCCGACGGCGGAAATCACCGGAATGGTTGAATTCGCCACCGCACGCACAACAACTTCCTCGTTAAACGCCCACAAATCCTCAATCGACCCACCACCGCGTGCAACAATCAACAAATCGGGCCGGCGTTCAGGCGCCATAGCGGAAAAGCCGTTCACTGCCGCCGCGACTTGTGCCGCCGCCGTATCGCCCTGCACCAGCACTGGCCAGAACAAAACATGGCTAGGGAAACGATCCGCCAGCCGGTGCAGCATATCGCGGATGACTGCACCGGTTGCCGATGTCACAATGCCGATCTTGCGCGGCAAATACGGGATGGGCCGTTTACGTTCAGTGGCAAACAGCCCCTCCCCCGCCAACCGCGCCTTTAGCTTTTCAAACAACAGCATCAGCGCGCCTTCACCCGCCAATTCCAATCGGTCAGCGACAATCTGATAACTTGACCGCCCCGCATAGGTGGTCAGCTTGCCCGTTGCGACAACCTCCAGACCATCCTCTGGCGCGAAAGCCAGCCGCGCGGCATTGCCCTTCCACATGATGCCATCCAGCTTTGCATCGGCATCTTTCAGACTGAAATACAAATGCCCCGATGCCGCGCGTTTATACCCCGAAATCTCGCCGCGCACCCGCACATGGCCGAACCGATCCTCGACCGAGCGTTTCAATGCCGAGGAAATTTCTGACACCGACAGGGCTGGGGCATTGCTGCCCTCGGTCGCCTCGGCTAACAGCCGCGCATCTCTTTCATCGTCGTCTATCACGGGAGTCCTGTCGTTGAATATCTTGCTGATCGGATCGGGTGGGCGCGAACATGCGCTGGCGTGGAAATTGGCAGGCTCGCCAAGCTGTGACAAGCTTTATGCGAGCCCGGGCAATCCAGGGATAGCGCAAGAGGCGGAACTTATATCGCTAAACCCAGACGATCACGCCGCGGTGATCGCTTTTTGTAAAGCCAACGCCATTGATCTGGTTGTATGCGGACCAGAGGCTCCTTTGGTCGCGGGCCTAGGCAATGCGTTGCGCGCGGCAGGTATTCCGGTGTTTGGCCCCGACGCAGCGCCAGCACAATTGGAGGGATCAAAAGGATTTACAAAGGACTTATGCGCAGAAGCCAATATCCCGACCGCAGGCTATGTTCGCTGTGAGAGTAAGGCTGATGCAATCAACGCCTTGGGGCAATTTCAGCCGCCTTATGTTATCAAGGCCGATGGCCTCGCAGCGGGTAAAGGCGTCATTATTGCCGAAACGCATAAGGATGCGCTCGCGGCGCTAGAGGACATGTTCGGCGGCGGTTTTGGTGATGCGGGTGCCAGCGTAGTTATCGAAGAGTTTATGACCGGCGAAGAAGTGAGCTTCTTTACACTGACCGATGGCCAGAGTGTAATCGCCTTTGGCTCAGCGCAAGACCACAAACGTGTCGGCGACGGCGATACCGGCCCCAATACTGGCGGCATGGGAGCCTATTCGCCTGCACCGGTTTTGACAGCCGAGCTGGAAGCCGAAGTGATGGCGCGAATTATATATCCTACGGTTAAGGCATTGGCGGATCGCGGCACACCCTATTCAGGCGTATTGTTCGCCGGACTGATGCTTACCGAGCAAGGGCCGAAACTGATCGAATACAATGCCCGTTTTGGCGACCCCGAATGCCAAGTGTTGATGATGCGCTATCGGGGGGATTTGGCGCAATTGCTGTTAGCAACCGCGAACGGCACATTGTCCGATGCACCTTCCCCGGTTTTCGCCGATCAGACTGCGCTAACGGTTGTGATGGCTGCTAATGGCTATCCGGGGACACCCAACAAAGGCGGCACGATTGATATCGGCGACACCGGCAACGCCAAGGTGTTCCACGCCGGAACCGCAATCGATAACGGCAGATTGGTCGCCAATGGCGGACGCGTGCTGAATGTTACGACATTAGGCGCAAACGCAAATGAAGCGCAGAGCAAAGCCTATGCTGCCGTCAACGCAATCGACTTTCCATCAGGCTTTTGCCGCAGCGACATTGGCTGGCGCGAAGTTGAGCGCGAATCGCGTTCAAAATAGGACAGGCAAAATAGAACAATCCCGCATTCGATTGCGTTTTTACGCGCCGTCACTGGACTCTCCACGCCGAGTCGTTACACCGATATCGAGTTAAGAATCGTTACAGGCGATCTGGGGAGATTAAAACATGGAAGCAGGAAATAAAATCCTGATCGGCGCGGCGTTGACCGCGCTGCTCGCATGGGGATCGCACAGCGCGATGGGCGGCGGTGCGAAATTTGTCGATGGGCTTGAGGCAAAAGCAACCGAAGCGCTGACCTCGAACGCCATAACGGGTGTTATCGCTGCAGCAGAACGAACACCGCAGTTGAAGCGCGTTGTTAACTTGTCAGGTGTCAAAACCGACGCGGAAAAGGCCGATATTATCGCCAAGATGAGAGCCATTCCGGGCGTTGCCGATGCGCGCTGGGATACAGGTCCCGTCGCCGCAAAAATGGATGTAGCCGCCGTCAAGCTTGAAGCGCCTGCGAGCAAAGAGGCAATCGCTGCCTGTCAAACCGATATCAATAAAGTGATGGCTGGCAAAACGATCAACTTCCAATCGGGCAGCGCCTATCTTGCAGAAAATAATGCTGTTCTGGACGAAGTCGCCGCTGCGTTGAAACCCTGTGCTGGCATGGCAGTTGAGGTGCAAGGCCATACCGATCTGTCGGGTGCGCCAGAAACCAACCAGAAATTATCACAAGAACGTGCCGAGCGCGTTGTTGCAGCTTTGGTTGCCAAAGGTGTGCCGACGGACCGCCTGACTGCCAAAGGCTATGGTTCTTCGCAGCCACTTGAAAACGCGCGCGGCGATGCGGCCAATGCCAAAAACCGCCGCACCGTATTCGCAATCGCTGCCGCCGCTGCGGCACCTGAAGGAGGCAAATGATATGGCTTTATGGTTTGAAACTTTGTTGTTGTTGCTCGCATTTTTCGCCATCGGCCTTGGCCTTGGCTATCTGGTTTGGGGCGGCAACGGGCGCACCGCCTGAACGCTGTAAATCCTGAACGCACTGATTATTTTTAGGGGAGAATACAAATGCTCGAACTGATCGCAGCCAATTGGCTCGCTTTTCTGATCGCATTGATTATCGGCGTTGCAACGGCCTATTGGGTTTGGGCGCGGCATCGCATCGAGGCTGATGTACAGCCGCCTATGATTGCGCCCTCGGCACCCAAAGTGGTCGCTGATTTGGCGAAAACAATGCCTGTAGCAACCGAGCCGGTGACGTTGATGAAGACGGCAAACCCAGCGGCAAAAGCCAAGGTTGCAGTCAAGGCTCCAGCGAAAGCCTCGCCGAAGGCAAAGGTGGCCTCTGCTCCAAAACCAAAAGTGGTTGTTGTGGCTGCACCAAAGGCGAAAACCGCTCCGGTTAGAAAGACTGCCGCTCCTAAAGCTAAAGTCGAAGCGCCAAAGGTCAAAGTAGCACCTGTTGCAAAACCCAAGGTTGCAGCGCCTGTAAAAGTGAAAGCGGCTCCCGTTGCTAAGCCAAAGTCCGCTGCAAAGCCAAAAGCTGCGCCAAAGGTCGTCATTCCCGACAATCTGGAATTGCTCAAAGGCGTTGGGCCAAAGCTCAACACCTTGCTCAAAACACTCGGTGTCACCAGCTTTGAACAGGTCGCTAATTGGTCCGCCTCTGACGTCCGCGAAATTGACTCAAAGCTCGGCACCTTTGCTGGCCGCATTGGTCGGGATAATTGGGTTGATCAAGCCAAGCTGCTTGTCGCCGGAGACGTCAAAGGCTTTGAGAAGAAATACGGTTCATTGGGCAGCGAAATCCAAAAAGGATAATCGTTCGCTCCGCGTGATAAGCGCGCTACGGCAATTAATGAAAGAGGCGGAGCGCAATGCGTTTCCGCCTTTTTTGTTGGGCTATTCTCGAGGCTCTCGCATCACACGTAGTTTGTCGATTTTACGTCCGTCCATATCGACAACCTGAAAATGCCACCCATCCTCTGTGAAGCTATCCCCTTCGCTGGGCAGGCGCCGCAATATGTGCAAGACAAACCCTGCCGCTGTCGCAAAGTCACGGTCATCGGGCAAATCAATATCAAGCGCCTCGGCCATCGCATCAGCAGACATGCCACCATCGATCAGCATTGATCCATCATCGAGCGCCACAATATTGGCGGCGCTGCCCTGTTCCTGATCCGAGGCAAATTCGCCTGCAATCGCGGCGAGCAGATCATTGGGCGTCACGATCCCTTCGAAATGCCCATATTCGTCATGCACCAGCAGCATCGGCACATCGGCAGAGCGCAGAATTTCAAGCGCATCCATCGCGTCGAGCTGATCCGGCACAATTTCCGCCTTGCGCAGCAACGCCTGCAAATCAATCGGCTTGCCTGCCAGCTGCGCTGCAACAATATCGCGCGACTGGACGATGCCGAGCACTTCATCCACCGAATCGCCGATGACGGGCAGCCTTGTGTGCAGCGAATGCAACAACCGGTCGCGCACTTCCTGCGCCGTTGCATCAACGGCGATCCAGTCAACCGCTGTGCGCGGCGTCATCACTTCGCGCACCGGGCGGTCGGCAAGACGAACTACCCCTGCGATCACCTTATGCTCATGCTCCTCGATGATCCCAGCATGTGTGGCCTCGGCGAAGACGACGCGCAGTTCCTCCGCCGTCAGGGCGTCACGGTTATCGCGTTTTAGCCCAAGCAGGCGAAAGATCAGCGCGCTTGATCGGTCGAGCAACCACACGACCGGAGCCGATATCCACGCCATCCATTCCATCGGACGGGCCATGATTGCAGCAATCCGCTCTGGTGCGATGAGTGCAAATTGTTTGGGAACAAGTTCGCCGATCACCAGCGATGCGTAAGTCGTGGCGCCGATCACAAGACCAAAGCCGATAGTTATCCCCCATTCACGATCAATGCCAAGCGCTGCGATGCGTTCACCCATCGGCGCACCAAGACTTGCGCCTGAATAGGCACCATTGATGATCCCGATCAGCGTGATCCCGATCTGCACAGTAGACAGAAACTTGCCGGGATCACGCGCTAATCGTAAAGCCGCCGCAGCCCCGCTGCTGCCAGCATCCACCATCGCCTGTAACCGCGCCGAACGCGCAGAGACAATCGCGAGTTCCGACATCGCAAAAACACCGTTCAGCGCAATCAGCGCCAAAATGATCAGCGCGTCGATCCAAGGGAAAGGGGTAGAGGCCATGTTGCAACTTTGCTTTACCCAACGAAGTGGGTCGGAGCAAGTAACGCTTCGTCCACAAGGAATTGCTGTGGTGACAGTCGCGGATTTCAAGCTAAAGCCGTTGTTATGGAACGCACAACCCGCCCCGCTATCGCCTTTGCCGTCGCAGCGGCTGGCATAGGTTTCTTTTCGCTGATGGATGCAGTGATGAAGGATCTTGTGCTCGCTCTTGGCGCCTACAATGCTGTGCTGTGGCGGTGTATGGTCGGCTCTGTGATAGCGGGCGCGTTGTTTGTCGGCACGCGGCAACGCTGGCCCGAAGGTCAAGTGCTCCGGCTACATGCGTGGCGCAGTATGGTGGTCTCGGTAATGGCAATCAGCTTTTTCTGGGGGCTCGGGCGATTGCCGCTCGCAGAGGCTATTGGCCTGTCGTTTATAGCCCCTGTCATCGCGCTGTATCTGGCTGCGATCCTGCTAGGTGAAAAAATTGGGCGTGAAGCCATTTTCGCTTCAGTCGCAGGGCTTGGCGGTGTGGCCATCATCCTATTTGGCAAATTCAGCGGAGACTATGACAACAAGGCGCTCCCGGGCGTAGCGGCAGTCTTGTTCTCTGCAATCGTCTATGCCTATAATCTGGTGTTGGCGCGGCAACAGGCGCAAGTGGCCGGCCCCGTTGAAATCGCCTTTTTCCAAAATCTGCTCGTCTCCGCTGTATTAATGCTGGCCGGACCGTGGCTTTTGATGCCGATTGCACCTGCAACGCTGCCAATGCTGACAGCCGCCGCAGCGTTGGCGATCATCGCGCTACTGTTGCTCAGCTGGGCCTATGCAAGGGCAGAAGCGCAGATTTTGATCCCGGTGGAATATACTGCCTTCGTCTGGGCGGCGTTGTTCGGTTGGATGTTCTTTGCCGAACCGGTGACGGTTTGGACTGTGGCCGGAACCGCATTGATCGTTGCGGGATCTCTGGTCGCTGCTCGCGTCAAACCCTATCCTGTTAATCAAGTAGAAATGGCTTCGACGTAAGGCGATGGTTGAATTTGTATTGGTTTTCCAACGGAGCAAAAGTTGAGCCCCACCGAGTTTCTTGCTGCGCTTGCCAGAAAGACAGGCAGCTGGTCGCACGACCGTGCGGCGCAGGGGATATTGGACACGCCTTCCATTGTCGGTGCAGATGACGGCCTAATCCTGTTTTCGATGATCGGAACGGCGGTTTTGATCCCGTATCTGGTGGCGGTAAAGTCATTGCATTTGCACCTGCAGCGCGGGCGGATTGTGTTGCTGAACGACGGCACGTTGACCGCAAAAGACCGAGCGATTTTGGCCCTGCATTGCGACACGCCAGTGATCCTTGAAAAAGCCGATATCGACCCAAGCCCCTGTCCGCGTGACAATTGCTGGGAACGGCTGATCGCTATCCTTGACCATCGCCGCGATGCCTATGTGATCCAGCTGGATTCCGACACAGTAACCACCGGTCCAGTTCCAGACGTTTTGGCTGCAATTGCTGCCAATCGCAGCTTCACTCTTGCGGGCGGGCAAGGTGAGGCGAAATACGGTTTTCGGTCTGCACGCGAGATTGGTTCCATTTTTCACTCTGACGGCCCGATGACCGATCATGTTCAGGCCTATGCCGAAGCGGCAATGGCAAAGCTGCCCGATGCCGACACTATGCGCTACATCCGGGGCTGTGCCGGGTTTGCAGGTTTTTCGAAAAGCGACGCTGGACGTGCTTTGGTGTCAGGTTTTTCGCGCGCTATGGACGAAAACCTTGGCGACACATGGCGGCAATGGGGCAGCGAGCAGGTCGCATCAAACTTTGTGATAGCCAACGATCCCAATCCTGTGCAGCTGCCGTATGACCGCTATGTCAACCATTGGTCGGAACCATTACCCGCCGCCCCCGCCTTTGTGCATTTCATCGGCACATACCGTTTTCGGCGCGGCAATTATGCGCGGTGCACGAAATCCGCGATTGCAGAGTTAACGTCCTAAGCTACAGCTAAAGCCGATCGAATTCGGCCATAACCATTGACCGGTGAACAGACTCGGTTTAATCGCACGATTAAATCAATCATCAAGGAGTCTATTTCATGGCTACAGCCTATATCGTCGATGCAGTGCGAACCGCAGGCGGCAAACGTGGCGGCAAGCTCGCCGGAATTCACCCCGTCGATCTGGGCGCGGCCGTATTCGATGCGATTGCAGACCGCAACAAGTTCGACCCCAAAGCCATCGACGATGTCATCACCGGATGCGTGATGCAGGGCGGGCAGCAGACAATGGACATCGGCCGCAACGCGGTGCTCGCATCGAAACTGCCCGATAGCATTCCGGCTGTGACCATCGACCGCCAATGCGGATCGTCGCAGCAGGCGATGATGTTTGCAGCGCAAGCCGTCATGTCCGGCACACAAGATATCGTTCTTGCCAGCGGTATCGAAAGCATGACGCGGGTTCCAATGGGCTCCACCGCGATGCTGTTTATGAAAGAAGGCCTTGGCAATTATAAATCGCCGCGGCTTGAGGAAAAATATCCCGGCATCATGTTCAGCCAATTCGTTGGCGCCGAAATGATCGTCAAAAAATACGGCTTCACCAAAGCGGATCTCGACGCATTTGCCTATGAAAGCCACATGCGCGCCAAGGCCGCGACTGAGGCTGGCCATTTCAAGAATGAAATCATCGGCGTCGAAATCGAAACGGCTGAAGGCAAAATGATGCACTTGATCGACGAAGGCATTCGTTTTGATGCGACTTTGGAGGGCATTGCGGGCGTCAAGCTGTTGCAAGAGGGCGGCGCAGTCACTGCCGCATCGGCTTCGCAAATCTGTGACGGCGCATCAGCGGCTTTAATCGTATCCGAACAGGCGCTGAAAGATCACGGCCTAACCCCGCGTGCACGCATCCACCATATCTCGGTAACGGCGGGCGACCCCGTTATCATGCTCGAAGAGCCGCTGTTTGCGACCGAAAAAGCGCTGAAAAAAGCGGGGATGAACATTAACGATATCGATGCGTATGAAGTCAACGAAGCGTTCGCCCCTGTGCCGCTGGCGTGGATGCAATATCTTGGCGGATCGCACGACCGGCTGAACGTGCATGGCGGCGCGATTGCGCTTGGCCACCCGCTCGGCGCATCGGGCACAAAGCTGATGGCAACATTGCTTGGCGTTCTGGATGCCAAGGGCGGCAAATATGGCCTGCAAACGATGTGCGAAGGCGGCGGCCAAGCCAACGTCACAATCATCGAACGCCTGTAATCTCCCAATCCAATCCTAAGGAAATACTATGATCCTCGATTCAACAGTCTCCGCTGTCATCACAGGCGGAGCATCGGGCCTTGGCGCCGCGACTGCACGCGCATTGGCCGCCAAAGGCGTCAAAGTCGCCATTTTCGATTTGCAGAAAGACAAAGGCGAAGCGGTTGCCGCCGAAATAGGCGGTGTGTTTTGTGAAGTCAACGTCACCTCGGACGAAAGCGTCGCTGCTGGCTTCGAAAAGGCACGTGCCGCCAATGGCCAAGAACGTGTCCTCGTCAACTGCGCTGGAACAGGCGCAGCGATGAAAACCGCCAGCAGGTCAAAGACAGACGGGACGATCAAGCATTATCCCGCATCGGCCTTTGATTGGCTGATCCAGATCAATCTGGTCGGCACATTCCGCTGCATCGCAATGTCAGCGGCGGGCATGATGACGATAGACCCGCAGAATGAAGACGGCGAGCGCGGTGCCATTGTCAACACAGCCTCTGTCGCAGGCGAAGACGGCCAAATGGGCCAAGTCGCCTATTCGGCATCAAAGGCCGGCGTAATTGGTATGACATTACCCATCGCGCGCGATTTGATGAGCGAAGGCATCCGCGTGAACACGATTCTGCCCGGCATTTTTGAAACCCCGTTGATGCTCGGCGCACCGCAAGCGGTGAAAGACGCGCTGGCTGCCTCGGTTCCTTTCCCCAAGCGTTTGGGCAAGCCAGAGGAATATGCTGGCCTTGCGCTAACGATGATTGAAAACAGCTATTTCAACGGCGAAGACGTTCGCCTTGATGGCGCGATCCGCATGGCTCCGCGTTAAGCAAATAAGGAGCGTGATGATGAGCGAATTTACCCAGATTCTCTATGATGTGGAAGATAACATCGCCACCATCACGCTCCACCGTCCCGACAAAATGAACGCGTTCACGCAGACCATGATGCGTGAAATGATCGCGGCGTTCGACCAAATCGACGCTGATGATAATGTCCGCGCGGTCATCGTTACTGGACATGGCGAGCGCGCGTTTTGTGCTGGCGCTGACCTGACGCCCGGAGAAGGTGGCCGCGTTTTTGCCAGCGGCGAAACGGTGGACAGCCTGTCCGACAGCAATGTCCGCGACGGCGGCGGTATGCTGACTCTGCGGATTTATGAATGTAAAAAGCCGGTGATTGCGGCGGTCAATGGCGCGGCGGTTGGCATTGGCGTAACGATGCAGCTGGCGATGGATATCCGCCTTGCCAGCGACACCGCGCGTTTCGGCTTTGTCTTTGCCCGGCGCGGCATTGTGCCAGAGGCGGCATCGAGCTGGTTTCTGCCGCGTCTTGTCGGTCCGCAACAGGCGCTGGAATGGTGCTATACTGGCCGCGTATTTGATGCGGAGGAAGCGCTAAAGGGCGGGCTGATCCGGTCAATCCATCCAGCTGGCGAATTGCTGGCCGAGGCGCGTAAGCTAGCGCGCGAGATTGCGGACAACACAGCGCCGGTCTCGATCGCGCTAACCCGACATATGTTGTGGCGCAACGCCGCGATGCCGCACCCGATGGACGCGCATAAAATCGACAGCCGCGCGATCTATCGCCGGTCGCGTTCGGGCGATGCCAAGGAAGGCATTGCCAGCTTTCTGGAAAAGCGCGCGCCTGTCTATCCCGACACCGTTTCCGCCGATATGCCGGATTTCTTTCCTTGGTGGGAAGAACAGGTCTATAGCTGAAAGATACTATTCCCCGGGGGAGAAAAGCCGTGGCTACAAACGGTCCTAAAATCGTAAACGACTCAAGCGAGCAAGGCGGCGCGCGCGAACAATTGTTGGAAGCCGCTAGCCAGATTATGCGCGACGGCGACACGATGGATTTGTCGCTGTCGGAACTGTCGTTACGCGCTGGGTTGAATAGTGCGCTGGTCAAATATTACTTCGGCAACAAAAACGGCCTAATGCACGCGTTACTTGACCGCGACATGGGCAAGATTGTGAACGAGCTAAACGCTTTGGTCGCCAAAGACATGCCGCCCGAGGAGAAACTGAAGCGGCACATCGGCGCGACGATCAACACCTATTACGCCTATCCCTATCTCAACCGGTTGCTGATGCGTCTAATCCGCGACAGCGCGCCGGTCGAGGCCAGCCGCATCGCCGAACGCTATTTGCGTCCAATCTCCCGGGCTTATGAGACGTTGGTCGCCGACGGGGTAAAGGCGGGAAAGTTCCGCAATGTCGATCCGCAACTGTTCCACTTTACCGTAACTGGCGCCGCCGACCGGTTTTTCTCTGCGCGCCAAGTTCTGAAGCATTGCTATGACCAAAACGATCTAAGCGTGGAGATGCGCGATGCTTACCGCGAGCATAGCGTCGAGTTGATTATGCGCGGGTTGCTGGTCGACTAACCCAATTGCCGCCTAATCTCTTCACCATCGGCATCGACTGACGGTGGATCGGCGAAATGCGATGCGGGCGTGACCGAATATTTCACCGGATGGCGCATACTGCGATAGATGTAACCCGCCGTCGCCTGTCGTTCTTCAAAAAAATCTACCGCTGCCAGATGCGGGTCAGTCAGCACGTCTGCCATACGATTATATTTCATAGCGGGAATGTTGTTGTCAGCAAGCAAGGGCAACCATTCCTCGGTGCTGCGTGAGGCCATCAATTCCTCGATGATCGCATAAAGCTCACCGGTATGCTTCGTGCGTTCTTCATACGTTGAAAAACGCGGGTCTTCAAACACACCGGGGCGTCCCGCGAGTTCAAAAAACTTCTCCCATTGCGCATCATTATAGGGGACGACCGCAATATAACCGTCCGCCGTTGGATAGGGCCGACGCCGGGGGTTGATCGAGCGCGTATAGCCAAGCTTCCCAAGTCCCGGGACAAAAGTTTCGCCCCACAGATTTTCGACCATGTTGAACCAAGTGAAGCATTCGAGCATCGGCACCTCGACAAATTGCCCGCCCGCGCCATTATGCCGTGCGATGATGGCTGCCAACACCGCATTCGACGCAAACATTCCGCTAACCTTATCCGCCACCAATGTCGGCGCATATTGCGGCCTTCCGCCGTCGCGCATTTCGGACAAAGCAGCAAAGCCCGATGCGGCCTGAATCAAATCGTCGAACGCCTGCAATTTCGCATATGGACCGTCGGAGCCATAGCCTGCGCAATGAACATAGATGATGTCGGGATTAACCGCCCTCACCGCGTCATAATCAAGCCCCAGCCGCGTCATCCCCGCCATACGCACATTGTGGATGAAGACATCGGCACCAGCGAGTAGCGACAGCAACTTTGCCTTATCCCCGGCGTCCGCGCCGTTTAGATTGATCGCTTTTTTATTGCGATTCAGCGCCGTATAAATCGGACCGATATCCTTGGTCGGCGAAGCACCCGCACGGCGCATCATATCGCCGCCAGAGGCACTAGTCCCGTTTTCAACCTTGATAACTTCCGCACCCAGATCGCCCAATTGCACCGTCGCAAATGGTCCCAGCACCACCGACGACATATCAACGACTTTTATGCCCTTTAGTGGCCCTGTGCGTTCCCCATCCCAATGCAATTCTGGCCAAGCCATCGGTTTATTCCCCTCACTATCTCTGCCCTATGCAGATAACCGCTTTTCAGCTATTGTCGAGGCGGGGGAGTAGGAGATTTATCATGCGTAATGTCTTTATTGCCCTTGGGATCAGTGCCAGCGCGTTGCTGAGCGGGTGTTCCGTGTCCGAAGCCGAATCGACACCGATGGCGTTGACCGACAAGCAATCAAAATTACTGGAAAAACAGATCGGCGGCAAAGTTGCCGGTGAGCCCGTAAGCTGTATTTTCAACTCACGATATTCCAACGTCATCCGGGTCAGCGATGATCTGTTACTCTACAAAGTCTCCGGCAAGCTTGTGTATCAAAACAGGCTAAGATCAGCCTGCCCCGGGCTTGCCCGCGACAGCGACATCATGGTCACCGAACAGTTCGGCAGCCAGCAATGCCGCGGCGACGTGATCAAACTTGTTGATCGTGTCAGCGGCATCCCTGGCCCGTTCTGTGTTCTTGGCGACTTTGTGCCTTACCGCAAAACGCCTATAACCCAATAAACGCTACAGAACAGTAATCGTTACCGCGCGGCGATTGATCGCCCAGGCTTGTTCGTTTGAACCCTCGGCAGCGGGGCGTTCTTTACCGTAGCTGACGGTCTGGATGCGCGATGCATCGACACCAAGCGACGCAAGATAGTTTTTCGCCGCATTCGCGCGGCGTTCACCAAGTGCCAAGTTATAGTCACGCGTGCCGCGCTCGTCGCAATGGCCCTCAATCACAATCCGCTTGTTCGGATAACGCGCAAGCCATTGCGCCTGTGACTGCAACGTCGCCTGATCGGCGCTATCGACATTGAACCGATCCGTATCAAAAAAGATCCGGTCGCCATCCATGCCGACAGCTGCCAAGAAATCTTCTTGGCTACCGGGGATGATCTGACCCGCGCCACCGCCATTATCCTGAGGCGTGCCGTAATCGGTGTTGTCGGCTTGCGGCGGAATGTCGTTGATCTTTTTCTTGCCACATGCAGCCAGTGCCGTGGTCGCCAGCAGCACCAAAGCGAGCGTTTTCATTGTCTTTGTCATCGTCTTCTCCTTCACTTCGCCCCGCGAACACAAAATTATTATGGCAGCACCGGTCCCCATGCGGGGTCCGATCCATCCCCCGGCGTCTTCAGCTTACGCTCATTCCGCCCAGTCAAATCGACTTGCCAGATGCCTGTTTTACCACTGTTCTTCTCTGTGCGAAAGAACTGGATGACTCGGCCATTGGGCGCCCATGTCGGCGCTTCATCTTGCCAGCTATCGGTCAGCATCCGCTCGCCCGATCCATCGGGGCTCATTACGCCGACGCGGAAATCGCCTGCGATTCGTGTGAACGCAATTAAGTCACCGCGTGGGCTCCATTCGGGGGTAGCATGACGGCCAGCGCCAAAGCTAATCCGCTTTTGATTACCGCCATCGGCAGACATTACATAGACTTGCTGATTGCCGCCACGGTCGCTTTCAAACACAACCTGCTTGCCATCGGGGGAGAAACTGCCGCCGACATCGATCCCGGGCGCGGTGGTCAAACGCACAGGCGTGCCCCCGCCCTCTGCCGAGATTTTATAGACATCGGTGTTGCCGCCAACCGCCATCGAATAGAGGATCGTCTTGCCATCGGGCGACCAGCGCGGTGCGAAGGTGGGGTTTTTCGACGCGGTAATCAACCGCTGCCGCCCACTATCGACATCATAGACATAGATGCGCGGATTGCCGTCCAGATAGCTGAGATACAGGATCGATTTATAGTTGGGTGAAAAACGCGGAGTCAGCGCCGTTGTCGTGCCGCTGGTAATATAACGATGATTTTCACCGTCCGAATCCATAATCGCCAGCCGCTTGACGCGTT
>JANMGR010000042.1:0-22524 GCA_031374785.1 Sphingomonadales bacterium | reverse complement strand
CATTGCTCCGCCGCCGCGCAGCAAAAAGGGAAGCATAATGCGCGTCGTCTCTGGCATCCAACCCACGGGCAACCTCCACCTCGGTAACTACCTTGGCGCGATCCGCAATTGGGTGCGGATGCAGGATGATATGGCGACGACGGGCGGCGAGTGCCTGTTTTTCCTTGCTGATCTGCACGCCATTTCGCTGCCGCATAATCCCGCCGAGCTGACCGCGAACACCCGCGAAATGGCAGCCGCCCTCATCGCGTGCGGCATCGACACCGACAAATCGATCCTGTTCAACCAGACGCAGGTTCCTGCGCACAGCCAGCTGCAATGGCTGCTGACCGGCACCGCCCGCATGGGCTGGCTGAACCGGATGACGCAGTGGAAGGATAAAGCGGGCAAGAACCGCGAAGGCGCCTCAATCGCGTTATTCACCTATCCGGTGCTACAAGCCGCCGATGTTTTGCTGTATCAGGCAACGCATGTGCCGGTGGGCGATGACCAGAAACAACATCTGGAACTGGCGCGCGACATCGCGCAGAAATTCAACAATGATTTCGGCGTTGCTGGCTCGGAATGGGGCGAAGAGATTTTCACTCTGCCAGAACCGATCATCCCGCCCGAAGCCGCGCGAATTATGAGCCTGCGCGATGGCGCCGCGAAGATGAGCAAATCCGACCCATCGGATCTCAGCCGTATCAACCTGACCGACGATGCCGATGCGATCATGCAGAAAATCCGCAAAGCCAAATCCGACGCCGAACCGCTGCCGAGCGAAAAAGCTGGCCTTGCCGGACGGCCCGAGGCCGAAAATCTGGTGAGCATTTATGCGGCGATGGCGGGCAGCAGTGTCGATGCCGTGCTGGCACAATTCGGCGGTCAAGGCTTTGGCGCGTTCAAACCTGCACTCGGCGAAATGCTGGTCGAAAAGCTTGCACCGATCAATCAACTCTACAACGCCCTGCGCGGTGATACCGATGTGATAGATACCGTACTCCGCATAGGTGCTGCCAAAGCCCGCGATTTGGCCCAACCAACGTTGGATAAGGCCTACGCGGCATTAGGGTTATTGCGTTAGAAGCTAGACGGGAGCACAGCCCGCCCCGTCTAGAAAACTAGTTTTTCGTCGAAACGAAATATGACTGCGAGCTCGAGAAATTAATTCTGGGATGCGCGTACGAAAAAGCTACTCATCAGATTAAATGCTTTATCCGAAATGGTAATCAGTACGCGACGCTTATCATTTTTTTGGTTTTCGCGTTCGATGTATCCCATTTTCTGTAGGCATCCGAGGTGCCTCAAACCTGTGGTAGGAGGCGCTCCACCCGCTCGGACGATGCTTGATACGGACTCGGTTTTCCCAGTCAGCCTTGCATAACAAAGTTCGACGAGAATATCCCAACTTGGATTTAAAAACAATGTAGCGTTTATACTCTTACTTCTGAGCTTGCGATTTTTTATATAATTCTGCAGAAAGATTTTTAATTCGTATTCATTTTTAATTGTATTTTTGTTATAGTAATTAGAATTTTTCATTTCTGATATGGAAGTTTTAATTTCATTAAGTTCGCAAATTATGTTATCCATAGTCATTATTTTTTGTCCCAAATTACGGCTGATGTCTCAGGCATCGGCAGAAATTTTATCTTTCGCCAATGAGCTGGCGAAAATGACCCCCAATATTGGGTAAGCGATATACATCGACAAAAGCCCATATGGTTTTTCCAAGATATCGTCGAATAGACCGCGCTGGACATGGACCAAAGTCCCGACCAGCTGCCAACCTGTAGCCCAATACGGCCAGAAACTTCTGCTAAACAATGCCAGCGACCAAAAGCCCCCTAAAACAATTAGATCGATGATAAAGAAGGGGTAGGCAAGGTCACCCCAAATGCCGACTGTCGAGAATGCAGTAGAGCAAACCGAACCAGCAACAGCAATCCAGATTCCAATACGCTCAATTCCAGTACCGCGCCAATGTGCGAAAACGGCGGTGATTATCAGAATCAGATAGTAAGCGACAACATGCCCACCCATGAACTTATGCTACCCTGCGCAGTTCAACGACTGCTTCGTTTGCGGCCAAATCGGAGCTGTGAAGTCCGTTTTCCCGAGGCTTATGAGTTCCCGCGCCGAACATCCGCGCACCCAAGCCAACTTCGCGCTGTGTCACACTAAGTGCCGCATGGGCATCAGTGACCATTCGGCGTAACTGCCCGGCAGTTGCCACCGCTTGCGTCACTTTCGTTACGGCGTCTTGCCCCACAATGGCTGACATATTTGTTTCAAACCTGGCGGTCGGCAAAGTCCCCGCAAGTTGGCAAAGTTTGATAATTGCATGGTCGATTGCTTCTTCGGCTTCATGCAACTCTGTGGCGATTTTCTGCGCAGCTGCGGCTCGTTGTTTTAACATATGCAAATTCCTATTATTAGCGTGACGAAAAGGAACTTCGTCCGGCTCTGTTTTTGGGAAAATGCCCGTTCAGGACAGCATAGCGCCTAGACCGAGCAAAACGGCATAGAGAGCGGCAAAAGCCATGATGGTCGAAATTGCGATCATCAAAGGCCACAAAAGGCGCATCCCTATCGTATCAGTGTTGTATGGCCTCCTTTGGGTTGGGAAGGGTAGACGCATCCAGAATGGATGGCGCCTATCCGCCTCCGGTCGAGGCCCCAAGAGTTGTGATTGATTTTCGTCAGCGCCAATAACGGACGGCTGATACATCAACGGTTGATATGCGGTCGGCGCAGTTCCGTTCGCAACGATCAGTGCAGCTTTGGTTCGTGAATCCACGCTAAGTTTTCGCATTGCAACGCGAATGCGTTCATCAACCGTATGTGACGAAACTCCCATAATGCGCGCAATTTCTTTGGAATTTTTGTGCGCGTAAACAAGGCGCAAAGTTTCAATTTGCGCTGCGCTAAGCTTAGCTATGGCCATTCCCTGTTCGATATCCACTTGTTAAAGGTAGCGGGGCAAGGATAGAATTTACAAGTGGATTGTGTGAGTGAAATTATCGTGACCGTGCAAATTCCCGCATCATATGCAACCGCTGTTAAACAGGCAAACCGCTCGCCGCTTGACAAATGCCACATGTTCGTATAATGTTCTGATTTGCTCTTTGATATCGTTGATGCCTATCGTTCCCGCAAACATCGCGGCCCATTGCGCGCTAAATCCAACCAAGACAGCTAGGCTCAGCGCATGTTTAAGGTGAGTCTTTAGTGTGACTTTCCAGATTTGAACTGCGGTGATGGTCCACCAACCATTTTCATTAAACCACCGTTCAGCCGCATTTTAATACCGTTTGCCGACGAATCGCCCTATAATGGGCGTATTGGAGAAAAGATTATGACCAGCATCCGCACCGCAGCAAAGCTACTTGCCCCTGTTGCATTGTTATCGCTCGCCGCTTGCGCGACACCGTTCCGCGCCGATGTCTCGCGATTTCAGGCGTTGCCTGCGCCTGCGGGTCAGACCTTCACCGTCAAAGCCGCTGATCCGGCGAAACAAGGTGGCCTTGAATTTGCGCAATATGCAGGTTTGGTGGGTTCAGAGATGCAGCGGGTTGGCTATATGCCTGCTGCGGCTGGCGACAATGCCGACCTGACCGTCACACTCGATTATGTCGTTGACGAAGGCAAAGAACGCACTGTGGCCGAGCGCGATCCATTTTACGATCCGTTCTGGGGCTATGGCCGATATGGGGGCCGTTATGGCGGTTTCTATTCGCGCCCATATGTTGTGCGCACGCGCCACGGCTATCGCTATATTCAGGGTTGGAATGATCCGTTCCTGTTTGGCGGTGCCGGTTTTGGCGGTGGCTATGATGTCCGCACCTTTACCGTGTTCACCAGCGGTATCGATATGAAGATCGAACGCAACGGAACCGGCGAGCGCTTGTTTGAAGGCAAGGCCGAGGCCAAGTCACGGTCAAACAAGCTGCCGTATCTGGTGCCCAATCTGGTCGAGGCGATGTTTACCGGCTTCCCCGGCAACAGCGGCGAGACTGTGCGCATTTCGGTCGCGCCTGAGAAGAAATAGCTAGCGTCCTTTAAGCTAAAACGCCGCAGCCCGAGTTTAATCACGGGCTGCGGTTATTGTTTGTGGCAGGTTTACGATTCCAACTGACGGAGCAACGCGCGGACATCATTGTCCATGTCGTTGTCCATGCGGCGTAAATCCTCAACGAGGCGCACCGCGTGGATGACTGTCGAATGGTCGCGGCCACCGAATTTGCGGCCAATTTCGGGATAGCTGCGCGGGGTCATAACTTTCGCCAGATACATCGCGACCTGACGCGGGCGGACAACGGCGCGGGCGCGGCGTTTCGACGACATTTCGCTACGGTCGATGCGGTAGTATTCGCAAACGGCGCGCTGAATTTCATCAATCGTAATACGGCGGCGGCAGGCGCTTAGGATATCCTTGAGCTGTTCCTCAGCCAGCGTCCGCGTGATTGGTTTGCCGGTCAGCTGTGCATAAGCGATCAGCTTATTCAGACCGCCTTCAAGCTCGCGGACGTTGCGGCTGATGGTGCGGGCCAGAAAATCAATCACATCCTCGCCAACTTGCGCATCGGGCATATTGGCCAAACGCTGCACCAAAATCGCGCGGCGCAATTCCAGATCGGCTGGCTGAATGTCCGCCACCAAGCCCATTGAGAGCCGCGAAAGTATGCGTTGGTCAACACCGTCCAAAGCTTGCGGCGCACGGTCGGCAGCAACCACCAGCCGCTTGCTCGCGCCCAAAATCGCATCGATCGTGTGGAGGAATTCTTCCTGCGTCGACACTTTGCCGATGATGAACTGGATGTCGTCGATCATCAAAATGTCGACTGCGCGCAAACGCGCCTTAAACTCCATCACCTCTTTACGGCGCATGGCGGAGACGAACTCCATCATGAATTTTTCCGCCGACATATACAGGATTTGCGCATCCGGATTGATCTGCGCATAGGCATGACCAATCGCATGCATCAAATGGGTTTTGCCTTGGCCGGTAGCCGCTTGCAGATACAGCGGGTTGAACAATGGGCGTTCAATCGCTGCAACGCGTTCTGCTGCGGTGACTGCCAAGATATTGGTTTGGCCGCGAACGAAATTCGAAAATGTCAGCCGCGGGTCAAGCGAGGGACGGACGGGAAGTGCCTCGACGATGTGCGCCACAGCGGCACGTTCAGGAACGCCGCTTGCTTGCAGCATTTCAACACGAGCCGTGCCCGGCTTTGACCGGATTTTAAGCTGACGGACAGCAGGGTTTACCGAAATCCATGCCAGCCGGATACGATCCGCGTAATGATCCGAAATCCAGCTTGCCGAAAAATCAGAAGTCGTCAGCAGCTCAAGCGTTCCTGTCAACTTGCAGAAATCGCCAAGGACAACGGACCGAATCCATTGCCCATAAATCTGTGCACCCAGATCGCGGCGCAACCGCGATGTTACGTTTTGCCAATCCGATTCAAATGCAGACATTTCAAGAGCTGGCATTTCAACCAGCTGTTCTGCTGCACCGGTTTCGTCCGATGCTATGTTTTTAAGCGTCACGCTTTCCACCCCTTTCACCCCCTAGGCCAGCGCTGTCCATATTGTCCGCCCACCGCACTACCCAACAAGGCGCAATTCTTTGTCCGTCAGACACCATGTAGATGCAGTCGGCCCGATTGCGGCAACCGTTCTTGTAAGGCAGCCGAGACATGGATCGCGCGCTGCTAGAAATGATGTTTTAGACCGACAAAATTGAGTCGGGCAAGGGGGGCGACCGTCAAAAAAATGAAATAAACCGGCTTGACTCCCCATCGCGCGCGCAAATGCGTAAAATAAATTTTAACCGCCTGATTTGCTGAATTTTCTTGTGGAAACCCTGTGCGCAAAGTCCCCGAATCGCAGGGAATCGGGCAGTTGCATTTCGCACAATTGGCAAACAAAAAGGCCCGCTGAAACTCAGCGAGCCTATTATTGTCATATTGCCGTCACTTGGAGGCGCATAATCGCGCAGCCGATGCGAATCACGCCAGTGCAGCAACCCGCTTGGTCAGACGGCTAAACTTACGCGAGGCCATATTTTTGTGCAGCACACCCTTGGAAACACCGCGCTGCAATTCAGGCTGCGCTGCTGCAAGCGCTACAGTCGCTGCGCTTTTGTCGCCAGCGTCCAAAGCGGCCTCAACCTTTTTCACAAAGGTGCGGATGCGGCTGACGCGTGCGCCATTGATTTCGGCGCGACGATCGTTGCGACGGATGCGTTTACGGGCTTGCGGCGTATTGGCCATGTGTGTCCTCAATTAAATCAGATAGTTACAGGAGCGCACGAAGCGCGCTTTCCCGCTGAAGCGACGCCCTTACCCAGACGCTGTAGATTCGTCAACCGCGAAAATCCGCGGTTTCAGACATATGCTATGTTTCAGCTGCGCTGAAACTTCCGGCCCCAGTCCTCTACCCCACCCGACCTCCCAGTCAGATTATTGTATGATGGCCGCAGGGGGGAGAGGTCGGGTGGGGGAGAGGGCTGGTGCCGCTTTCACGTCGTCAAACCAAAACCTACCGCTGGCACTTGGCGCAATAGAACGTTGAGCGCCCCGAATCGACACGGCGTAGGACGGTTGCGCCGCACAGGCACTCCGCCCCTTCGCGTCCATAAACCTGCCAGTCCTTAGCGAAATAGCCAAGCTCGCCATCGGGTGCGGCAAAATCGCGCAGGGTTGATCCGCCTGCGACGATGGCCGCCGCCAAGACTTCTTTGATTGCGACAACCAGTTTTTCCAGTCGCGGCTTGCTGATTTTGCCCGCAGCAACCACCGGCGAAATCCCCGCCATATGCAGCGCCTCGCAGACATAGATGTTGCCGAGCCCCGCAACAATCGACTGGTTAAGTAACATCGCCTTAATTGGGGCGGCACGGCCCTTGATCTTTGCCTGCAAAACACCTGCATCAAAATCATCGGACAACGGCTCTGGCCCCATCGTCACAAAATGCCGGAATGTTGCTAGCTTATCTGTGTTGACTATATCGAGCGAGCCAAAGCGGCGGTGATCGTTGAGCGCAACCACGCGGCCAGACGCCGTTTCCAAAATGAAATGGTCGTGCTTTTCAATCTCCACCGGATCAACGCGCCAGCGGCCTGACATGCCGAGGTGAAAAATCAGCGCATCATCGCGGTCCGTATAGATCAACCCATATTTTGCCCGCCGCCCAAGGCCGGTCACACGCGCACCCGTTAGCCGCTGGCGCAGATCCACAGGTATCGGCCAGCGAAGGTCTGCGCGACGGGGTTCGGCGCGGGCAATCACTTCGCCATCTAGAACGGCACGCAGACCGGCAACGGTGGTTTCAACTTCGGGGAGCTCGGGCATAAATTTGTGCTAAGCAAGGTAGCGCGGTTTGGCTAGTGGCCAAGTAAGGAGGCTATCGCGACTGTCCCGTTCTTGGCAATCTTTGCAGCGCCGCGCGTGCATTCTTTGATTCGGTGCAATACCGACCAGATCGCGCACATTCTGCTTCCAATCTGCGAACAGAGGCATCCCATTCCGCCTGTAGATAAGGATCGCTTCGAAAATCGGGCGAATAGATTTGCCGCCCGGCGCTTTCCGTCTCAGCCGCGCTATAATCGCGCTTCGAATCCGCACTGGCGCAACCCATCGCTAGCGCTGGCAAAAGCAGAACCGGAAAAATTCGCGCCAAAATCCTTCCAGTCACAGCTATTTCTCAATTTTGAAACTGTAGGGGATGTATAAGAAGACCTCGGTGTTGCTCACCTGCTGCCAGGCGACATCGCGGTCCAGCCCCACCACTTCGACGCCATAGTCCGGCCCGTAAAAGCTGACCGCGTGCTTCGCGCCGGTCGCTATGCGTTTATAGATTTCGTCCCGGTATTGTTCAGGGTTGATGATAGTCAGCGCCAGACCGCCCTGAGGCACGATGAGCGAGCGTCCCGTTGCAGGCACGCTTTTGATAAAGCCCGCAATCTTTTGCTGCGCATTGTTGATCGAACCATCCAGCTTGGTTTTGACCTTCAACCGGATGGTCGTTGAACTGTTGTTATTTTCATAGGCCGATTGGGCTTCATTTTCGTCATCGTCATAATCTTCATCGTCCTCGTCCGTCTCTTTGGCTTTGCCAGCTAGCTCTGGAAACTGGTCCTGCCAATTCGCGCGGGTGACCTCGACCAATTCCGATTGCCCCGTAACAAGGCTAAACCCTGCGGTCTTTGCGCGGTCGATGGCATCCAGCAACATCGCCTGCACTTCGCGGCGGCGCATATCTTCTTCGCGCGAGTCAGAAACGATATCGATATTGCGCACCGCCGAATCGGCTTGGCGTTTGAAGCCGATAACGGGAGGGGATGGGGGTGTGTAAATGGAGATTGGATCGACGGACGACAGGCTGTTTCGGTTAATCCGCGATCCTGTAACGACAACTTCGTTCATTCCACCGTCGTCATCCTGAGCAATCAGCGGAGCGGAGAAAAGGGCGATGCCGCAAAGGGCAGCTTTTAGGGTAAGTTTCATCATATCTCTCCGACCATAATCACTTTGGAACAACGGTGTAGCGATAGGGGATATAAAGGAACACATCGGTCCCGCTGACCTGCGACCAGAAAATCTGGCCATCGATGCCTGTCACCTGCACTGCATAATCCGGCCCAAAAATAGCGGCACGGGTGCGCGCGTCCTCGGCCACAAGCTTGACAATATCATCGCGATATTGATCGGGATTGATAATCGTCAACGTCAGCCCGCCGGTTTTATCTATCGCTCCGCGTCCGTTGCGCGAAAGGCTTTTGACATAAGCGTCGATGCGTTGCTCCGCCGAAACCGTAGACCCGCCCAACTTTACTTTGACCATGACATCAGCTTTACTGGTGTCAACGCGCCCTGCCCACACGAGCGGCAGTTCCTGATAATTCGCCTTTGTCACCGGCGTCAGTTCGAAGTTACCGATCACTAGCTCAACACCTGCGGCGGCCGCTTTGTCCATTGCGGCGGCCAGCATCGTATGAATTTCCCTTTTCCGCGTCGCTTCATCACGTGAGTCTGATGAAAACGAAATCGTCCGCACGGCTGAATCAGCTTGTCGGCGTAGGCCAATGACGGGCCGGTTTTCTTGCGCATAGCCCGCGTTCAACCGATTGCCGGTGACGATCACTTCGCCCAGAGCCGGACCTTTTATTATTTGTGCGTTTGATGGAATGGCGATGGCGGCAAGTGCAGCCGCCAAAAGAAAAGTGGAATGTTTCATAAGCATCTCTCCTTCGCAAAAGTGTCCGTCATTTTGGCCGTAAAGACAAGCAGATATAAAGCCGCTGGTGCATGCGATTACACGCAATCAGATCGGCATAATTTGCACCGATCACCCTTTGCTCCCCTGTCAACAATCCGCTAGGGCGCTCCTATGACTGAGACTGTATCCTTTGGCTATGCACAGGTTAGCCCCGACGAAAAAACGCGCCGCGTTGGCGGTGTGTTTTCCAGCGTTGCCCGCAAATATGACATTATGAACGATGCAATGTCGGGCGGTATGCACCGGCTGTGGAAAGACCAATTCGTCCGCCGCGTCAAACCGCGCGCAGGCGAAGACATTCTCGATATGGCTGGCGGCACCGGTGACATCGCATTCCGCATGGAGAAATCGGGCGCGAACATTACGGTGTCGGATATCAACGCCGATATGCTCGCGGTCGGTATGGACCGCGCCGTTGATCGCGGTATCGATACGATGGTGTGGAGCGAACAAAACGCCGAAACGCTTTCGTTCCCCGACAGCCATTTTGACGCATACACCATCGCCTTTGGCATCAGGAACGTGACCGATATACCAAAGGCCTTGCGAGAGGCTCACCGCGTGCTCCGCTATGGCGGCCGGTTTTTCTGTCTTGAGTTTTCGACGGTAGAATGGCCGGGTCTGTCAGAGGTGTATGACATCTATTCGCACAAGCTGCTGCCAAAGCTCGGCAAGATGATTGCGGGCGATGAAGACAGCTATCGTTACTTGGCCGAATCCATCCGCAAATTCCCGCCGATGCCGGTGTTCCAATCGATGATTGTCGATGCTGGATTTAGCCACAGCAAAGTCGAGCCAATTTTGGGCGGGCTGGTCGCGATCCACAGCGGTTGGAAAGCATAAGCGCACCCCCATGACCCGCCCAACAACGCATATCTATCGCCTGTTAAAATGGGGCCGTATTCTCGCCAAGCACGGCGCGTTGCGCGGGATTGAAGGCGACCCGAACGCGCCGCCACAGGTGAAACGCCTGTGCCGCATCGCGCGTTTTGGCACGATGCAGCCAAAGGTTCCGGATTATGCCGCTGCCTTTACCGCCATCGGTCCCGCAGCAATCAAGCTGGGGCAGACATTGGCGACTCGCCCCGACCTAATCGGCGAAGAAGCCGCGCAAAACCTGTTGTTCCTGCAAGACGCGCTGCCGCCCGAACCTTTTGACGCGATCCGACTACAAATTGAAACCGGACTTGGCGGGCCGGTTGAGAAATTCTTTAGCGAGATCGATCCCATCGCCATCGGCTCCGCCTCTATCGCACAAGTCCACCGCGCGGTGACCACCGAAGGCCGCGACGTCGCCATCAAAGTCCAGCGCCCCGGCATCGACAAAAGCTTTATGCGCGATATCGAGACCTATGAATGGGCCGCCGCGCATCTGGAGGCTTTGGGCGGCGAAATCGCGCGATTGCGCCCGCGCCTGACCATCGCCAATTTCAAACGCTGGACCTTGCGAGAGCTTGATCTGCGCCGCGAAGCTGCCTCTGCCTCCGAACTTGCCGAGGCGATGAAAGGTGTCGCCCATTACGAAGTCCCCGCCATCGATTGGGATCGCACATCGGGCAAAGTGATGACGCTCGACTGGATTGATGGCATCAAAATATCAAAGGTCGAGGAACTGAAAGCGGCAGGTCATGACCTGACCAAAGTCGCAGGCCATCTGGTCAACGCATTTTTGCGCCAAGCGATTTCCGAAGGTTTCTTTCACGCCGACATGCATCAGGGCAATTTGTTCGTCAAAGCCGACGGCACCATCGCTGCGATCGACTTTGGCATCATGGGGCGGATCAACCGGCAGGCACGGTTCTGGTTGGCGGAGATCCTCTATGGCCTGATCACGGGCAATTACCAGCGCGTCGCAGAGATTCATTTTGAGGCGCAATATGTGCCCGATTATCACAATGTCGATGAATTCGCGACCGCACTGCGCGCCGTTGGCGAACCGATGCGCGGCAAACCCGTCAGCGAGCTGTCGGTCGGCCAAATGCTCGACGGGCTGTTTGCGATCACACGCGATTTCGACATGCAAACCCAGCCCCATCTATTGCTGCTGCAAAAGACAATGGTGATGGTCGAAGGCGTTGCCACACAACTCGACCCCAAAATCAACATGTGGGAAACATCGGGGCCGTATATCAAGGAATGGATGCGCACCGAATTAGGACCAGAGGCGGCATTGGCCGACGGTCTGCGCGACCGTGTCAAAATCCTCGGGCTAATCCCCGATCTGATCAAGCGCCTCGACGAAAGCCTGCCCCGTAAAGGCGGCGCGCCCCCTGCCCCTCCCTTGCCAGAGATACCGCTGATTTGGGATAAGCGGGCTGGCAGTGGGTGGTGGAAATATGCCGGCGTTGCGCTGATTGCTGCGGCAGCTGGTGCTGCGACGATGTGGTGGATCAGTTGACGCGCAACGCAGATGCGCATAATCTCTGCGCATGAACAAACCCGCTCGATTCTCTGCCCCCAAAAAGGCAACGAACGTTAGCCTACCTAGCGATCTTGTCGAAGAAGCCAAGCGTCTGGGCGTCAATCTATCCCAAGCATGCGAAACTGGACTTTTTGACAAGGTTAAAAAAGCGCGCGAAGAATCATGGCTAACCGAAAATCGTGCTTCGCTCATCGCTTGGAATGATTGGGTCAGTGAAAATGGCATGCTGTATGACGAATACCGCCAACCGTAATGGCGCGTTTTGACGTTTACTTGGGCGCACGCGGTAAGGGCTATTTGCTCGACTGTCAGGCGAACGTGCTTTCAATTCTAACGTCCCGTGTTGTCGTGCCACTGGTTCCGGTCTCGGCGATGCCTGTGACGCCGCGACTCAATCCTATATTTTCCATCGAAGGCCATGACTGCATCATGATGACGCAACAGATATTTGCCATTCCTACTCCACGTTTGGGCAAGGCATTGATGAACCTTTCTGAAGAGGATCGCCTGATTATAAACGCCCTAGACTTGTTGCTGACCGGCGTTTGAGCAAATGACCGAAAAACGCATCCTCCTAATCGTCAGCGGCGGCATAGCGGCGTATAAATCGCTTGAGCTTGTTCGCTTGATTAAGCGCCAAGGCATCGCGGTGCGCGCGGTTATGACAAAAAGCGCGGCGGAGTTTGTCACGCCTTTGTCTTTAGGTGTGATGACCGAGGATCAGGTTTATGGCGATATGTTCGACCTGAAAGAAGAACGCGAGATTGGGCATATTCAGCTTTCACGCCAAGCCGATTTGATTGTTATCTGTCCTGCCACTGCCAACATCATCGCAAAAATGACGGCGGGGATAGCGGACGATTTGGCAACGACGATCTTGCTGGCGACGGACAAGCCGGTGCTCGCGGTGCCTGCAATGAATGTGCGGATGTGGAACCATCCGGCGACGCAGCGCAATTTGGCGCAACTACGCGCCGATAATGTGACGGTGATGGACCCCGATGAAGGCGCGATGGCGTGCGGCGAATTTGGCCCGGGCCGCCTGCCCGAGCCGCCCGATGTTGCGGCGCGGATTTGCGCGATGCTTGACCATCCTTTTGACGCCGCCCTCACTAGTGGTCGCGCGCCTTCAA
Source organism: Sphingomonadales bacterium (assembly GCA_031374785.1). Classification (GTDB taxonomy): domain Bacteria; phylum Pseudomonadota; class Alphaproteobacteria; order Sphingomonadales; family Sphingomonadaceae; genus Sphingorhabdus_B. The sequence goes on along the minus strand of JANMGR010000042.1, from coordinate 9,701 downwards.
CCAAAGCGGCAGCGCCGCTGGTAGCACAACCCGACTTCTCTGAACCTGCGCACCGACCGCTTTACGGCAAACGCGTGCTGGTAACCGCTGGGCCAACTTATGAGGCCATCGACCCAGTCCGCTATATCGCCAACCGGTCGTCTGGGCGCCAGGGCTTTGCTATCGCGCAAGCCGCCGCAGAGATGGGCGCGGATGTGACCTTGATCGCGGGTCCTGTTCACTTGGTAACTCCACCGGGGGTTATTCGAATTGACGTTGAAAGCGCGGCGGAGATGCTGACGGAGGTCGAGAAAGCTCTGCCCGCCGATGTCGCGATCATGGTTGCTGCCGTTGCCGATTGGCGCGCCGCAGATGTGCCGGAGCAAAAGATCAAAAAGGATGGTGCAGCCATTCCGCCTTTGATGCTCGCCGAGAATGCCGACATACTGGCAACATTGGCCAAACACGCGCAGCGGCCGAAACTATTGATCGGCTTTGCGGCGGAAACCGAAAAGCTGATTGAACATGCGCAGGCCAAGCTTGCCAAAAAAGGCTGCGACTGGATTGTCGCGAATGATGTGTCAGGCGACGTCATGGGCGGCGCGACTAACGCGTTCCATATCGTTACTAAAGACGGCGTCGAAAGCTGGCCGGACAGCCCCAAAGACGTCATCGCGCGAAAATTGATGGAGAAGATTTCTGATGCTGTCTGAACCCGTTTCGGTGCAGGTTAAACGCCTGAACAATGGCGCAGGCCTGACGCTGCCCGGTTATGCAAGCGACGGCGCGGCGGGGATGGATGTGTGCGCCGCCGAGGGCCTGACGCTGAAAGTCGGCAGGCGGCACGCGGTTGCGACCGGGCTTTCCTTTGCTATCCCGCCCGGTTTTGAAGTGCAGGTCCGCCCGCGCTCTGGCCTTGCGCTGAAACACGGCATCACCTGTTTGAACACACCCGGCACCATCGACAGCGACTATCGCGGCGAAGTGAAAGTCATCCTTGCTAATCTGGGCGACGAAGATTTCGTCATCCAGCGCGGCGACCGGATTGCGCAGTTGGTGGTAGCGCCAGTGACGCACGCAGCGATGATTGAGGTCGAAACACTGGATGATACTGAGCGCGGTGCGGGTGGCTTTGGCTCGACGGGGGTATGACCCTAACCGATCAACAACTCGACCGCTATGCCCGCCACATTGTGCTGCGCGATATCGGCGGGGCTGGGCAAGCGAAGCTGCTGGATAGCCATGTGCTATTGGTCGGCGCAGGCGGCATTGGCTGTCCTGCGATCCAATATCTGGCGGCGGCGGGGGTTGGCACGATTAGCGTCGTTGATAATGATGTAGTCAGCCTGTCGAACCTGCAACGGCAAGTGCTTTATGGGGAAGCGCAGATTGGGGTGGCGAAGGTTGATGCTGCGGCTGAGGCAGTTGCGAAACTCAATCCTGATGTTCAATTTCACGCTTTGAAACAGCGTATTACTGCTGATACTTCATCAGATATATTGAACAACGTCGATGTCGTCATCGACGGAAGCGACAATTTCCACACGCGATTGATCGTCAATGACCTATGCCTCGCCGCACGCGTTCCTTTGGTCAGTTCTGCCATTGGCCAGTTCCACGGGCAGATCGGAACTTTCTCCGGATGGATACCCGATGCGCCTTGCTATCGCTGTTTCGTTGGCGACGCACACGACCCCGATGATTGCGACGATTGCGCTACGCAAGGCGTGCTTGGCGCAATGTGCGGCCTGATGGGCAGCTTTGCGGCGATGGAGGCGATCCGGCATCTGACCGGTTTTGGCGACGCGGGGGTTGGTAAGCTGCACATATTCGACGGGCTAAAACCGGCGATGCGCACGATTACTCTGCCGAAGGATATGGAGTGTTCGAGTTGCGGTGGTGTGCGCGAAGCGCCTTAGAATTATCTCACACGAAGGCACGAAGGCACAAAGAGATGACATGAGATTAAGGTGTCCTCCTCTCCTGCTTCTTCGTGTCTTCGTGCCTTCGTGTGAAATATAAATTGCCTGCGGCGCAGATCAGTCCTCCAAAATCTCCTCCACCCAATCGGGCACCAATTCCGTCGCCGCACCATGCCGCGCTTCATCGAACCAGTGCGTTCCTTGTGATGGTTCCAGATTAAGTTCCAGTGTCTTCACCCCCTGCTGCCGCGCATCCCTCACAAAGCCAGCCGCTGGATAGACCGCGCCGGATGTGCCGATGCTGACAAACACATCCGCCGTCCGGATCGCGGCGTAAATCTCTGGCATGTGATACGGCGTCTCGCCGAACCAGACGACATCGGGACGCAGTTCGGGCGCGCCGCAGATCGGACAAGGCGGACGCTGTGCCATCGTCCCGCGCCAATCGCTGCGGATTTCACACGCCTGACACAGCGCCTTCAAATGCTCGCCATGCATATGGATCAGCCGCTCTGCGCCGGCGCGTTCGTGCAAGTCATCGACATTTTGCGTCACGATCAACAGGTTGCGTCCCTCCCGTCGCCATTCGCGGTCAAGCTCTGCCAGTGCCAAATGCGCAGCATTGGGCTCGACCTGCTGGATTCGCTCCCGCCGCATGTCGTAAAACCGCAGCACGAGGTCCGGATCGCGGGCAAACGCCTCTGGCGTGGCCACATCCTCGACCTTGTGCTGCTCCCATAAACCGCCAGCGGAGCGAAAAGTATCAATGCCGCTTTCCGCGCTGATACCTGCACCAGTCAGGATTACAATGTTGCGAATATCCGTCATGTCGCCCATGAAGCAGCAAAATTCATAGGCGGCAAGTATGACAAAGATCGGTATTATCGGCAGCAATGGACGTATGGGTGGGGCGCTACTGGACGCTATATTAGAAGCAGGCCACGAGCTAGCTGGCGGCGTTGATAAAGGGGACGATGTCACCGCGCTGATCGCCGCATCCGATGTGTTGGTCGATTTCTCCTCACCATACGCGTTGGAGGCAACACTTGACGCCTGTATCTCTGCCAAGAAACCCATCGTCATTGGCACAACCGGCCTTGAAGAACGCCACCATTATTTGATCGACGATGCTGCCGCTGACATCGCCATATTGCAAACCGGCAACACCTCGCTTGGCGTCACGATGCTAGCGGCTTTGGTGCACGAGGCAGCATCGCGTCTCGGCCCCGATTGGGACATCGAAATCGTCGAAATGCATCACCGGATGAAAGTCGATGCGCCGTCTGGAACAGCAAAGCTGCTCGGCGAAGCTGCTGCCAAGGGGCGACATATCGAGCTTGCCACCAACAGCGAAAGTGGACGCGATGGCATTACCGGCGCGCGTAAATCAGGAGCAATCGGCTTTGCTTCGTTGCGCGGTGGCACAGTCGCGGGCGATCACAGCGTGATTTTCGCAAGCGACGAGGAAAGCATCACGATATCGCACCGCGCCGAAAACCGCGCCATTTTTGCACGCGGCGCTGTGAAAGCGGCGATCTGGTTGGCGCCACAAAAGCCCGGGCGCTACACGATGCCCGATGTGCTGGGGCTGTAATCTCGCCGCAAATCGCGCTGCATGTTGTAATTTTGCATCATATTAGAACTATTTTCGCCGGAAACAGGCGAAATTGAAGCAATAATTTGCTGGATATAGCCCACAGCGTTACCACGCTTTTAACTCCTATTCGGGAATACACTCGGGGGCGGAGAAACATAACAGGAGTCCGAAACGGACCCGTAACAGACCCAGCTAGAGAGGTTATTATGAAAATCGCAAAAACCGTAATGCGGTCGGCCATGTTGTCGACCATCAGCATCGCTTCATTTGGCATCGGCACTGTCGCCTATGCGCAGGACGAAGCTGTTGCTGAGGAGGAAGAGTTCGCAGAAGACGCGATCATCGTTACTGCCACCAAGCGTGAACAGACGTTGCAAGACGTGCCAATTTCCGTTTCGGTAACCACTGGGGAAGCTATTGAGCGTGCGCAAGTTCGCGATCTGCTCGACCTGCAAACTCTGGTTCCATCGCTTAAAGTCGGTCAGCTGCAAAGCTCTGCCAACACCAACTTCGTCATTCGCGGTTTCGGCAACGGCGCGAACAACGCAGGGATCGAGCCATCGGTCGGTGTGTTCATCGACGGCGTTTACCGTTCGCGTTCCGCCGCACAGATTGGCGACCTTGCCAACATCCAGCGCGTCGAAGTGCTGCGCGGCCCGCAATCGACATTGTTCGGCAAAAACGCATCGGCTGGTATCATCAGCATCGTTACCAAGTCACCGCAATATGAATTCGGCGGCGGCGTTGAAGTGTCCTATGGCAATTATGATGCACTGGTCGTCAAAGCCAATGTCACCGGACCGATTTCTGACAATCTGGCGGTCGCTGTTGAAGGCAACTACAACAAGCGCGATGGCTATATCACCGTCGTCAATCGCGGCGTCGATTCAAACGATCGCAACCGTTGGGGCGTTCGCGGGCAAATCCTTTGGGAACCAAGCGAAGCTGTTAAGGTTCGCTTGATCGCCGATTATGACAAGATTGACGAAATCTGCTGCGGCGTTGCCAATGTGGTCAGCGGACCAACCGCCGGTGCTGTAAACTTTGTTGCTGCTGGCGTAGGCTTTGTTCCTAACAGCCCGTTCTCGCAGAATGTTTATCAGAATTTCGATTCGATCAACAAAATCAAAAACTATGGCTTTTCGGGCCAAGTCGATTGGGATTTGACTGACCAATTGGCGTTAACCAGCATCAGCGCCTATCGCTCTGTTCGGTCATTCACCAACCAAGACTCCGACTTCTCCAGTGCCGATCTTATCGGTGACAACCGCGCGAAAACGGCAATCAACACCTTTACCCAGGAATTGCGTGTCGCCTCTGATTTTGATGGTCCGTTGAACTTCTTGCTCGGTGGATTCTACTTTAAAGAAAACATCGATATCTCGTCACAGCTACTTTACGGCACCGGCTTCCGGACTTATGCAAACTTGCTCACTGGCAATGCGTATGGCGGAAACGAAGGGCTTATCCGTTTCTTGAACGGGCTTCCTGCCGCAACGCCAACGACTCAGTTTGGTGCAGCCGGACAGGGTCGTTTTGAAAACTACGACTATAAAAATACGTCCTATTCTATCTTTGGACAGCTGGATTTTGAAGTGACTGATGGCTTTACGCTGACCGGTGGCTTTAACTACACCAAGGATAAAAAGGCCGCGATTACAAACAACACCTCGACCGATGTATTTTCCAATATTGATCTTGTGCAAACCGGAGCGAACGCAGGTTTCCTTCCAGCTGCGCGTAATCAACCTTGCGGTGGAACAACTGTCACCAACGGCGTTAACTGTAATGCGTTTCTGGGGCTACGCCCGTTGCAATTCTTGCCGCGGTTCCTGAACTACCCGAACATTGTGGAAAGCGGCAAGACCAGCGATAGCGATCTTTCCTACACTCTCCGCGCAAACTATAAGTTCGACCAACGGATAAGCGGTTACATCACTTATGCCACTGGTTTTAAGGCGACATCGTTCAACCTGTCGACCGATAGCCGTCCGTTCCCAGCCAACTTCATTCCGGGCTCACCGGCGCAGTCGCCTGCACCGGCACCTTCGGCAATTCGGACAGCAGGTTTGGCACTCAACAACCTGACTGCCGGCACGCGCTTTGCGGGTCCAGAAGATGCCGTTGTTTACGAACTTGGCCTTAAGGGACAGTTTCCGGGCTTTGGGTTCAACCTTGCAGTGTTTAAGCAAGTGTTGAAAGGCTTCCAAAGCAACGTGTTTACCGGCACGGGCTTTGTGTTGGGCAACGCTGAAAAGCAATCGACCAAGGGTATGGAAATCGATGCGACAATTTCGCCGACACGCGGCCTGAACTTTACTGCATCCTATACCTATCTCGATCCAAAGTTTGATAAGTTCACCGGTGGCTCAGCATTCAACGCTGGCAACAACATCGTTCCAACTAACCTGACTGGAGTGACACCAACCGGGATTTCCAAACATTCGGTTGCAGTCGGTGGCACGTATAAGATCGAAGTCGGCGGCGGGAACGAATTGATCCTGCACACCGATTACGCTTTGAACAGCGCCTATAAAATCGCACAAGGCCTGCCTTACAAGGCTGCGATTGAATCGCTTAACGCGTCGATCGCCTTTGCCTTTGAAAACGGCCTAGAGCTTAGCGTTTGGGGCCGCAACCTGACCGAGCCACAATACAACCCAGTCATCTTTGCATCGGTCGCGCAATCGGGCAGCCTTTCCGGCTACCCACCGCCACCAAGCTTCTATGGCGCGTCGGTTAAGTTCAAATTCTAAACTGAGCCGCTTAAACAAAAAATCGGGCCGGGAGGAGAAATCTTCCCGGCCTTTTTGTTTGGCTATGAGAGTTTAACTATTGAAGTGACGGCAGGGGACTGTCCCAAGCGCAGCGCCGTGGACTGTCCCCGATAGGTTGTGCACCGACGCCTAGGGGCTTGCTGCGCTGCGCTCCACGGCGCGCTTCGCGCTTGGGGCAGTCCCAAGCCCAATGCAGCGATCAAAGCCCCCGCAACGCCGCCGCCAACTTTGCCACCTCAACCACCGGCGATGCCCAGCTGGTGACCAGTCGCGCCGCCCCTAAACCCCAATCGTAGAAATCAAACCCTTGGGCACGCAACGCGGCAGCCTCCGCCGCATTCAACGACAAAAACACCTCGTTCGCCTCCACCGGATGCAGCAAGCGCCCAGCAGCAGCCTCTGCGACAATCTGCGCCGACGCATTCGCGGCCCGCGCATTCTCCAGCCACAACGGCCCTGCCGCACGCCCTGCGTCAATCATCGCCAGCAATTGCGCCGCCAAATAGCGGCCCTTTGATTGCAACTGCCCCACGCTTTTATGCGCAAACCGCGTGCGCGCAGCTAGGTCAGGATCGAAAAAGACAATCGCCTCGGCACTCATTCCGCCATTTTTGATGAACCCGAATGACAGCACGTCGACGCCCGCGCGCCATGTCACATCGCCGGGATGACAGCCAAGCGACGCCACCGCATTGGCAAAACGCGCGCCGTCCATGTGGAGTTTCAGCTTTCGCGCCTTCGCCACTGCACCAATCGCCGCGACCTCGGCTGGCGTATAGACACGGCCATATTCGGTGGCTTGGGTGATAGAGATCGCTTGCGGAACCGCCTGATGCACATCGCCGCGCATGTTGTCCAAAACCGCTTCAATCGCGTCCGGCGTCAGCTTCGCGCCCTCACCCTCTGTCAGCAACAACTTCGCACCATGCGTGAACCACGCAGGGCCGCCGCATTCATCCACCTCCAAATGCGCCTCGCGGTGGCAGAGTATCGCTCCAAACGGATCGACCATCGCGCTGAGCGCCAGCCCGTTTGCCGCCGTCCCCGTCGCAGCCCAGATCACCGCGACCTCGGTTCCAAACAGCGCACCAAACGCCGCGTCGAGCCGCGCCGAATATGCATCGCCAGCATAGGCGGTATCGGCAACATCCGCCGCGTGCATTGCTGCCCATATCTCTGGGTGGACTGGCGCTGCATTGTCGGAGAAGAATTTCATACGTTAGCTTTCTAGGCAAAAGTGCGTTCGATAAACCAATACGCAGAAATGATGCCAATGCCATAGGTAGCTGCGCGGATTGCGAAAGGAGCCAAGCCAGCGGCAAAGCGCCGCAACAAAGCCAGCACAGCCGCCGTTGCCAGCACAATCGCCAACTGCCCCGCCTCAACCCCCAGGTTAAACGTCAGCAGAGCTATCGGCACATCACTTTCGGGCAAGCCAATTTCGTTCAGCGCCCCTGCAAAACCAAATCCGTGGAGCAAGCCAAAGCCGAAAGCCACCACCCAAGGGATGCGTTCGGACAACCGCGGCTGATCTGGGTTTTTCTTCACGATCTCCACCGCCAGAAACAGGATCGAAAGCGCAATCACCGATTCCACCGGCCGTTGCGGCAACCCCAGAAACCCCAAAGTCGTGCCAATCAGCGTCAACGAATGCGCCACAGTAAACGCCGTCACCGCCTTGGCCACTGTCCACAATCCCGACAGCAACAGCACCAAAGCGACTACAAACAACAGATGGTCATAGCCAAAAATAATGTGGTCGATGCCCGTGATAAAATAGGTTTTCGCCACCTGCCAGCGATCAGGTTTTGCTTGGATCACTGCCATCGGCGCATCGGCGGTAAGCCGCATCGCTTGCACCGGACGACCCAACGGCGCAACGCGGACGAGCACATCGGTTTGGCTTGTCGAAAACGCCGAAAGCCCGATGGATTTGCCCGCGACACCAGCGCTGCACCGCACTTCAGCGGTCGTGACCACCGCCAAGGCCGCCATTGTGCGCACCGGCTGTCCCGCCACCATGCACCCCGCTGGTAGCACAGGCTGCGTCGTAGGTGTCACCCCGCTGCGCATCGGCGCTTTCCACACCAGCCGCCAGTCTTGCGCAGCAGATTGGCTGAACTCGATATAGCCAGGGCGCAGCTCGTCTGCGTGCGCGGGCGCCACCGCACAACACAAAGCCAACAATGCCAGCAGAGCCCTTGTTAAGACTTCGCGCATCACGGTTTAGCAATTGTAATCGTATAGCCGTCCAGCAACGCCTGATACGCCTTTGCCTCGCGTGCCTTGACGGTTGTGGCGCGCCAGTCATTCTCTACGCGCTGGCGGACTTGCGACAGGGCTGGCGCTTTGCTTGCCGACACCGCACGCACGCGAACGAGGTGTTGGCCAAAGCCCGATGCAATTGGCCCCGTCCATTCGCCCGCCTTCACCCCCGCCAACGCAGTCGCAAAGCCTTCGCCAAACTGCTTGGCAATATCCGCGCGGTCCGCATCCTCCAAAGACCGGGGCAGCGATATCGGCGCACCCAGAACCTGCCAATCGCCCCCGCGCGCCAGCTTAGCCTTCACCGCACCAGCATCATCATCACCCAGATATATCTGGTCAAAACTCACCCGCGCACCCTCAGCATATCGCGCAAAATTCCGATCCAGATACCGCTGCAAAGTCGCATCATCCGCCGCGACGTTCTCCGCCTGCGCCGTCGCCAGATACTCCATCTTTGCGCGCAGCCGCCGCCGGATAATCGTGTCGTCGGCCTCCAACCCAAGCCGCAGCGCCTCGCGGTAATACACCTCTTCTTTGATATGATCGCGGATCAACCCATCCAGCTCCGCCGCATTCGGCGCGCGCTGCCACGTCTGCACAAACCGCTGTGCCAACACGCCGACCTGCGCCGCATCAATTTCGATCGCCCGACTAGCCGGATCCACCGCCTCCCCCCGCCAAGCGGAAAAGGCGAAGACCGCAAGGCCCGCGAGCAGAAAATGCACAAGTGGTTCGCGCAGCCAAGCACGCATAGTCACAGCAACATCCATATCCGCCCCTCTCCACATGCGCGATAAAGGCAAGCAACGCTGAACGCAAACGCCCCGAACCCGATAGGGTTCGCAAGGCCGACCGGCCGCCCGAGCTTATGCGAGGATAGCCAAGCGGGCGGATGCCCGCGCCGGCGCTTGAGGCTAATCAAATAAAACGCCCGCCCCCCGGACGAAGTCCGCAACAAAAACCTTCCGGGCATCATTTGACGCGCAGCGGAAAATGGTGCCCGGAAGAGGAATCCAATATTTCGACTAATATTTTGTTATAATTCAGCGAGTTGCGTTTGATTTTTCGTCGTGGCACTGACCGTGGCACCGAAAAATTTTGCTTGAATGGTTCGTGTCCCGAAACCTCTTTAACGCTGAAACCGTCGTAGCAGAAAAA
>JANMGR010000031.1:0-20477 GCA_031374785.1 Sphingomonadales bacterium | reverse complement strand
CACAATCGCGTCCGACGCCATCAGTTCAAGGCACGCCTCGATCAGCAGTTTTTCGGTAAACGGATCGCCCACCTGGACCGTCGGGCGTTTTTCGTCGATATCATCACCAAAATCCGCCGACGCCATCGTCGCGCCGTGGATGCCATCACGACCCGTTTTCGACCCGACATAAACGATGGAGTTGCCGACGCCGGTCGCGGCGGAGTAGAAAATCTTGTCCTGATCGGCGATCCCCACCGTCATCGCGTTGACAAGGATATTGCCGTCATAGGCTGAATGGAAATTTACCTCTCCGCCCACCGTCGGCACGCCGACGCAATTGCCGTAACCGCCGATGCCCGCAACTACGCCCTGCACCAGATGCTTCATCTTGGGATGATCTGGCCGCCCGAAACGCAACGCATTCAGGTTGGCAACCGGCCGTGCGCCCATCGTAAATACATCGCGCAAAATGCCGCCAACGCCGGTCGCCGCACCCTGATAAGGTTCAATGTAGCTCGGGTGGTTATGCGATTCCATTTTGAAAATCGCGGCGAGTTTGGTGCCATTTGGCCCTTCGCCAATATCGATAACGCCCGCATTCTCGCCCGGGCCACAAATCACCCAAGGCGCCTCGGTCGGCAGCTTTTTCAAATGGATACGACTGGATTTATACGAACAATGTTCGGACCACATCACAGAAAATATGCCGAGTTCGGTTATGTTGGGTTCGCGCCCCATCGCGTCCAATACGCGCTGATATTCTTCGGGCGAGAGGCCGTGATCGGCGACGATTTGCGGGGTGATTTCGGACATGGCGTGGCCTTAGCGAGACCGCCCCGATATTTCCAGCCCGTTTGATTAGTGCTGCGCGCGAGAGGCGCTGCGCGCGGTCCAATAGGAAGCAAGGGTAATTAAACCAAATGCTGCAAAGGCAAGGATGCTTGTTGCAGCGGTGACATTTGGTTCCACCGGACCAAACCAGTTTATTATCTGCAAAACCACCATCACGCCAGAAAGCGTTAAAAGCTGCAGCTTTTTTGGCTGTACGAAGCGGGCGTATAGCCAAAGCGCACCGATAGTTATCGTCAGCTCCAGCGTCATTTCCATAGCTGGATAATTCCATAGGCCAAGTCCAAGCTTGGGAGGATTTCCGGCGATCGTCAGATCCGGCACATGAACCAAAAGGTCAAGAAACCAATGCGACAGCACAACCGCAGCAGCCAACAACGCCGCCATCCGGCGCTTGGTTGCCAACCACACAAACGCTCCAAAACCAATCGCAAACGCCCCAGACCCCAACAGGCTGTGGGTATAGGGCATATGATACAGGTCCATCGGGTTCATCACCGAAATACCCGGAGTCACCCGCATCTGTTCAGCGCCAGTCAAAAGCAGAGCAAAAAACGCCCAATCGACCAATTGCGCCGCGACAAACAGCACAGGCAATCGCGGCGCGTCTTTATGCGTTGCTGCGATCAATGCCGGTGCGAAATGGCCGATAAACATGCTAAATCCTCCCCCGTTACAGGGAGCCTAGCGCGGTGCGATCAAAAGTAAATGTCGATGTAATCGGTCAGGCCATCGCACCATTCAAATTCGCGCAGCCGCCAATATTTGCGGTTTTGTGTGATGACAAAGCGCCATTCCTTAGCCTTGCTGCACCAGCGCCCTTCATCGGGTGTGTCAGCGATAATGATGTTGCCGCGAAAGATAAACTCGGTGGCGGTGACACGGGCGACAGTGCCGGATAGGGTCACACGCGCTCGACCGTCTTTCGAGCGTTGCTCGCCTTGCAAGCTTAGGGTGCGATTTTCGAATACAGCTTTAACTTCGCCGCGCGGCGTTGCGTCAAAATCGAGCCACTGCACCGTCATGCCGCGATTGTTGACGATGCGGTCAAACGCCTCCCAGTCTTCAATTTTGGTCGGTTCAAGCGGATGTGCCACGGCGACATCGTCATGGCGCTCAACGGCGGCTGTGTTCCCTGCGAAAAGCATAGCAGCACCAAAAGCCGCCGGCCATTTCGCAGGGAAACGCATTAGGACTTAATTACCCTTACAGGTCTGCGCGCCTTTATCGGCAAGCTTTACGTTGATCTGGGCACCGCTGCCTGAAAGCGAGGTCTTGCCGTCTTCGGACTTCATCGGGCCTACTGGAGCTGCGGTAGCGCCTGCTTCTGCTTTCGGCGCTGTCACGCGAACAGCCGTTGCGGTCTTCACACCAACGCGAATGTCGGCCGCTTCGTTCTTGCCGAGATAATCGACATGCAGAACAGTGCTATCGGCGCAACGATAGGTGTTCGACGCTGTGATCGAAGGCGGCATGGGCAGCGGCTCTGCAGTTGCAGCCTTTTCCGCATCAGCGCCAGCATCAGCAGCGGGAGTTTCGGATTTGTTGCATGCCGCTAACGCTAGCATAGACAACGGGGCGAGGATGAGAAATGTCTTTTTCATAGACTCGCAGCTATGCCGCAGCTTTGTGACAACGCAAAGTAAAATTGCGTCGGACAGAGTGGTCGCAGGCGATGACTCGAAACGCGGACTATGCTGCTGGTATCTCTGAAAGGCTTGACCGGCCTATCGTCCCGCGTCAAAGCTTTGCAGTATGACAGAGACGCCCAAACAACAGCCCAGTTTCGAAGAAGCCCTGAAAGCCCTTGAAGAGGTTGTGCACAAATTGGAAAGCGGCGATGCACCGCTTGACGAATCGATTGCGCTTTATGAACGCGGCCAAGAACTGCGTGCGATTTGCCAGACGCGGCTGGACGCGGCACAGGCGCGGATCGAGGCGATTATCCTTGGCCCTGACGGCTCCCCCATAGGCACGCGCCCGTTCGATGCGGAGTGATGCGTTGACCGGCGGGCAAACCGTAACGATGACGTTGGAGACTGCCATCGAGCAGGTCGCGGCCGAAATTGATGCCGAGTTTGATCGGCTGCTGCCAGTTCCCGACGATGCCCGCGCGCCGTTATTTGAAGCGATGCGCTATGCGGCGATTGGCGGCGGCAAGCGGCTGCGGCCTTTATTGCTGATCGCCACCGCCGGCATTTTCCATGTTGACCGCGACACCGCGATCCGCGTTGCCGCCGCGATTGAGGCAATCCATGTTTATTCATTGGTGCATGACGATCTGCCGTGCATGGATGACGACGATATGCGGCGCGGAAAACCGACGACGCACAAGGCGTTTGGTGATGCCACCGCAGTCCTTGCGGGCGATTCGCTGCATGCGCTGGCGTTCGAAATTCTGGCCAGCCCCGGCACCCATGCTGACCCGCTTGTCCGCAGCGAATTAATTGCAACGCTTGCGCTTGCCAGCGGCCCCGACGGCATGGCTGGCGGGCAGATGATGGATTTAGAGGCGGAGAAGACAACCTTTGACCTGCCCACGATCACCCGGCTGCAGGCGCTGAAAACCGGCGCACTGATCGCCGCCAGTGTCGAAATGGGTGCGATATTGGGGCATGTTCCCATCGAAGGCCGCACCCATTTGCGTGGCTATTCCCGCGATGTTGGCCTGGCGTTCCAGATCGTCGATGACATTATGGACGTTGAAGGCGACGAGGCGCTTGCCGGCAAAGCGCTGAATAAGGACGCAGAGGCGGGCAAGGAAACCTTCGTTTCCCTAATGGGGCTCGACCGCGCCAAGCAACAGGCCGCGATGCTGGTTGACCAATCTCTTTCGCATCTTGCGGGTTACGGCAGCGAGGCAGATTTGCTGCGCGCGATTGCGCGATTTGTGTTGGAGCGGGATCGGTGAATAGGGCCAGCTTAGCCCGGGGACTGTCCCCTTGGGGACTGTCCCTTGTTGCAACAGCGCGCGATCGAGAACAGGGACAGTCCTCAAGGGGACAGTCCCCAGCGTAAGAGGAGGCAAAAATGAGCAAACGTATCGGCGTCTATCCGGGGACATTTGACCCAATCACTCTGGGCCATATGGACATTATCAAGCGCGGCGCAAAGCTGGTCGATGAACTGATTATCGGCGTGACCACCAACATCGCCAAATCGCCAATGTTCAGCGACGACGAACGGATTACGATGGTCAAACGCGAAGTTGCCGCTGTCGGCAATGCTAATATTCGCGTCGTCGGGTTCAACTCGCTTTTGATGGATTTTGCCGAGGCGCAAGGTGCGGCAACGGTCATTCGCGGCATTCGCGGCGTGACCGATTTTGAATATGAGTATCAGCTGACGGGAATGAACCGGCAGTTGAATGATCAGATCGAGACAGTGTTCCTAATGGCCGATGTCTCGCTGCAACCCATCGCGAGTAAGCTGGTTAAGGAAATTGCGCTTTACGCTGGGGATATCCGCAAATTTGTGACCCCGGCTGTGCGCGATGAGGTGGTCGCTCGAGTCGCAAAGCTGAAAAAACAAACGCCGAAATAGCGTCTTTCACTTGCCCAGAAATTCGTCACGGACGCGGATATTGCGGTTCGCCAAGTGAACCTCGCGGACGAAGTATAACAGCGACGCCGCCATCAGCAGCAATGCAATCATAAACGTTGCAACGATTGCGTCGGCAATGGCCAGACCGGCAAGGCCCATTAGAAACAGCATGCCAATGATGATGCAAACGGCAATGGTCGACAGCACACTAAGCAAGATCGACATATTCACCGTCGCCATCCGCTTTTTGACGATACGTAACTCGTCGATCACTAGTTCGTGTTCTTTGCCGCTGGTTTTAGAATGTAACGCCTGAAGCTCGCGCGATCGGTCGACGATCCGTGAGAGGCGCATGACGAAGATGTTCAGTAAAGTCCCAATCGCCACCAACAAGAAAGCGGGTGTCAGTGCGGTTTGCAATATGGACGTTACCGTCGCTAGGTCTTCAATCTCTATGCCAGTCATGCGACGTCCTCCAAAGCAGCCGCTATATCGCGAAGGTCCGTTTTCAACAATTTGCCGATATGACTACGCGGCATTTCGTCGATGGCGTAGAGTGCAGACAGGCGTTGGGTTTTGCCGAGTTGTTCATTGGCGGCAGCCAGCAATGCTTCGGTATCAAGCACCGCGCCTTTCGCTGCTGACACAAAACCCACCGGTGTCTCGCCCCATTTGTCTGACGGCATCCCGATCACAGCGGCCTCCTCGACACCTGACAAACCAAGCAATGTGTTTTCCAAATCTACCGGATAGATGTTGAACCCGCCGGAGATTATCATGTCTTTCGATCGGCCCAGCAGTTCGACAAAACCGTCTGCATCCACACGGCCGATGTCGCCCATGCGTTGCCAGACGCTGCCGTCACTGTCGAACCAATAGCCCTCACGGGTCTTATCCGGCTGGTTTTGATAGCCCGACATCATCGTTGCCGACCGGCCGACCAACTCGCCAACTTCGCCCGCCGCCAAGCGGCTGCCCGCTTCATCGATGGTGAAAACCTCGCTGCCCTTCCACGGGATCCCGACAGTATGGAGCTTGTCGGGATGCTCGTGCGCTTGCAGCAAACATACAACGCCGCCCTCTGTCATCGAATAAATCTCGACCAATCCGCCCGGCCAGCGTTTCAGAACATCGGCCTTTAGCGCAGGCGCAAACGGTGCGCTGGTGCAGTATTTTAGCCAATAGCTGGACAAGTCGTAGTCATCAAATTTCTCATATTCCATCAACCGTTTATACTGCACAGGAACCAGCATAGTGTGCGTGATCCGGTGTTTTTGTGCGCGCTCCAAATATCCGGCGGCATCAAATTTCCCATCAGATGCAGCGTGCCGCCATAGGCCAAAGTCGGGATCACCAGCGCCAGCGTCGTGTTCGAATATAGCGGGGTTGAGGCCAACGATGCGGCCTCTGGCGCTCCGTAACCGGTATTCGCGCCAACGCAGGCATGGCGCCAGCGCATCTGGCGCGAATGGATAATGCCTTTGGGCGTGCCGGTCGTGCCGCTGGAATAGATGATGTTGAACGGATCATTGGGGCCACAATTATGCGGCGCGGCGACGCTGCCTTCCTCCGCCATCCAGCTGGCCATATCGGGATGTTCACCAAAAGGCGCATCAAGCATGATTGTTTTCGTTGTCGGCAATTCGCGGCCCACAAGGTCAGCCAGCTTCGCTGCATCAATCAGCAGGTGCATTGCGCCAGAATCCCGGAGCATTGCCTCCAACTGAGCAGGCGTTGCAGAGGTGGTCAGCGGCGCGGCGCAGCCACCGGCACGGATCGCCCCCAGATAGGCAAGCGCATAATACACGCTGCTGGTCCCCAAAATCGCAACCGCCTGCCCCTTTTGCAAACCATCGCGCTGCAACTGCGCCGCGATCCGTTCAATCAGAGCCGAGACTTCGGCCCAATTCAAGCTCTCGGTGCCATCATCCAACGCCACCCGATCAGGCCGATCGCGCCCCCATGCGGCGATCAGGGCGGTGTAGTCGCCAAAAGGGTGTTCGAGTTCGGTGTTTGGGTCGATGGACATTTTGTTACTCTTTGTCTGCTTGTTAGTAAACGTCGTGCCAGATTTTGGTTTGAAAGAAATAAGGGAAATAAGAAATAAGTGGCTTAGTGCTTTCCATACTCGTTGTTCATGATTCTTCTCGTTCCTTCGCTCAACATTTCGCCACCGAAATTCATTAGGATACCGAGAGGTTGGTTGAGCAACCGAACATATGTCAAAGCTTGACGATGATGCAGGCTTGTTAGCTTATCGAGCGACTTCAGTTCAACCACCAGCAATTTATTGACGAGCAGGTCAACGCGATACGCATCGGGAAATTATATTCCATCAATGACGATATTGATCGGCATTTGCCGGTCAATTTTATAACCAGCCCGCTCCAGTCTGCTTGCCAGAACAGTCTCATATACTGACTCCATCAAGCCAGGCCCAAGTTCTTTATGTAACTGAAGACCCATATTAAAAACGATTTTGAACAACCGCTCATGTTCAGAATGCGCCATATCTTATCCTTTTTTCTTATTTCCCTTATTTCTTCCAAACCAAAACATGGCACAACGCGTCAGACAGACCAAACACCTCGATTACCTAGGCAAATATATGTGGACAACGCGGCCTAAAGCTTGGGTTTCCTATCCCCTTGCCCTATAGTGTAAGCATGAGTGAAAACCCCGAAGAACGTACTGGCGACAGCGCCGCTAATCCTAACCAGAATGAATATGGCGCCGACAGCATCAAGGTGTTGAAAGGGCTGGATGCTGTCCGCAAACGCCCCGGCATGTACATCGGCGATACCGACGATGGTTCGGGCCTGCATCACATGGTGTTTGAAGTTTCAGACAACGCGATTGACGAAGCGTTGGCGGGGCATTGCGACCTCGTGCTGATCGAACTCAACCCCGACGGTTCGGTTTCAGTCGAAGATAATGGCCGCGGCATTCCAACGGGTATGCACACCGAGGAAGGCGTTTCCGCTGCTGAAGTTATCATGACCCAGCTGCACGCCGGCGGGAAGTTTGAGAACACTAGCGACGATAATGCCTATAAGGTTTCAGGCGGCCTGCACGGCGTCGGCGTATCGGTGGTCAACGCGCTTTCGGAGTTTCTCGAACTCACCATCTGGCGCGAAGGCAAAGAGCATTGGATGCGCTTTGAACATGGCGATGCGGTTGCGCCGCTGATCGTTAAGGGCGATGCACCCGTGGTTGACGGCAAGCCAAAAAAAGGCACACGTGTGACCTTTATGGCGTCAACGAACACGTTCAAAAATGTGCTCGAATTTGACTTTGACAAGCTGGAGCATCGCTACCGCGAACTGGCGTTTTTGAACTCTGGCGTCCGCATACTTTTGCGCGACAACCGCCATGCCGACATCAAGGAACATGATCTATATTATGAAGGCGGGATCGCCGCGTTCGTCAAATATCTTGATCGAAACAAGCTGGCGATCATCCCTGAGCCGATTGCGATTTCGTCAGAGCGTGACGGTATCGGTATCGACGTGTCGCTGGAGTGGAATGACTCTTATTACGAAAACGTATTGTGTTTCACCAACAACATCCCGCAACGTGATGGCGGCACGCACATGGCCGCATTCCGCGCCGCACTCACTCGCACGATCAACAACTATGGCGAGAAATCCGGGTTGTTGAAAAAGGACAAGATCAACCTGACCGGCGAAGATATGCGCGAAGGGCTGACCGCGATTGTTTCGGTAAAACTGCCTGATCCGAAGTTTTCATCACAGACCAAGGACAAGCTGGTCTCGTCCGAAGTGCGCCAACCGCTCGAAAGCCTGATGGCCGACAAAATGGTTGAGTGGCTTGAGGAAAATCCGGCCAATGCCAAGACGCTGATCCTGAAAATCATCGATGCCGCCGCCGCGCGTGAAGCAGCACGTAAGGCGCGTGAAGCTTCGCGCAAATCGGTGATGGGTATCGCGTCGCTTCCCGGCAAGCTGGCCGATTGTCAGGAAAAAGACCCGGCTAAATCCGAACTGTTTCTGGTCGAAGGCGACTCTGCGGGCGGTTCCGCAAAGCAAGGCCGCGACCGGCACTATCAGGCGATTCTCCCGCTAAAGGGTAAAATCCTGAATGTCGAACGCGCACGGTTTGATCGGGTGATTTCATCCAAGGAAGTCGGCACGCTGATTCAAGCGATGGGCACAGGCATCCGCGACGATTTCAACTTGGACAAGCTGCGCTATCACAAGATCGTCATTATGACCGACGCTGATGTCGATGGTTCGCACATCCGCACGTTGCTGCTGACATTTTTCTACCGCCAGATGAAGCCGATTATCGAGGCCGGGCATCTCTACATCGCGCAGCCGCCTTTGTACAAAGTCGCCAAGGGTCGCAGCGAAATCTATTTGAAAGACGATGCCGCGCTTGACAATTATCTGGTCGAAACCGGGCTGGCTGGGATGACGCTGGAGAGCAAAGCGGGTTCACGTAGCGGCGATAGCCTGACCGCTTTGGTCGAACATTCACGGCGGATGCGCAGCCTGATGGGTTATGTGCCGCGCCGGTTTGACCCGACAATTATCGAGGGGCTGGCGCTTAACGGTGCACTTGGTCCTGATCTGAACGGTGCAGACCGCGAGGGCACCGTTGCCAAAGCCGCCGCATGGATGGATGGCCAAGATGTTGAAGCCAATTGGAGCGGCCGCGTCGCTGAAGAGGGCGGCTATCATTTCGAACGCCGTTGGCGCGGCGTTTCCGATCATCACATTATCGAGCGCAGTTTCTTGGTCAGCGCCGAGGCGCGCAAGCTACACAGGCTTGGGACTGATGAGGCAGCAAGCTATGCTGAGGTCTCGCGTTTGGTGAAGGCCAGCGGCGCTGCCGTGGAGCCAGAGCCGGAAATCGAAGGCGAAGAACTCGAAGAGGCCGCAGCGCCGACGCCAATGAAAAAAACGGTGCCGGATAAGCCGATCACGCGTCCGTCGGAACTGCTCGATGCGGTGCTGGCAGCGGGCCGCAAGGGCTTGGCAATTTCGCGCTATAAGGGTCTTGGCGAAATGAATGCCGAACAACTTTGGGAAACTACGTTGGACCCGACCGTGCGGTCTTTGCTGCAGGTCACCATCGAAGACACGCTGGAGGAAAGCGAGTTGTTCGAAAAACTGATGGGCGATGTCGTTGAACCCCGCCGCGATTTCATTCAGGAAAATGCGCTGAACGTGGCGAATTTGGACGTTTGATTTTCGACCAAAACGCTGCGTCTACTATAACCGTTAGCCCTGAGCCTGTCGAAGGGCGTCCCAATGTTTCGAGTGCCGTGCTTGACAGAGGGACGTGCTTCGACAAGCTCAGCACAAACGGTTTTTGGGTTCCAGTTAAGCATCAAACCCAAACCCAAACGCACGCCGCATCAACCGGCATCCCCCCACAACCATCAACAGATTGAACACAATCAATACGCGTGGGCAACCATCAAGTGCGCTTACCGCCCCGCCTGCCGTTTGCGCAACGCCAGCACGTAAATCAGTGCCGCGACAAATGCGAAGAAGAACCATTGGATTGCGTAGAGCGTATGGTTGTTCGGAATGCCGTCCGTCGATGGGAGAGCGAGCTTTTCCAACCCTGCAGGCGCGGTATTGGCGATCAATCGGATCAGTGCCTGATTATCTGGCGCAATCACACCCGATATCTGGCCGCCGCTCCATTCGGGATTTTCGGGACGCGGGGACCAGCCAATCGCAACTTTCGCACCCGGGCCTTCGCCTCCGCTCAATTGGCAGTGCGCAACATGCGCGTAGCCCGCTTTGCCATCTGCGTTTTTGCCGGAGACCGACTCCCAACGCACGATTTTCAAGCACATCACCGATGATTTGCGAAACAGCGGAAGTTGTTCTGGCAAAGGTACCGATGGCCATGCAATCGCGGGCAGATTAACGGCTCCCGCATATTGCACCAGCAACGCCTCTTTAACTGCTTTGCGCTGCAGCTGCCACACACCAAGGCCGACCATCATTGCAACAGCAAGCACGACGATGATCGTCGCCAAGACTGGAAAACGCTTGGTCATACGGCCGGCAGCCTATCAGTGAACCGGCGCACCCCAGCCGCCCCAGACATAGACGACGACAAAGAGGAACAGCCAGACGACATCGACAAAATGCCAATACCAAGCCGCCGCTTCAAAACCGAAATGCTGTTGCGGGGTGAAGTGGCCTTTATAGGCGCGACCAAGGCAGACGGCGAGGAATATGGTTCCAACGATAACATGGAAGCCGTGAAAGCCTGTCGCCATGAAAAACGCGGTGCCATAGTTCAGGCCCGCGAAGGGGAATGGCGCGATTGCATATTCATACGCCTGCACGCATGAGAACAAGGCGCCTAGAATGATCGTAACCCAAAGACCCAAGATCAGACCTTTGCGGTCATTATGCAGCAATGCGTGATGCGCCCATGTCACGGTCGTTCCCGAGCAAAGCAGGATAAGCGTGTTGAGCAATGGCAGTGAGAACGCATCGAAAACTTGCATGCCCTGCGCAGGGAAAGTTGCCAGCGCTGCTGCACCTTCTTCACCCAATTTGTTAGTCACGCTAAAGGCATGAGTTACATGAT
The DNA here is from genome assembly GCA_031374785.1 of Sphingomonadales bacterium. Lineage (GTDB taxonomy): Bacteria > Pseudomonadota > Alphaproteobacteria > Sphingomonadales > Sphingomonadaceae > Sphingorhabdus_B. Next base: position 9,521 of record JANMGR010000031.1, on the reverse strand, counting down.
CAATTTCAAGTGCGAGTGGCACAGGAAACAACGAGAAATCAAACCATGCCCAGAACCAGCCGACAAAGAACATCACCTCTGAGGCGATGAACATGATCATGCCATAACGTAGATGCAGCTGCACCACCGGCGTGTGATCGCCGGCATGCGCCTCTTTGATCACATCAGCCCACCACGTCCAGAATGTGTAGAGGACGCCGATCAAACCAGCGCCGAAAACCAGATTGCCATAGGTTCCGAAATGCTTCGGCTGGAACATCATAACCAAACCGAAAAACATGACGAATGCCGTCACTGACCCGAGCAAAGGTGTGATGCTAGGTGGCAGGATATGATAATCGTGGTTCTTGGCGCCGGCCATGTCGTAACTTCCCTATTCCTGAAATTGGCTTTGAATTAAGCGCCAAAACGGTTGTAGATTTCGCTTTAGCTGCCCTTTCCCTGCGGGTCCACCGTGTTTGGCGTCTCCACCGGGAAGAAAGTGTAGCTAAGGGTAATTTCTTCGATATCTTTGGTTTCCGGATCGGTCATGATCTTTGGATCGACATAATACAGCACTGGCATACGGACTTCTTGCCCGGCCTCCAGCCGCTGTTCCGTGAAACAGAAACATTGAATTTTGTTGAAGTACTTTCCGGCCAGCGCGGGAGTTACGTTGAACGTCGCAGTTCCCGTCATTGGCTGGCTCGATAGGTTTTTGGCGATAAAGATCGACATATCGCGCGCGCCGATGGACACGGTATCCGTTGGCCGTTCAGGCTTAAACTCCCAAGGCAGCCCGCGCTGATTGGCGTCAAAGCGGATGACGATTGTTTTGCCGGTCGCCTCTACGGTGGCGGCTTGCGCTTCACTGACGCGCATCGTCGTGCCGTCGAAACCTGTGACTTGGCAGAAAATACGATATAGCGGCACTGCGGCAAAGCCGACACCAACCATAGCGACGGCAATCGCCGCAGCCATGAAGCCGGTGCGTGCATTGGCGCGATCAGCCGAAGTAGCTGTCATCCTCAAACTCCAATCCGGACAAAGGTGATCGCAAAGAACAGAACGCACAGACCCACGAGAAACAACCCCATGACTTTCGCACGCGATTGCTGGCGGGCGCGGATCAACTGGCTTTGTTCAAGATTAAGCTCGCCGACTTTGCGCGGCCCCATGTCCAGCCGAACAGGTGTGATGATTTCTTCAGTCATACTGCAACGATCCGATCAAACGCCAAAAGTGCAAATAGCAAAAAAAGATACACGATAGAAAATGCGAACAGCCGTTTTTCGGGCTTCATCCTTTCAGCATCAATATCCAAATTGCGCCATATTGCGAAGGCCAGCGCAACAAATGCCAATGTGAGCGCCAGCACGGGATAGCCATAAAGCACACCCGTCAGTCCCAACGCCCAAGGCGCGAGCGCGGCAGCGGCCATCAGCAAGCTATACCCGAATATCTGGTTCCGCGTTGCTTTTTGTCCCGCAACATTGGGCAACATCGGGATGCCGGCAGCGCCGTAATCGGCTTTCATAAAAAGCGCCAGCGCCCAGAAATGCGGCGGCGTCCATAAAAAGATGATCGCGAACATCAGGATTGGCAGCGTGCTGACATCACCGGTCACAGCGGCCCAGCCTATCACCGGCGGAAACGCTCCAGCCGCACCGCCGATCACGATGTTCTGCGGCGTATTGGGCTTTAGCCAGATGGTATAGACCACCGCGTAAAAGAATATCGAAAAGGCGAGGATAATGGCAGACAGCCAATTGACCGCTACGCCCATGATCCCGACCGAGAACGCCGCGAGAATAATGCCGAACTGCAAGGCTGCGGGCCGCTCCATCCGGCCGTCGGGCAACGGTCGAGCTTGGGTGCGCTTCATCTTGGCATCAAGATCAGCTTCATACCATTGGTTGAGAGCGCCGGATGCTCCAGCGCCCAAGGCAATGCACAGGATTGCTGTAAAGGCGATGACGGGATGGATATGGCCGGGCGCGGCAAGCAAACCACATAACGCGGTAAAGACGACAAGCGACATTACCCGGGGCTTTGTCAGCGCCCAGAAATCCCGCCAATCGGCAGGAACGATAATATCCTGCGTCACGCTTGTCATAACAATCCGGTCCAGATGGACGATCGGCCGGTCTGTTATAGACCGGCCCCGTCATTGGCCGCTGGTTACTTAACCACCGGCAGTGTTTCAAACTGATGGAACGGCGGCGGGCTGGACAATGTCCACTCCAACGTCGTTGCACCTTCTCCCCAATAATTGCCCTCGGCTTTGCGCCCGGCCAGCAACGACCAGAATACGTTAGCAAAGAAGATCAGCACCCCTACGCCCATAATGACATAGCCAAACGACGCAATCTGGTTCCAATAGGCATAGGCTTCGGGATAATCGGGATAGCGGCGAGGCATGCCTTGGTTACCCAGGAAATGCATGGGGAAGAACAACACGTTCACGCCGATAAAGAAGAACCAGAAGTGAAGGTGGCCGAGCGCTTCGTTCAAATGCCGACCCGACATTTTACCAAACCAGTAGTAGAACCCGGCAAACAAACCAAAGACCGCACCCAGCGACAACACATAATGGAAATGCGCAACCACATAATATGTGTCGTGCAGGTTATCATCCAGACCGCCATTGGCAAGAACCACACCGGTCACACCGCCAACGGTGAACATAAAGATAAAGCCCATTGCCCAGACCATAGGCGTCTTAAAGCTAACCGAACCGCCCCACATCGTTGCGATCCAGCTGAAGATCTTGATGCCTGTTGGCACCGCGATCACCATTGTTGCCGCTGTGAAGTACATCTTCATATCGACGCTCATGCCCGTGGTGAACATGTGGTGCGCCCATACGACAAAGCCGACAACGCCGATAGCAACCATCGCATAGGCCATGCCGAGATATCCGAACACTGGCTTACGGCTAAAGGTCGAGATGATCTGGCTGACAATGCCGAATGCTGGCAGAATCATGATGTACACTTCGGGATGGCCAAAGAACCAGAACAGATGCTGATAAAGGACGGGGTCGCCACCTGCTGCTGCATCAAAAAACGCACCGCCAAAGTTGCGGTCAACCAGCAACATAGTGATCGCCGCCGCCAGCACGGGAAGCGCGAGCAAAAGCAAGAATGCTGTGACCAACACCGACCAGACAAACAGCGGCATTTTGTGGATAGTCATCCCCGGTGCACGCATGTTGAAAATGGTGGTGATGAAGTTAATCGCGCCAAGGATAGAGGCAGCACCGGCAAGGTGAAGCGAGAAGATCGCCATGTCCACCGCAGGCCCGACAGAGCCTGAGGTCGAAAGCGGCGCATACACTGTCCAACCTGTTCCGGCGCCATAACCTGTGCCGCCCGGCACAAAGCTGGAGCCGAGCAGCATGATGAACGCGACCACTGTCAGCCAAAACGAAATGTTATTCATCCGCGGGAACGCCATGTCCGGTGCGCCGATCATGATGGGGACGAACCAGTTGCCAAACCCGCCAATAATCGCGGGCATAACCATGAAGAACACCATGATCAGGCCATGCGCGGTAATCAGCACGTTCCACATATGATACGCTTCATCAAGGCTTGCTTCGCCGCCACCAACAAGGCTGTTATGCCAGCTTGCCCAAGCAGTGAGATGCTGGATACCCGGCTCAGCCAGTTCCCAACGCATCAGCCCAGAAATACTGCCACCGATAATCCCCGCACAAATTGCAAAGATCAGATAGAGCGTGCCAATGTCTTTATGGTTGGTCGACATGAACCAACGCGCGAAAAACGCGGGCTTATGATCCGCATCATGTGCATGATCATGCCCAGTTCCGTGGAGGTCCCCAGCAGTTGCAGCGATTGTCGTCATGGCGTTAAACCTTCTTACTTCGTTGGCGCAGCTGCAGGAGCAGCGGCCTTTTCATTAGTTACAAGAGCAGCGGCAGCGGCGGGTGCCGCAGCGACTTCAGCGCCAGGCATTTTGCCGCCTTTGGCGATCACCCATGCCGCGAATTTTTCTGGCGGCAATGCTTCGACAACAATGGGCATAAACCCGTGACGAGCGCCGCATAATTCAGAGCATTGGCCAAAATATACGCCCGGCTTATTGATGATAAGCTGCTTTTCATTCAGCCGTCCCGGAACAGCATCTAGCTTAAACCACAAAGAAGGCACAGCGAATGCGTGAATGACATCGGCAGCGGTTGTCTGTAACCGAAGCGGCACGCCAGCTGGAACAACCATGCGGTTATCCACAGCAAGCTGCCGAGGTCCGTCATTTTCGGTGCGGAAACGCTCACCAGCCTTAACGTCTTCCTTGTCCTGCAGCATGTTTGAGATAACTTCAAAGCCGCCATGATCGGGGTAGGTATAGCTCCAGTTCCACTGGTTACCGGTCGCCTTGATCGTCACTGCGTCCTTAGGGGCAGGCTTGAACTGCCGCGCGAGCAGATCGAGCGATGGATAAGCAATGCCGAGCAAAATCAGCACAGGCAGCAAGGTCCACACCACTTCTATAGTCGTATTATGTGTAGTTTTTGATGGCACAGGGTTCGCCGCGCGCCGGAAACGTATGACCACCCAAAACAAAAGGCCTAAAACGAGAAGCGAAATGGCAATGATAATCGGCAGCAGAATAGCGTTGTTAATCCAATGGGCACGCTCTCCAAGGTCGCTGTATTGATCCTGAAAGTCCAATGCCTTTGCGGTTGGCATGCCGACGCCTTCGGTTGGCTTCATCGGGGTGTAACCGGGGAGTGAGCCATCCATTGATGCGGCAGGCTTTGCCGCTGTATCTGCGGCTGCCGTAGCGGCAGGCTCAGCAGCAACGGTCGCAGTCGCTGAGACTGGCGCAGCGGTCGCCGTGACGTCGGCGGGACTCGCCGCTTGCGCGTGCACCATTGCCGGCAACGCCAGCAAACCAACTACCACAAGAAAATTATTCAAAACTTTCATTACGTTAACCCCGTAATTTTGCTTTCAAGGCACCGATATAGCTGCCCAAACAAACGCTGCAAATACAGCATTTCGCGCGTCCTATAGGCTGGCTTCGCATAACCCTCAAGCACCGCGCAACCAATTTTATGCATTTATTTGTCTGTAATTTCCACCTATCTGTGTTGCAAAGCATGCAACATCAATTGCGTGCGACATCAGGACACTGTTTCTCCCATGACTGAAGACGATATTCTCGCCGAATTTCGCACCGCAAATGCGCTCTTAGAAGGGCATTTTTTGCTCTCGTCCGGACGGCACAGTGCATTCTATCTGCAATGCGCCCGCGTGCTGATGAACCCCGAACGCGCAGGACGTATCGCAATGGCGATAGCGCAAAAAATCCCGCGCGAGATAAAATCGCAACTTGGTGCAGTCATTTCGCCTGCTATGGGCGGCGTCATTATCGGTCATGAATTGGGCCGCGCTTTGGGGTTGGACGCCATGTTCCTCGAACGGCCAGATGGCGTATTTTACCTGCGACGCGGCTTTGAGATAGAACCAGGCACCAAGGTGCTGATGGTTGAAGACATCGTCACGACCGGCCTTTCGTCGCGCGAGGCGATTAAGGCAATTAACGAAGCAGGCGGAGAAGTGATCGCTGCGGCGTCTATCATAGACCGTTCGGCAGGCAGTGCTGATCTGGGCGTGCCGTTCTTCCACTTGCTCGAACTAAACTTTCCGACCTATGCGCCCGATGATGTCCCGGAGGAGTTGGCAGCAATGCCTGCGGTGAAGCCGGGGAGCCGGAAGGAGTAGCCATGACCAACCTCCTCCGTCCCAACCTGCTCAGATTGGGCGTCAATATCGACCATGTTGCCACCATCCGCAATGCACGCGGTGGCGGGCATCCCGATCCCATGCGCGCTGTGCGCGTTGTCGAGGCAGCAGGCGGCGATGGTATTACGGTGCACCTACGCGAGGACCGGCGGCATATTCGTGATAGCGATTTGGATGCTATCATGGCCGAGGCGCATCTGCCGATAAATCTCGAAATGGCGGCGACCGAGGAAATGCTCGCCATTGCGCTGCGTCACAAACCCCACGCCGCGTGCATCGTCCCAGAACGGCGTGAGGAGCGCACGACCGAGGGCGGGCTGGATGCGGCGGGACAGCATAATCATCTGGCTCCGATTATAGGCCAGCTGCTTGACGCCGGTATCCGTGTTAGCCTTTTCATCGAACCCGATGCGCGGCAGATTGAGGCATCGATGCACTTGCGCGCACCCGTGATCGAGTTCCACACAGGTCGCTATGCGCATTTGTTTCAGGACGGCGACATGGTTGGCGTCGAGGCGGAATTGAAACGCCTGTCGGATGCCGCCGCGCTCGCCACCAAAAACGGCATCGAGCCGCACGCGGGCCACGGGCTTACCTTCGAAAACGTGCAGCCCATCGCCGCGATCCCGCAAATTGCCGAGCTGAACATCGGCCATTATCTGGTCGGTGAGGCAATCTTTATCGGGCTGGAAGAAAGCGTCCGAAAAATGCGCACGTTGATGGATGCGGCGCGATGATGAAAAAGTCGGATTTGGTCCAGAGAATTTGGCGTTGGACGATGCGTTCACTGCAGTTTGTGCTGGCAATGGCTGTTGTTGTTGTCGGGCTAAATATCTGGGACGACGCGTCGCAAGGAATGCCATTTAACTGGATGCTTATCGCATATGGTTTCGGCTTTTTTGTATTTAATGGACTTATTTACATTTCCATGCGGTTGGTCTTGAAGCTTGTGCTTGCGAAGGTCCTTCATGACGAGCGTAAATCATCGTTGATGGATGCGGCGCGATGATCCGCAAACCCATCCATAAAGTGCTGATTGTGCTGATCGCCTTATGGTGCTCTTTGCTGGTCACTGGCTCGTTCTTATGGGCATTTATGGGAATGCTTTTTGCCGGCGAACCCGCTGGGGGCGGCATTGGGCTGCGCGAATTCCTGATATTATCGGCACCATTCCTCCAAACCGCTATTTTGACGGCCGCCCTGATCACACTGTGGCGAAAGGGATATTATGTCTGGGCGTTTATCGCGTGGCTGTCCTCGGTGATTTACGTAGTTCACACGTATCATGGATGGCTGATGTGAGCGTCCTCTGGGGACACACCACCGAAAGGTCAAGACACGCGCCGCCATCAGATGATTGGCGATTAAAAACCACCACAACGGATAATCGGTTCGTGTCACCCGCAGATCGCCCAAAGACGTGTCACGGTCAAAAAAGCGATGGCCGATCAATCCCGGGGCAACATGCGCGATTGGGAAGCCAATGAGCGTCCATAGCGGCCAGATCGTCAAGCTTCCTACGATCACACCGATCCCGGCAAAAACACCCATGATGTGCAGCGCCAGATTTATCGGATGGCGATGGTCGGTACGATAAACCGTTTTGTAGAATTCGCTAAAATTAACCTCTTTTTTGATCTGCTCCGTCACGCATAATCTCCTTTGCTTTGGGCCTTATTGCATGATATGAGTAATTACTCATATTGCCTACTCGCCTTTGCACATGTCCTGACAGGAATTCTCTTGTGTCGCTATCCGCCCGTAAAACGCCGCGACAAGGCCGCGCGCAGGCAACATATGACGCCATCCTAGAGGCTGCTGCTCACATTATTGCAAAGTCCGGCCTGACGGCGTTTAACACCAATGCAGTCGCCGAACGCGCCGGGGTGAGCATCGGTAGCCTATATCAGTATTTCCCGAATAAAGACGCGCTGATGGTTGCGCTGATTGAGCGCCAGCAGCAGAACCAGGCCGATACGCTGAAGGCAGCGGCCACATCGCTTGGGCCAGACGCCGATTTTGAGACCATCGTGCGCAGCCTTGTGCGCGCAGCGATGCAGCATCACCGCGATAACGACTTATTGGCTTCAGCGATTGACCATGAAGAAGCGCGGCTGCCCATTGATGCGATGCTAGGATCTTATCTGGATCAAGGCGGGCGGGTAGTCGCGCAGCTTTTGCAGCGCTTTCAAAACGATATATTGGTTGTCGATGCAGACACTGCGGCACGCACGCTGCCGGCGCTGGTTCGTGCTGTGACGGATGCTTGGGCAAACCTTTCACCTCCGCAACTCGACATCGCCGAGGCCGAAGCGGTTCGTGCGGTTCTGGGCTATTTGCGGCAAGGCAGCACCCATTGAAAACCGCATCTGTCCTACATTGGCTTTTTCTGCTTTAACCGCTTCATGAATATCTTCTTGTTAGCCCTTACATTAAATCATGATCGAATGGCTCGATCTACGGCGTGGGCAGAGCTGTTGTCTTTTTATAACAATAGGGATGCGTTGCTTTTGTCGCTTTTGAAGCTTTTTGTTATCGACTGGATCGATCAATACCGCAGGAAAGGAGCTATGCGATGATAATCGGCCTTGGCTCTGACCTTTGTAATATAGAGCGCATTCAAAATTCGCTCGACCGTTTTGGTGCGCGCTTTGAAAACCGCGTCTTCACCGAAATCGAACGCGCCAAAGCGACTAAGCGTCCCTTCACCCGCGCCGGAACCTATGCCAAACGCTTTGCCGCTAAAGAGGCGTTTAGCAAAGCCGTCGGCACCGGCTTCAAACGCGGTGTGTTCATGCGCGACATCGGCGTTGTCAATGCTCCCTCTGGCGCGCCTACGCTCGCGCTTACCGGTGGCGCAAAAGCACGGCTCGACGCGATCGTGCCAAATGGTTATGAGGCGCACATACATCTAACGCTCACCGACGATCACCCTTGGGCTCAGGCCTTTGTGATTATCGAAGCATTACCTGCCCAAAAAAACATAGAATTGAAAGCATGACAATTTTGACCACCGACCTGAACAGCGAAACCGAAACGCAATCCACATCCGCTGAGCTTACACCTGTCGCTGAAAAGCGCAGCTGGAGTGCGAGCCTTTGGGCAGAGATAAAGGGATTGTTCTGGCTGTTGCTTGCCGTGCTCGGCTTTCACAGCTTCATCGCAAAGCCATTCTACATCCCGTCAATTTCGATGATGCCAACTTTGTTGGTTGGTGACCGGTTATTTGTGTCAAAATACGCCTATGGCTGGAGCCATGTTTCGCCCACCATCCCTAATCCGATTGCGATCTTCAAGGGCTTTGTCTTGCGCGAGGAAGTGGATTCCTATGCGTATCTGTTGCCACAGATTGATGGCCGCATCTGGGGCAAAATGCCGGAACGCGGCGATATCGTCATCCTGACGCCTAAGGGGAAATCGCAGGATTATATCAAACGCGTCATCGGCTTAGCCGGCGATACATTTGAAATGCGCGATGGGCAGGTTTGGCTAAACGGCAAACCAGTCCAGCAAGACTCGCAGCCCGCGCTTGATCTTGCAGTTGATGCTAACAATCCCTGCTCCGAAATGGATTTTCCCGGCGCGCTTGCGCCTGACCGTGACGGAAAGCTGCATTGCTATTTACAAATCGTCCGCGAAACATTGCCTAATGGCGTCAGCTATGATGTCATCGACGCGCGGCGCAGCGAAGTCGACAATGTTGCGCCGGTGAAAATCCCTGCAGACCATGTCTATCTGCTCGGCGATAACCGCGACAACAGTTCGGAC
>JANMGR010000021.1:0-2653 GCA_031374785.1 Sphingomonadales bacterium | reverse complement strand
TTTTGTGAAGGCGGCGGAGAGGCGGGTCATTGATAACTGGCTTTGCTTGATCGCAGGAAAAACAGGGTCAAAATTCTGCCTGTCGCCAAGTGCTTTTGGGCATCGTTGGCGGTAAAGAATGCGCTCTTACCTTGAGCCCAGTTAAACAAAGATCCAACGATAAATCCGGCAGGCAACGCGCAAACAAAGAAAGAAAGAACTGCTTTCATATCACCGTCCCCAAAGCCTCCGCGACCGTGAAGATATCCTTGTCACCGCGTCCGCACAGGTTGGCCAAAATAATCTGGTCGCGGTCCATCTTCACCGCCTCGCGCGCCACAGCGGCAATCGCATGGGCTGGCTCCAATGCAGGAATGATACCTTCGGTGCGGCAGAGTAGCTGGAACGCATCCAGCGCCTCGGTATCGGTCACGCTGTCATAGCGCACGCGGCCGATTTCTTTCAGCCAGCTGTGCTCTGGCCCGATGCCGGGATAATCAAGGCCCGCCGAAATCGAGTGTGCCTCGGCAATCTGGCCGTCATCGTCTTGCAGCAAATAGGTTTTGTTGCCGTGCAGGATACCGGGGCGACCGCCCGCTAGGCTTGCGGCATGTTCCTTGTTCAGACCATGTCCAGCCGCTTCGATGCCCAGCATTTCCACCGAGGGATCATCCAAAAACGGATGGAAAAGCCCGATGGAATTGGACCCACCGCCAATTGCTGCGACGAGCAGGTCGGGCAGGCGGTTGATGCGACTTAACATCTGCGCGCGCGCCTCTTTGCCGATCACGCTTTGAAAATCGCGGACCAGTTCGGGATAGGGGTGCGGGCCAGCCACAGTGCCGATGATGTAGAATGTATCATGCACATTGGCGACCCAGTCGCGCAGCGCCTCGTTCATTGCGTCTTTCAATGTCGCTGCGCCGCTGGTCACTGGAATGACTTCGGCCCCCAGCAATTTCATGCGGAACACATTGGGCGATTGGCGCGCAACGTCGGTCGCACCCATGAAGATTACGCAAGGCAGGCCGAAACGCGCACAAACCGTGGCCGTCGCAACGCCATGCTGACCAGCGCCAGTCTCTGCAATAATCCGCGTTTTGCCCATGCGGATCGCGAGCAAAATTTGGCCGATGCAATTGTTAATCTTATGCGCGCCGGTGTGGTTCAGCTCATCACGCTTGAACCAGATTTGCGCGCCTTTTCCGGCGGGCGCATCTTTGCGGCATTCCTCGGTCAGCCGTTCGGCGTAGTATAGCGGTGACGGGCGGCCGACATAATGTTCGAGCAGATCGTCGAACTGCGCAGCAAAGGCAGGGTCGAGTTTTGCAGCGCGATATTCACGCTCCAAATCGAGCACCAAAGGCACCAACGTTTCGGCGACATAGCGTCCGCCAAACTGGCCAAAATGGCCGCGCGAGTCAGGCTGTTGGCGAAAGCTGTTAGCTTTCGCTGGGGGTGGTTGGTTGCGGAATGAGTTGGGTACGGATGCCATGATGCTCACAAAACTGTCTAAAAATTACCGTAGCCCTGAGCCTGTCGAAGGGCGCTTCAAGGAGTAGCGCTGACCTGAGAGGCGTGCTTCGACAGGCTCAGCACTACGGTATGGATTAAGGGGTGTATTCGCGAACCGCTTTGCAGAAAGCGGCAATCTTGTCCACATCCTTGACGCCTGGAGCCGATTCAACGCCTGAGGAAACATCAACCAACGGTGCCTTTGTGGCGCGCAGGGCCTCTGTGACATTGTCGGGCGCCAAACCGCCCGCCAGACCCCAAGGCGTGCGGTGTTCAAAGTTTTGCAGCAACGTCCAGTCGACGCGCGTTCCAGTGCCGCCGGGAAGGGCTTGGGCGGGCGCGTCGTATAAAAGCATATCGACAACATCATCAAACCGGTCCGCATCGACAAGCGTTTGCCGGTTTTTCAGGCCGATTGCTTTCCATATATGCGCTTTGGTGTGTTGGCGGACCAAATTCAGCCATTCGGGCGTTTCGGTGCCGTGGAATTGGACGACATCAGGGCGGATCATATCCAGCGCCCTTTGCGTCAAATCGGGATCGGCGTTGACGAGTAGCAAAACGACTTTCAGGCTCGGCGGCGTTTGCGCGCGCAATTTGGCGGCTGTCTCAAGGCTGACATGGCGCGGACTGCTCTCGAAATGCACGAGGCCGATATGTGTTGCGCCGTGTTTTGCGGCAGCATCAATGGAGGCGGGGGTGGAAAGACCGCAGATTTTGATTTGGGTTTGCAAAATTTCTCTCAACTCTTCCGTCGCCCCGCACTTGATGCGGGGCTTGGCTTTTTGTTATTCCAATGAGTGCCTAAAAGCCTAACCCCGTGTCAAGCACGGGGTGACGGGGGGGGGGGGGAGGAATGGGGGACAAGGGGTGAGTAAAAGTCACAAAGTCCCCACAATCGCCCGTGCTGCATCATCTGGGTTTTCAGCTTTCGTAATCGGCCTGCCAACCACCAGCACACTTGCGCCATCATCGCGGGCTTGCCTTGGCGTAACGGTGCGCTTCTGATCGGCGCTGTTGCCACCTGCGGGGCGAAGGCCGGGGACGACGAAGAAGCCGTCTTTCCAGCTTTTTTTGACCGCTTTGACTTCATGACCCGAACAGACAATGCCATCCAAGCCGGCCTCTTGTGCCAAGGCGGCGAGGCGAGCGACTTGCA
>JANMGR010000020.1:0-9872 GCA_031374785.1 Sphingomonadales bacterium | reverse complement strand
CAAAGGTGAAACAAGTTCAGGATGACGATATTTATGAGATGGGGAATAGGGTTTGAAATTACTGACAGGAAATGATCTCGCCTCTGGCGCGGTGACATGGTGGGCGGGCAGCTGGTGGTCCTTGCACGTCGAAGACGCCGTCGATGTCGACGAAAGCGGCGATGCTATCCTCGCACGCGAAGAAGGCGCTCGCCGCGTCAATGCGCCGTATATCATCGAAGCAATTGCAACGCCCGAAGGACCGCGTCCAGCGCATATCAAAGACCGGGTGCGCGCACTCGGCCCGACGGTGCGGCTCGACCTTTCGTTAAAACCAGCCGATGCCAGCGTCGGCGAATGGGTAATCTGACATGTATAAATACGACACTTATGACCAAGCTATCGTCGATGCCCGCGTTGCCGATTTCCGCGATCAGGTGAAGCGCCGCCTTGCTGGCGAAATCACCGAAGATCAGTTTAAGCCGCTGCGCTTGATGAACGGTCTGTATCTGCAACTGCACGCCTATATGCTGCGCGTCGCCATTCCCTATGGCACGATGGACAGCCGCCAAATGCGGATGCTGGCGCATATCGCGCGCAAATATGATCGCGATTACGGCCATTTCACCACGCGGCAGAATATCCAGTATAACTGGATTAAGTTGGAGGAATGCGGCGATTTGCTGGAGGAACTGGCAAGCGTCGAAATGCACGCGATCCAGACAAGTGGCAATTGCATCCGCAATATCTCGTCAGACCAATATGCAGGCGCGGCGGCCGACGAAGTTGCCGACCCGCGTCCTTGGGCAGAATTGCTGCGTCAGTGGAGCACATTCCATCCTGAATTTAGCTATTTGCCGCGCAAGTTCAAAATCGCGGTAATTGCATCGCCAGAAGACCGAGCGGCAATGCGCTTGCACGACATCGGGTTGGAGCTGATTAAGCAGGACGGCGTTCTGGGCGCGCGTGTGTTTGTTGGCGGTGGTATGGGCCGCACGCCTATGATTGCGCCAGAGATTAACCCGTTTATCAAAGCCGATGATTTGCTCAGCTATATCGAGGCGTGCTTGCGTGTGTATAACCGCTATGGCCGCCGCGATAATATCTACAAAGCGCGGATCAAAATCCTTGTCCACGAAATCGGCGCAGAAGACTATCGCCGCCAAGTCGAGGAAGAATTCGCGCATGTGAAGACATTGGGCATCGATCCGCCGCTTGCGGAGCTCGATCGGATTTCGGCGTTCTTTGCACCGCCAGCGTTTGAAGCGGTCAGCGATGATGTGGATCGCAGCGACCCTGATTTTGCGGTCTGGCTCGATCAGAATGTGAAGCCGCACAAGCAAGCGGGCTATTCCATCGTCAATATCAGCCTGAAGCCGATTGGCGGCATTCCGGGCGATGCGTCCTCGGCACAGATCGACGTGATGGCGGACCTTGCCGAGACATACAGCTTTGACGAATTGCGCGTCACGCATGCGCAAAACATTGTGTTGCCACATGTCGCCAAGCGCGATCTTTATGCCGTCTGGCAAGCGTTGAACACGGCGGAATTGGCTAATGCAAATCTCGACCTTATCAGTGACATTATCGCGTGTCCCGGCCTGGATTATTGCAGCCTCGCCAACGCCCGCTCGATCCCGGTCGCGCAGAAAATCGCGACGCGCTTTGCTGATCTGGAACGGCAGCGTGATCTGGGCGAGTTGAAACTCAAAATCTCTGGCTGCATCAACGCTTGCGGGCATCACCATGCGGGCCATATCGGTATTCTAGGTGTCGATCGCAAAGGCGTTGAGAACTACCAGCTGACGCTTGGTGGTTCGGGCGCAGAGGATGTCAGCATCGGCAAAATCACCGGCCCCGGGTTCAATGAAGACGGCATAGTCGATGCGGTTGAACGTGCGACAGACAAGTACAAAGAACTGCGCGAGCCGGGCGAGCGTTTCGTCGATACCTACCGCCGCGTTGGCATGGACCCGTTTAAGGAAGCGATTTATGGTTGAGCATCATCTCGCTGAGGGCGAAGAGCCAGCCGTCACTTTGGACGCTTTCCTCGATCAATCGAACGCAACGGCTGTGAGGCTTGAGCCTGACGACGATGCGCGTGCGCTGATTCCGTTTTTGGATCGGCTGGCGTTGATCGAAGTCGCTTTCCCCAAATTCCGCGATGGCCGTGGCTATTCGTCGGCGCGTATCTTGCGTGAGGCGGGATACACCGGCGAATTACGCGCGCAGGGCGATGTGCTGGTTGATCAAATCCCGATGATGAAACGGTGCGGCTTCGATAGCTTTGCACCCGAAGCACCTCAAAATCAGGCGCATGTCGATGCCGCCTTGGCGCGGTTTGAGCATGTCTATCAGGGTGCAGCTGACGCCGCTGTTCCTGTTTGGAAATTACGTCATGGCTGAAGCCCGCGAACGCACCCGCGACCGGATTGATACTGGCCCACGCTATAATGAAACCGATGCCATCCGGCTGAATCATATGTTTCGCGGACGCGATACAGTGGAGATGCTGGAGGTTTTGTTGCGCGAAAACATGCTGGGTGATGTTGCGATTGTCTCTAGCTTTGGCGCAGAATCATCGGTTTTGCTGCATCTGATCGCCAGTATCGACACGAGCGTGCCAGTGCTGTTTCTCGATACCGGAAAGCATTTTCCAGAGACGATTACCTATAAAGAGGAACTGCGCGAACGGCTGGGCCTGAGAGATTTGCGTGAGCTAAAACCTGACGCCGACCTTTTGCGGCAAAAGGACGAAAACGGTCTGCGCTGGTCCTATGACCCAGATGGTTGCTGCGAAATCCGCAAAGTTTTGCCGTTGAAGCATGCGCTTGCTGGTTTCGACGCTCAGTTCACCGGACGCAAAGCGTTTCAATCGTCAACGCGCAATGCGTTGCCACGGTTTGAAATCGAGGAAGGCCGCCTGAAGGTCAACCCACTGGCCGATTGGGACAGGGCGCGTCTCGATGCCTATATGGCAGAGCATGATTTGCCCACGCATCCGCTGGTCGAGCAAGGCTATCCGTCGATTGGTTGCTCGCCCTGTACGAGCCGCGTCGCTGCCGGAGAAGACCCGCGTTCGGGCCGTTGGAAAGGCTGGGACAAAACCGAGTGCGGCATCCACAACGTAGTGGAACCCATCGCCGATGACGATAACGGAGCGAATGACCCAGTATTCTAACGTTTAGGATTGCCGAGGCTGGCATGAAAATGTGTGTTTAAAAATGCCAGCCCCGACAAACTTGAAAAGCCCGCTTAAATATCCCGATTGTTGATGCGGATATAATCGACGCGGCCATCGGTGGCTGCACAGCTAAAGCTGTCATCGTTCAAATCACCCTCAACGCGCCAGCCATTGCCGTCGCGCGTGACCGAACGAATCTCGCTGACCCGCGCGTTGTTGCCCGCACTGCGTTCTGCGGCATCTGTGCAGGCGCTGACAGCGGAACCCAATTGATTATCGTCCAGATATACGGGACGATCCTGTTGCGGATAGTCGTTGCGATCTTCGTAGCGCGGTTCGTTCCGGCTTTGCTTGTCGGCATCGCTGGCGGCGCCTGCAAGAATAGCGATTCCGGCCAAGATGCCGATACCTGTCAGCACATCACCTGCATCCACGCGGTCGCGGTGACGATAGCGGCGGCGGTGGCCGTCTGCTCTTTGCTGCATTACGTCAGCGGTTGAAAATGTTGCGGATTGTGCACTTATGTTTGCTGCCATCGCAGGCAGTGGCGTTACGATCAGCATCGCGGCGGCGCCGGATGCGAGCATCAATTTGACTGAATGTTTCATGATATTTCCCCCGTAAAGAAAGGACAATCGTCCTTGTTCAAATACATGAACAGTCCAGCCTGTCTTAAAGCTGAACCGTTCACATTCAATATAGTTCCATCAGTTGGCGATTATTTAGCGCCATTGATCCAGTCCGCGATAATCGACATCGATTACCCGACCGCGCTCGACATAGCATGTGAAGCGACCGTTATTATAACCACGATCATAGCCACGGTCGTTCCGGTTGCGGCCACGATAGCCATCCTGCACCACCAGATTGCCGGTGACGCGATAGCCGTTACGGGTGCGATCAATGTTATTGATCTGTGTCACATCGGCGCGGCTGTAACGGCTTGCCCATTGCTCCACAGCAGTGACGCACTGGTTGACGGCGGCGCGGCTGCCATGTTGGCTGTTATAGCGATAGTCGTCATTTCCACGACCATGCCCACGTCCACGGCGATCGTGATTGTCATAGCGATCATCGCGGTCTTCATAGCGTCTGTCGTCATAGCCACTGTTATCATAGCGGCCATCATCATAGCCGCGATCACGATCACGACTCCGGTCATTGTCAGAGGACGCAATTACCGCTGCGATACCGCCAAGGATAACAGCACCAGCAATCACTTCACCAGCGGTAATCCCGTCATTATCGCGTCCACGTGCCTGGGCAGGGGCGGCGACACTGACCAGGGCCGCAGCTGCGGCACCGGCGCTGAGCAGGCTCTTGGTCAAAACCTTCATCGTCATTCTCCTGTGTGAAGCCGGAATAATCTCCGGCGTCGAAAGCAGGTTTAAGCGATTCGTTCTTATCGCTGCCTGAATTGAGTTGTCAGCAGTTGTTCATAAAAATGGGTATTTAGATGAACAGTTCTGTGGAGGCATCTGGAAAGCAGCTGTTATCAAGGTCTTCGAATAATGAGGCGCTTTGCTTCTTCAGCCTGCCTCGCGATATCTGCAAAAGGAAATTGCTTCACGGTTAAGTAAGATTGATTATGAGGCTTTGGCATTAACGCGTATCGAACGCGCACATAATTTAAGGGACAGATATCTTGAGACAGATCGACCATTTCATCGCCGGAACACAGGATTTCACCCCAACCCGCTTTGGCGACGTGATGGACCCGAACAATGGCGGCGTGCAGGCGCAGGTCGCTTTGGGTGATGGAGCGGTGCTTGAGGCTGCGGTTGCCGCCGCATCGGCTGCGCAGCCTGCTTGGGCGGCAACCAATCCGCAACGCCGCGCGCGGGTAATGTTCAATTACAAAGCATTGATCGAAAAGCATATGGACGAGCTTGCGCTGATGCTGTCTGCCGAACACGGCAAAGTGATTGCTGACAGCAAAGGTGATATTCAGCGCGGCTTAGAGGTCGTCGAGTTTTGCTGCGGCCTGCCGCATGTGATGAAGGGTGAGCATACCCAGGGCGCTGGCCCTGGCATCGATGTGTATTCCATGCGTCAGCCGATTGGCATTGGTGCCGGCATTACGCCATTCAACTTTCCGGCAATGATCCCGCTGTGGATGGGCGCGGTAGCGATTTCAGTCGGCAATGCTTTCATTTTGAAACCGTCGGAACGTGATCCTTCCGTGCCTAATCGCCTCGCAGAACTCTTAATCGAGGCGGGCCTGCCCCAGGGGATTTTTCAAGTCGTCCACGGCGATAAAGAAATGGTCGATGCGATCCTAGATCATCCAGCGATTGGCGCGGTCAGCTTTGTGGGCTCGTCCGATATTGCGCACTATGTCTATTCGCGCGGCGTGGCTGCTGGAAAGCGTATGCAGGCGATGGGTGGAGCGAAAAACCATGGGATCGTGATGCCCGATGCTGATCTCGACATGGTGGTCAACGATCTGTGCGGCGCGGCTTATGGCTCAGCAGGTGAACGTTGTATGGCGTTACCGGTGGTCGTACCGGTTGGCGAGGAAACGGCGGAGCGGTTAAAGGCAAAGTTGATCCCCGCGATCCACGCGCTGCGCGTTGGCATCTCGACGGATGAAGACGCGCATTACGGGCCGGTAATTTCGGCGCAGCATAAAGCAAAAGTTGAGGGCTGGATCCAGACTGCGGTTGATGAGGGTTCGGAGCTTGTCGTTGATGGCCGTAACTTCACATTGCAAGGGCATGAAGAAGGCTATTTCATCGGGCCGACTTTGCTCGATCACGTCACCACTGATATGGAAAGCTATAAAGAGGAAATTTTCGGCCCTGTGCTGCAAATCGTGCGTGCTGCAAATTTTGAAGAAGCTTTGGCTCTCCCGAGCATGCATCAATATGGCAATGGCGTCGCGATCTTCACACGGAACGGCCATGCGGCGCGCGAATTTGCCAGCCGCGTTAATGTTGGCATGGTCGGCATAAATGTGCCGATCCCGGTGCCTGTTGCCTATCACAGCTTTGGCGGCTGGAAACGCTCTGGCTTTGGCGACACCGATCAATACGGCATGGAAGGCATTAAATTCTGGACCAAGGTCAAGAAAGTCACTGCGCGCTGGCCCAATGGTGCGTCCGATGGCAGTAACAGCTTTATCATTCCGACGATGGGGTAGTCGCTCAGGCCGTGTCTCTCAGTTGACTAGAGTTAGAATCTGCGCGGCATGTTCTTTGCGGCATATCAGCAGGTCGGGCATATACACATTGGCTTGGTTATAGACTAAAGGGCTGCCATCGACGCGGCTGACATGTAGGCCGTGGGCGGCGGCAACCGCAACGGGCGCACAGCTATCCCATTCATATTGCCCGCCCGTGTGGAGATAAATGTCTGCCTCGCCGCGAACCACGGCCATTGCCTTTGCACCCGCGCTGCCCATCGGGATCAGTTCAGCGCCGATATCTTCGGCCACGGCAAGGGCTTCACTGGCAGGTCGAGTGCGGCTGACAACCATCCGCAGCTTTTCTGGGGCAGGCGGTATAGGCTGTGGCCAGTCGCTGCGCAGAACAAGGCCCAAACCCGGCAGCGCGACTGCACCAACCGTCGGAACACCATCAATGGCGAGCGCAACATGCACCGCCCAATCGTCTCGGCCTTCGCCATATTCGCGCGTGCCATCGACCGGATCGATAATCCAAACGCGTGATTTGGACAGGCGTCTGGGATTATCCTTTTCCTCTTCGGACAAGAGTCCATCGTCGGGGCGGTGTTCACGGATTGCATCGCAAAGAAACCGGTTGGCAAATAAATCACCTGCTTTGCCAAGCTCCTTTTCCGTGAGCGTGCGAGACCGTGCTCCCCTGTAATCAAGTAGCATATCACCCGCTCCATACGCCAAATGACTGGCAAGTCCGCCATCATCCATAGTTTCGTCCTTCTATTTGAGGGGTATCAACTGACGGATGATATGCTCGGCGGCCTCAGTTGGCGTCATCTCGACGGTGTTAACGCGGATGTCGGGGCTGTCCGGTGCTTCATACGGGCTGTCTATGCCTGTGAAGTTTTTCAACTGTCCGGCGCGCGCCTTTTTATACAGCCCTTTCACATCGCGCGCCTCAGCGACTTCAAGCGGGGTCTCGACGAAGATTTCAACGAATTCACCCTCGGGCAGCATCGCGCGCACCATGTCACGCTCGGCGCGGAAAGGGGAGATAAACGCGGTCAGCACGATCAAGCCCGCATCTGCCATCAACTTGGCAACCTCACCCACGCGGCGGATGTTTTCGATCCGGTCGGTTTCGGTAAAGCCCAGATCCTTGTTCAGACCGTGACGGACATTGTCGCCGTCGAGCAGAAACGTGTGCCGGTTCATCAGGTTGAGTGTCTTTTCAACCTCATTGGCGATGGTGCTTTTGCCCGAACCGGAAAGGCCAGTGAACCACAGGATTTTGGGCTTCTGGTTCTTCAGTGCAGCATGCGCTTCACGGCCAATATCGGTCGCCTGCCAATGG
Organism: Sphingomonadales bacterium; assembly: GCA_031374785.1. GTDB lineage: Bacteria > Pseudomonadota > Alphaproteobacteria > Sphingomonadales > Sphingomonadaceae > Sphingorhabdus_B. The sequence continues at coordinate 2,234 of JANMGR010000020.1, read as the reverse complement.
ACATTCTGCGCGCGACGCAGTGAGAAGTGCAGCATCCCTGCAGCAACGGTTGCATTGCTGATCTTGTCGATCAGGATGAAGCCGCCCAGCGTGTGATTATAGGCAAAAGGTTCAAATACGACTGGTTTGTCGGTTGAAATTTCGGCGACACCAATGGCATTTAGCTCCAGCGTCTTTGCCGCCATATGTTCCATGGTATTGACGTTGACGGTGTATTTCGGAGCCTGAACCGTGGCGGAAACCAGCTGTGTTCCAAGTTTAAACCAATAGGCGCGCCCGGGGATCAGCGGATCATCGGCCATCCAAACCATAGTGCTTTCAAACTGGTCGGATACCTCGGGCAGATTATCGGCAGTCGCGATAACATCGCCGCGTGAGCAATCGATTTCGTCTGCAAAGCATAACGTAACGGATTGGCCTGCAACGGCTTCGTCTAGTTCGCCGTCGAGTGTCACAATCTTGCTGATTGTCGATGTCTTACCCGAAGGCAGCACGCGAATGGCATCACCCGGGTGAACGCTGCCAGTCGCAATCTGGCCAGAAAATCCGCGAAAATCGAGGTTGGGCCGGTTGACCCATTGCACCGGCATGCGCAGTGGCTTGGCTTGGTCAGCCTCGTTGTCCAGAGCAACCGTTTCCAGATGGGTCATCAGCGGATCGCCCCCGAACCAAGGCGTATTGGGGGATTTCTCAGTAATGTTATCGCCCTTGAATCCCGATATTGGAATGCAGGTGAATTCGTCGATGCCGATGCTTTTTGCAAAGGCACGGTAATCGTCGCAAATTGCGTTGTAACGGTCGCGATTATAATCAATCAGGTCCATCTTGTTGACCGCCAGCACGATGCTGCGAATGCCGAGCAGCTTAGCGAGATAGCTATGCCGCCGCGTTTGAACGAGCACGCCTTTGCGTGCGTCGATCAGGATGACGGCAAGGTCTGCGGTCGATGCGCCGGTCACCATGTTGCGAGTATATTGCTCATGCCCGGGACAATCAGCGACTATGAACTTGCGCTTTTCGGTGGCAAAGAAACGATAGGCCACGTCAATTGTGATACCTTGTTCGCGTTCTGCGGCTAGGCCGTCAACAAGCAACGCAAAGTCAATCTCTTGCCCTTGCGTTCCCATCCGTTTGGAATCGGATTCAAGCGTTGCCAGCTGGTCCTCAAAGATCATCTTTGAATCATACAGCAACCGCCCGATCAGGGTCGATTTGCCATCATCGACCGAACCGCAGGTAATGAATCGCAGCAAGGATTTGTGCTGGTGGATATCCAGATACGCATCAATATCCGATGCAATCAGATCATCGGTTTTGTAAATTACCGAGTCTTCGTTTGGGGTGGACATCAGAAATACCCCTCCTGCTTCTTTTTCTCCATGCTGGCGGCCTGATCATGGTCGATGACGCGGCCTTGGCGTTCGCTGGTGGTGGTCAGCAACATTTCTTGAATGACTTCAGGCAGGGTCGCTGCCATGCTCTCGACTGCGCCGGTAAGGGGCGAGCAACCGAGTGTGCGGAAGCGGATTGATCGTTCGATGATATCAGGCCTCTTGCCCATAACGCGCTCTATCCGGTCGATATCATCGGCCATGAAAAGCTGCCCGTCATGCACATAAGTCGGGCGTAGCGCACTGAAATACAGCGGCACAATCTCGATATTTTCAAGATGGATATACTGCCAGATATCAAGCTCGGTCCAATTCGAGATCGGGAATACGCGTATGCTTTCCGCCTTTGCTTTGCGCGCGTTGTACAGGTTCCACAATTCGGGCCGCTGGTTCTTCGGGTCCCAGCCGTGCGAGGCAGTGCGGAAGGAGAAGATGCGCTCCTTGGCGCGGCTTTTTTCTTCATCGCGCCGAGCACCGCCAAAGGCGACGTCAAAGCCGTATTTATCGAGCGCCTGCTTCAACCCTTCGGTCTTCCACATATCGGTGTGCAGCGATCCGTGGTCGAACGGGTTAATCCCGCGCTTAATCGCTTCGGGGTTCTGATAGACCAGCAATTCCATTCCTGCGTCGCGTGCCGCTTTTTCGCGCAGATCATACATTGCTTTGAACTTCCATGTCGTATCGACATGCAACAAGGGAAATGGCGGGGGCGAAGGATAAAACGCTTTGCGCGCCAGATGCAGCATCACCGCGCTGTCCTTACCCACGCTATACAGCATCACCGGTTTTTCCGCTTCGGCGACAACTTCGCGCATGATGTGGATCGCTTCGGCCTCAAGGCGT
>JANMGR010000010.1:0-1503 GCA_031374785.1 Sphingomonadales bacterium | reverse complement strand
GAGCGCATGGCGCAACCCCGAAACGATCATCCCGCGCACCAACGCCGGATCGCGAAAGCGGACCTCGGTTTTGGCCGGATGCACATTCACATCAATCTCGCCGGGCGGGATGTCGAGGAACAACGCCACCACCGCATGACGCTCCCGCGCCAGCATTTCGGCATAGGCGCCGCGCACGGCACCAACCAGCAAGCGGTCCTTCACTGACCGGCCATTGACGAACAGATATTGATGATCGGCGACGCCGCGGTTGAACGTAGGCAGCGAAGCGATGCCGCCAAGCGATATCCCTTCGCGCTGAAAATCAAGGCCCACGCTGTTGTCGATCAGGTCCGCACTGGTCAGCGCAGCGACGCGTTCGGGCCTGCTCATGCCGCCCTGCACTGACAAAGTCCGCCGCCCGTCATGTTCCAGCACAAAGCCGATTTCGGGCCGCGCCATCGCCAGCCGCTTTACGCTATCGAGCGCCGCACCATATTCTGCGCGTGCACTGCGCAAGAATTTACGTCTGGCAGGAATGTTGGCAAACAGGTTCTCGACCCGCACCCGTGTGCCCGGAGGAATGGCGGCAGGGCCTTCACTGACCAGCGCGCCGTGATCGACGATGCGTTCCCAACCATCGCCACTTCCCTGCGCCCGGCTCTGCATCGTAAAGCGCGATACGCTGGCAATCGAGGGCAATGCTTCCCCGCGAAAACCCATGGTCGTTACCTGATCGATATTGTCATCGGGCAGTTTCGATGTCGCGTGCCGTTCCAGCGCGAGCGCCATTTCGTCACGCGACATACCGCAACCGTCATCGGTCACTTCAACCAGATCAAGGCCCCCTGCCGACAGCCGCACCGAAATCTGCGTCGCGCCAGCATCTATCGCGTTTTCGACCAGTTCTTTCAACGCACTGGCCGGTCTTTCTACCACTTCACCGGCGGCAATCCGGTTGATAAGCGCGTCTGGAAGCCTTCTTATTGACATAGCCGCGCCCCTAGCCCAAGCGCGCGGCTCAAGCGAATCCTTTAATGTTGCGCGGCATAAAGCGTCCTTCAATTTTGCTGTTTTGAAATACAGCAATTTCCTGTAGGGCGACGCGATTGTGTCGGGTCAATTTTATACGGATATCAGCCCGCAATCCCAACAACCTTTATCCGGGTGGAAAAATACAGAATGTTTAAGCTTTTCCGGTTTGCCTCGCAAGACATGGCAATCGACCTTGGCACCGCCAACACCGTTGTTTATGTACGCGGCCAAGGCATCGTTTTGAACGAACCTTCGGTGGTCGCCATCGAGACATTGAACGGCATCAAACGTGTCAAAGCCGTCGGCGACGACGCCAAGCTGATGATGGGTAAAACCCCCGACAGCATCGAGGCGATCCGCCCGTTGCGCGACGGCGTTATTGCCGACATTGATGTTGCCGAACAGATGATCAAACACTTCATCCACAAAGTGCACGGCAAGCCCCGGATGTTTAGCTATCCCGAAATCGTGATCTGTGTGCCGTCTGGC
>JANMGR010000189.1:0-12300 GCA_031374785.1 Sphingomonadales bacterium | reverse complement strand
GCAATCCGACATTTACACCGAGGACCGCTGGCATCCGGTGTTTAAGGCGATGCGCGAAAAGGCGCCGATCAACAAGATTGAGAACAGTTCGTTCGGGACATATTGGAATATCTCCACGCTGAAGGCGATTCAGCATGTCGAGGCGCTGCCCGATATTTATTCGTCTTCGTTCGAACATGGCGGGATTACGCTTGTTGATGATGATGCGCTTTCGGAACCTGTGCCAGAGGATGAGCGCGTCGTCATGCCGATGTTCATCGCGATGGATCGGCCCAAGCATACTGAGGAACGCCGCGTGATCGCGCCTGCCTTTACGCCTGGCGAAATGGTGCGGATGACCGAGGATATCCGGCTGCGCACCGGCGATTTGCTCGATAGCCTGCCTGTGGGACAGACGTTTGATTGGGTGGACAAGGTTTCGATTGAGCTGACGACGCAGATGCTCGCGCTGATCTTTGACTTCCCGTGGGAGGACCGGCGGTTGTTGACCGAATGGTCCGATTGGGCGGGGGATGTGGAATTGTTCCGCACATCCGAAAACCGCAAGCTGCGCCTTGCCAAAATGTACGAAATGGGCGCGTATTTTCAGCGGCTTTGGGAGGAACGCAAAAACAAGGGCGAAGCGCCTGACTTGATCAGCCGGATGATCCACAGCCCGATGAAGGATATGTCACCATTCGAGTACATGGGAAATCTAATTTTGTTGATTGTAGGCGGCAACGACACAACCCGCAATTCGATGTCGGGCTATGCGTATGGCCTGCACCAGTTTCAGGATGAGCGCGAGAAGTTGGAGAAAAACCCCGAGTTCATCCCCAATGCAGTTAGCGAAGTAATCCGCTGGCAGACGCCGCTTGCGCATATGCGCCGCACTGCACTGCAGGATCATGATCTGTTTGGTGCGCCGATCAAAGCGGGTGATAAATTGGGTCTGTGGTATATTTCTGCCAACCGCGACGAAAGCGTGTTTGAAAATCCCGATAAGCTGATCGCGGACCGCGGAAATGCGCGACGGCATTTGTCGTTCGGCTATGGCATTCACCGTTGTGTCGGTGCGCGCCTAGCCGAGTTGCAGATCCGCATCTTGCTGGAAGAAATGGCAAAACGGCAGTTACGTCCCAACGTAGTGGCAGAGCCTGTCCGCGTCGCGGGATGCTTCGTCCATGGATATCGCTCGATGGATGTTGAGCTTTCCAAATACTGAGGTGAAACCTTTTGACCGTTTCGACCGTATCTACCGTTATGCATTTACAAAATAAGGTGACGGTCATGGAGTATTCAAAACGCGGGCTTCTACGCGCGGCGGGTTTTGCCGGGATTGTGCTGACCTTTGGCTGCGGCGGTTCTGCCGATGCGCGCAAAGGCACCTTTGCGGTAACAAAGACTGATGCGGAATGGCGCAAGGCGCTGTCCCCTGCCGCTTACCGGGTGTTGCGCAAGGAGGATACTGAAAGTCCTTATTCAAGTCCTTTGGACAAGGAAAAGCGTAAAGGAACATTCAGTTGCTCCGGTTGCGACCAAAAATTGTTTTCATCGACGACCAAATTTGACAGCGGCACTGGCTGGCCAAGCTTTTGGAAGCCGCTCGCTGGCGGCATCGGAACTGCGACCGATTACAAAATTGGCACCGCGCGGACCGAAGTGTTTTGCGCGCGCTGCGGCGGGCATTTGGGTCACGTGTTCGATGACGGACCAAAGCCGACTGGCAAACGTTACTGTATGAACGGTGTGGCGATGAAGTTTACTGCGGGTTAGGCTTATCCGGCGTTGCTGATTTTTCCTCAATGCCGGAAAAATCAAGATCACCAGATTTGCTCTCGCTCTCAACTTTCACCGCTTCGCTCTTGCCACCAGTTTCGATAATTCCAAGGATTGCACTCGCACGCCCGTCCTGCAGCGCATAGTCTCGGGCCGAATATCCAGAAACGCTATCTTGCTTGTCCGCATTCGCCCCTGCTTTCATCAGCAAACGCACCATTTCTGAATTGCGCAACTGCACAGCACGAATCAATGCGGTTTCGCCGCTGCGGTTAGTGGCATCGACTTGCGCACCCATAGTCAACAGCAATTGCGCGCCATCTGCCCAGTTTAACTGCGTTGCCAGCATCAACGGCGTCGCGCCTTTTTTGTCGGCGACATCGGGCTTTGCGCCTTTGCCTAACAGATAGCCTAGCCAGTCATAATCGCGGCGGGCGGTAACTATATGCAAAGCTGTTTCGCCGGTATCGTCAGACTTGGTATTGATAATAACAGCACCCGAGCCCGGAACGTTGATAAACTTTTCAGCTTCCTCGCCTTTGCGGTCTTTCACTGCTTTCAGGAAGTTATAGCTATCCGAAAACTGCGCAGCGACAGGGACGGCAAATATGCTCAACGCGATCGCCGCAAGCACGAGCTTGCCAGAGAAAGAGCGGTTGGACGAAATGTGCATATTATCTGTTCCTGATTCGATAAAGCTATCTTGATATTGCGCCTTTACCAGACCATTGCTGGCTGCGTTATGAATAAATTTGTCACAACGTTTGTCGGATCGCTGCTGCTAGTCGCTTGTAATCCGTCACAGGAGCAGCCGCCATTCTCGCAAGCTCCGCTTGCCGGTGCAAAAATCGGCGGGCCGTTTACGCTGACTGATCAGAATGGGAAGAAGCGGAGTTACGATGACGACGCGGGCAAATTCCGTATCGTCTATTTCGGCTACACGAGCTGCCCCGATATTTGCACGCCAGATATGCAACAGTTGATGGCGGGATTGATCCAGTTTGAAAAAGCGCAGCCCGCGCTGGCAGCAAAAATTCAGTCCTATTTCATTACTGTCGATCCAAAGCGCGATACGCCTGCGGTTTTGAAACAGTTTGTAACAGCCTTTCACCCGCGCTTGATCGGCTTGACAGGAACGGAACCAGAGATCGCAGCTGCGGCCAAATCGTTCGCGGTCTTTTTCCAAAAGGTTGAGGGCAGTTCGCGTGATGCCTATTTGATGAGCCACAGCCAGACGCCATATCTGATGGGACTGGACGGTAAACCGCTGGCTTTGATGCCCGTTGATGATCCGAAAACGGACGTCAATGAGGGCGAGCCAAAACTGGTTGCTGCCGAGTTGGCAAAATGGGTGCGGTGACAAGAATTTTCTCAACGTCGGAGACTGTCCCTTTAAGGACTGTCCCTCTTGTCCAGAGAGAAGGGACAGTCCCCAAGGGGACAGTCCCTGGAGGTATGACTTGACCGAACCTTTCTGGGAACGGCCGCTGCGCCAGCTTGACCGCGAGCAGTGGGAGGCGTTGTGCGATGGCTGCGGCAAATGCTGCCTGCACAAGGTGGAGGATGAGGACACAGGCCGCATCTATCCGACCAACGTCGCGTGCAAATTGCTCGACCTGAAAAGCTGCCAATGTTCGGATTACAAGGCGCGCCGCATGTATGTGCCCGATTGCATCCGGCTGGCGCGGGGCAAAATCAGCGACTATTTCTGGCTGCCATCAACCTGCGCCTATGTACTGCGCGATGCAGACGAGCCGCTTCCCGACTGGCATTATCTGATCAGCGGCAGCCGCGAGACCATTCACCTGACCGGCAATTCCATCACCGGCAAAGCAATATCGGAACTCCATGCTGGACCTCTTGAGCAGCATATTCTCGAACAACCACTCTGACGCCAAGGGCGGGGACGCTGTGGTGGATATCGAGGGCGAGGCGGTGCCGGTGCGTATCCGGCGTAACCCCCGTGCCAAACGCATTTCGATGCGCGCCGATGCGATTAAGCGCGAGATCCGTATCACCATGCCCACCTATGCGCCAACCAAAGCGGCGATGGATTTCGTCGCTCAGAAAAAAAACTGGATTGCGCTACGCCTGCACAGCGCACCCGCCGTTTCGCCGTTACAAGCCGGAGAGACAGTAGCGTTTGAGGGAGAGCCGCACCGAATTGTATGGAACGAAGCAGCCACCCGCAGTGTGAAACTGGTCGAAGGCACCGAAGGCCGCGAGCTTCATCTGGGCGGGCCAAAAGACATGGTCGAGGCCCGCATCCTCCGTTGGCTAAAAACACAAGCGCGCAGCATCTTTGCCGAAGAGATTGCGCATTACTGCAGAAAGGCAGGCGAGTCTGTTCCCGCATTGTCGCTGGGCGATCCACGCAGCCGCTGGGGAAGCTGCTCGTCGCGCGGCACGATATCACTTAGCTGGCGGCTAGTGATGGCCCCGGTGCATGTCCGCCGATCCGTCATCGCCCATGAAGTCGCACATATGCGACATATGGACCACAGCTCGGCGTTCTACGCGTGGCTCGACGAACTGTTCGAGGGCGACCGTAAATTGGCGGATCGATGGTTGAAAATACACGGGACAGGTTTGCAGCGGGCGGGTAGGTAATGGGGAAGAGTTCAACCAGCGCCAGGGGACTCTGTCCCAACCCCGGACCCGCTCCGGGGGCAGTGGACTGTCCCCGATACGTTGTGCACTGGCTTTCAGGGACAGTCCACGGCGCTTCGCTTGGGACAGTCCCTCAAAGCCTCATTGTGCCTACGTCGACACCAAAATAACTCGGGTTATGGATTCACCTCACCGCCCCCGATGCTGCGTCCCCAAACCTGCCGTGATAAACAGCGCCGTCGCCTCTCCATCAACATCGGCAGTGTGCCAACATCCCGGCGGATTAATTGCATATTCGCCAGCTGCAATCGTCAAGGTCGCGGTCGAACCATCGCGCATTTCCTGATATAAAGTTATCGCGCCTGACAGGCACAAAACGACCTCATCACCCTCGGGATGCATTTCCCAGCTATCCCAGCTTTCGGAAAAGCTATGCATACTGACAAGGCGACCTTCCTTGCCGTCACCATTATGCCGTGTGCCATAGCCTTCATACCACACCATATCGCCGGTAAATTCTGGCTGAACAACCGCCGTTGCCCCTAGCCCGAGATGCAACGGATACTGAACCAGCCGAAATACCGTCATGACTATCCCACCATAATGAAAGCGTTGAGTTTGTTACCATCAAGATCACGGAAATACCCTGCGTAGAACGATTCACCGCGCGGTCCCGGAGGGCCTTCGCAAGTGCCGCCATGTGCCATCGCAATCACGTGTAGTCGGTCAACCTGCGCCTGATCCTTTGCTTCAAGCGCAACCATTACCCCATTGCCCACCGTTGCCGCATTGCCATCGGCAGGCTTAGTCAAACCGACACCCGCGCCTCCGCCCGGAGTGCCCCAGGCGATGAACGTATCAAACTCCATCATCCGGCCAGTCCCCAGCTCAGCTGCAATTGCATCGTAAAATACCGCCGCACGGGCAAGGTCATTGGTTCCTAAAGTTACATAGCCAATCATCGAATCACTCCCTCTTAAGTAAGGAACATAATAAGAACTGATTCCACCATGTCAAACCCGCTATGCTAAACGCGCTTCGCCCCATTCGATCCAGCTGAACGGGCGCGGCGATTTGGGCATATACCCTTTGTCGCCCTGTGTTATTTTGAAACCAGCCGTTTCGTACGCGCCGGTAATTTTGCGGGTCAGATGGCAATTGCCGCCGATCCGTTTCCAAACGGGCTCAATCCGCCGCTGCCATTTTTGCACCGATGCGTCGGGTGCGCTGCCATGTTCGAGGAACAACGCCTTGCCACCGGGGCGGAGGACGCGGCGCATTTCGGATAGAACCTGCTGCTGGTCATCCACCGAGCACAAGGTGAAGGTAATCAGCACGCTGTCGAAGCTGGCGTCCGCAAACGGCAGCGCTTCCCCAACCCCGCCACGAATGTCGGCGTTCAAGCCAATGGCCTGTGCCGCTTCACGGCTACGCTCCAGCAAAGCGGGTGAAGGATCGACGCCAGATAAGCTAGTGATCTTTGCCGGATCATAAAACGCCATATTGATCCCGCCGCCGCAACCCAATTCCAGCACATCGCCCGACGCCTGTGGCACAATCCGGCTGCGTGCTTTCATAATCTGTGGTTGCGCACAGGCGCAGCCGATCAAGCGGGGGACCATGTGGCGTTCCCACCAACTTGCGGGGCGCGGTTGCCATTCAGTGGTCGCCATTTAGGTAACTCCTTGGCTGTTAGGTCGTGCAATTATTTGGTTAGAAGAAATAAGGATAATAAGAAAGAAGGAAGCGGTGGCGGCGGGACAGGTCGTGCAAATCCTAGAGCTCTCTTATTTCTTTTTTCCCTTATTTCTTCCAAATCAAAAATTGGCACTACCTCATCACACAAACCAAGGCTTAGTTGTCCGAAAACTCCATCCCCGTCCACTTCGCCAAAAACGCGTAGATCTCGCTATATTCCTCGATCAGCTTGTCAGTCGGCTTGCCGCTGCCATGTCCTGCCCGCGTTTCGATGCGGATAATCTTGGGTTTGTCGCCGGTATCGGCGGCTTGCAACGCGGCGGTGTATTTGAAGCTGTGTCCGGGAACTACGCGGTCGTCTGTGTCTGCAGTTGAAACAATCACCGCCGGATAGGCCACGCCAGTTTTGATGTTGTGGTATGGCGAATAAGTAAGAAGGTTTTTGAAATCGGCTTCTTTATTGGGATAGCCATAATCATCGACCCAATAACGTCCCGCCGTAAACCGGTCAAAGCGCAGCATGTCCATCACCCCGACCGCCGCATGGCCCGCTGCGAACAAATCTGGCCGTTGGTTGACCACAGCGCCAACGAGCAAACCGCCATTGGACCGCCCCTCAACCGCCAGCTTGGCCTTGGTGGTGATCCCCTTAACGATAAGATACTCGCCCGCCGCAATGAAATCGTCAAAGACATTCTGCTTGTTCAGCAAGCGACCTGCATCATGCCACGGCTTTCCATATTCGCCGCCACCGCGTAAATTGGCGACCGCAAACACGCCGCCAGATTGAATCCACGCCATCCGCGTTGGGCTGTACCCCGGCAGTGACGAGATGTTGAACCCGCCATAGCCATACAAGATCGTCGGCGCGCCTTTCGACACGTCCAGCCCCTTTTTATGGACGATAAACATCGGGATTTGGGTGCCGTCCTTTGACGGATAGAAGACTTGGCTGACCGCGATCTCTTCCGGCTTGAAGCTCAATTTAGGAAGCGCGAAGGGTGTCGATTTGCCAGAGCGCGAGTCAAAACGATAAATCGCCCCTGGTTGGTTAAAGCTGGAAAAGGCGTAGAAGGTTTCCGGATCGCCGGGCTTGCCGCCAAAGCCGCTGGCGGTGCCGATGCTGTTAAGGGCGATCTGTTGCACTGGCTTGCCGTTTAGGTCCGTCATCATCGCCATGGATGCAGCGTCTTTGAGATAGGACAGCACCATGCGGTCGCCGACTATCTGTGCGCGGGCGAGTGTCTCAGCGCGTTCAGGAATAATGTCCTTTTCAACCCAAACGTCCGAATTACAATCTTCTGTTGGGGCGCATGGACTCTGCATTTCAGTCATGCGTTGAAATAGGTCCATCCTGACAACCTTCAGCTTGGCCGCATTTTTGTTTGTGACGAAATAGAGTTTATCGCCAACACCGTCGATCAACTGCCAATCATGATCGAGACCGCTGACGAGTGGCTTGGCTTTCCACTCGCGATTCTTACCCAGCGAAATCAGATTCAGCTCATATTTCTCGTCGGTCCCCGACGAGCTGGTCAGCACCACCCAGCGCCCGTCCTGGGTCACCTGGGCACTGTGCCCCAACTCTTTCCGGTCGGGTGTCGCATAGACCACCTGATCCGCGCTTTGCGGCGTGCCGATTTTGTGGAAATACACGGTCTGGTTGAAATTCAGCTGTTGAAACGCTGCACCCTCGGACGGCGCGGCAAAGCGCGAATAGAGAAAGCCTTCATTGCCCACCCAGCTGATATTGGTGAACTTCGCCCATTGAATTTCATCGGACAATGGCTTGCCCGTCGTCACATCAAGGACCTTAATCGTCCGCCAGTCAGACCCGCCGTCTTGGATTGCATAGGCGAGCAGCTTACCATTCTTTGACGCCACCCAACTATCGAGCGCAGTCGCGCCATCCTTGGCCCATGTGTTCGGGTCGATCAGGATGCGGTCTTTGCCTTTCAGCCCCTTGCGCACATACAGAACCGACTGGTTCTGCAGCCCGTCATTCTTTGTAAAGAAATAATGCCCGCCCGCCTTTTCGGGCAGGCTGTAACGCTCATAATCATATAGCGTCTTCATCTTTGCGGCGAGCGCGGCTTTTCCGGGCAGCGTATCGAGATAATTGTCCGACACCGCTTTTTGCGATGCGACCCAATCAGCCACTTCTTTGCTAGTGCGGACATCATCTTCAAGCCAGCGATACGGATCGGCAACCTTTACACCAAACTGTTCTTCAACCACATCGGTCGTGCGTGTAATCGGATAGCCGACGCATTCATGGCGTATATCCGATGATGCTTTTGCTGGAGCATCAAAGATTTGAGGGTTTTCTTCCATTTTCGGCATCATCTTCTCTGCGCATTCTTTTGATATTTTTATTGTGAGTGGATTGGCCATCTGTCCGGCATCAGCGGCAAAGGCCGGAACGGTCAAACCTGTGGCAGCAACGCTAAGCAAAAACGCAACACGCATGGGGACATAATCCTCTCTCAATCCATAATAATATTACGTGCAACCTAGTGCGGGGAAAGTGTCTGGCCAAGGGGGTAAATATGCTATGCGCCGCCGATGCAATTGACCAATATTCGCTATCTGGACACCGTCGAGCCGCTGGCGTCGGGGAACCCATTTCTTGCAGCTGCCAGCGGGCTGGTGCTGATCGGCGATACTTTGTGTGTGGTCGGTGATGATGAGCAGTATCTGGTGGTGTTCCACCAATACGACGATGCCCCCGGTCGCCTGATCCGGCTGCTCCCCGGCGATCTGCCGCGCAAAAAGAAGAAGCGTAAAAAACTGAAACCTGATTTTGAGATACTGTTCGCGCTGCCCGCTTTCGGTGAGGGCGGCGACTCAGCGATATGCGCAATGGGTTCCGGTTCAACAGATCAGCGGATGCGCGGCGTTTTGGTCAATCTCGCTAGTGGTGATTGCGTTGTACACGACTTGCAGCCCCTGTTTGCTGCACTCGCGCCTCTGGTCACAGAGATAAATCTAGAAGGCGCGGTGGTGCGCGGCGAACGGCTGTTGTTGTTCAATCGTGGAAACATGCAAAATCCAGAAACCTGTATATTTGAAACAGTGTTGAGCGCGATCAACGGTGATGAGGCCGTCGCGGTCACTTTAGTCAAAACAATCGCTCTCCCTTTCATCGACGGTGTACCGTTGACGGTCACCGACGCATGTTCGTTGGGCGACGGCCATATCCTACTATCCGCCGTCGCGGAGGTGACCGATGACAGCTATGCAGATGGCGCCATTTTGGGGGCTGCGATTGTCGTGCTGGATGGCGACCTCGATGTTATAATGATCGAGCCGCTAGAGCCCATTTGCAAAATTGAAGGAATCAGCGCGCGGCGCACTGAGACCGGAGTGGAGCTGCTCTGCGTATCCGATGCTGATGATCCCGACATGCCATCATCGCTGTATTCGGCGACGCTTCGCGTTTAGAAAATCAGTATATTTCTGCAGCAAGCGTTTAACGCAAAGATCGCGAAGATTTTTAAGAGGCTAGTGAAAGAATGAAACATCGCGTTTCCCGCTGATCTCTTAAAAATCTTTGTGGACTTTGCGTTAAACAAAAAAGGGCGCCATCTCATCGACGGCACCCCATTTATTAAAAAATATTCGGCTTACGCCGCTTCGTCAAGGTCCGCTTCGACAGGGCCGCTGTCTTGGCCCTTGGCGCTGGTGTCGCGGTCGACCAGTTCGATGATCGCCATTGCCGAGGCATCCGATGCGCGGAAGCCAGCCTTGATCACGCGGGTGTAACCACCGTTGCGGTCTTTGTAGCGTTCAGCCAGCACAGCGAACAATTTCACCAATTGCGCGTCATCCATCAAACGGCTGTGCGCCAGACGGCGGTTGGACAAGCCGCCCTTTTTCGCCAGCGTAATCAGCTTTTCGATGTAAGGGCGAAGTTCTTTCGCCTTGGCAACGCCAGTGGTGATTTGTTCGTGCTTGATCAGCGAAGCCGCCATGTTGCGCAGCATCGCGATACGATGGCTGCTGGTGCGGTTCAGTTTCCGATAGCCAACTTTATGGCGCATGTTTCATTCCTTCGTTCGTATGGGGGCCGTATCAGGTACCCCGATCCAGGCAGCAATTCAGGCCGCTGCCTTTGGCCATTTTTCCCTCGCTCCTTTAGGGGAGAGGATAGTGAAGGTTGCGGACTTGGCCGCTACCGAAACTTGGAGAGGGGAAGCTTGGCGATACTTCGCCGTCCAGCCCCTCTCCACTGCGACTAGGCAGCAAGCTGCCAAGTCTCGTACCTCTCCCCTGAAGGGGCGAGGGTATTCCAATCAGCCCAGCAATTCCTGCTCAAGCTTCTTGGCCATTTCTTCGATGTTCTCTGGTGGCCAGCCTGGAATATCCATGCCGAGGCGCAGACCCATGCTCGACAGCACTTCCTTGATTTCGTTCAAGGACTTGCGGCCAAAGTTTGGCGTGCGCAGCATTTCTGCTTCGCTCTTTTGCACCAGATCGCCGATATAGATGATGTTATCGTTCTTTAGGCAATTCGCGCTGCGGACCGACAATTCCAGCTCGTCGACTTTCTTCAATAGATACCGGTTCAGCTGGTTCGCGTCGGATTCTTCGGAAGAAGCCGAAGGCGCCGCCATGCCGATCATCGGCGAGGACGCTGCCATCGTTTCTTCGAAGTGAACGAACACTTGCAGCTGATCCTGAAGGATACGCGCAGCATAAGCTACGGCGTCCTCGGGAGTCACTGTGCCGTCGGTTTCGATCGTCAGGTTGAGCTTATCATAGTCCAGCTCTTGACCGATGCGCGCATTGTCGATCTTATAAGCAACCTGGCGAACAGGCGAATAAAGCGAGTCAACCGGGATCAGCCCAATTGCGGCATCTGCCGGACGGTTGGCAACCGAGGGAACATAGCCTTTGCCAGTGTCCGCTGTAATTTCCATGTTGAAGCTTGCGCCTTCATCAAGATGGCAGATGACCAGCTCCGGGTTCATGACAGTGATGTCACCCGAAACCGCAATGTCGCCAGCCTTAACGGTGGCAGGACCAGTGGCCGAAAGCTGCATACGCTTTGGACCTTCGCCCTCCATCTTCAGAGCGACCTGTTTGATATTCAGGACGATGTCGGTCACGTCTTCACGAACGCCAGCAAGCGACGAGAATTCGTGCAAGACGTTTTCGATCTTGATCGAGGTAATGGCTGCGCCCTGCAGCGACGACAAAAGAACACGGCGCAGCGCGTTACCCAGCGTCAGGCCAAATCCGCGTTCCAGCGGTTCAGCAACAAAAGTGGCCTTGCGGCGGCTGTCGCCACCGGATTTTACTTCAAGGCCCACGGGCTTTTTCAATTCCTGCCAGTTCTTAAGATTGACGGACATGGATTTCCCCTTGGGTTGGGACTGAACCGGTTTTGGTGCACCGTCCGAGTCAGCCCGATTTGAAACTTGAACTGGGACATGCTATTGCGTGTCCCCTTTGACTGTAGGCAGGGACACCGAATACGGTGTCCCTAAAATTAAACGCGACGACGCTTTGGCGGACGAACGCCGTTATGCGGAATCGAGGTTACATCGCGGATCGACGTGATCGTAAAGCCAACAGCCTGCAACGCACGAAGCGCGCTTTCGCGACCCGAACCCGGGCCTTTGACTTCGACTTCAATCGTGCGAACACCGTGCTCAGCGGCCTTTTTACCGGCATCTTCTGCAGCAACCTGTGCTGCATAAGGTGTCGATTTACGGCTGCCTTTGAAACCCATCGTGCCGGCGCTTGACCAGCTGATGGTGTTGCCTTGGGCGTCGGTGATGGTAATCATCGTGTTGTTGAAGCTGGCGTTGACATGAGCCACACCAGCTGAAATGTTTTTGCGTTCGCGCTTTTTAATGCGCTGAGGTTCGCGTGCCATTTTGCTCTATCCTAAATCTTGTAAAAACCGTTTGGGCCTCCGGCGGAGAAATAAAATTCAGTCCCCCGGACTGTTTTTATTTCTTCTTACCGGCGATGGCCTTGGATTTACCCTTGCGAGTGCGCGCATTTGTATGCGTGCGCTGACCGCGGACCGGCAGACCTTTACGATGGCGAAGACCGCGATAGCAGGCCAGATCCATCAAACGCTTGATGTTCATCGACACTGTGCGACGCAGATCGCCTTCGACTGTGTGGTCGGCATCAATCGTTTCGCGCAATTTCAGGATTTCGGCATCCGAAAGGTCCTGAACACGGCGGGCGTGATCGATTTCCAGCTTGTCAGCAATT
>JANMGR010000164.1:0-5257 GCA_031374785.1 Sphingomonadales bacterium | reverse complement strand
ACTGGCATAGCCCGAATAATTCTGAACGCCAGTGTCGCTGCGATGGACCGAAAGGAAGTTTTCTGGCGCGGGCATATCCGCAATCCAGCCCGAGCGGGCAAATTGAAAATCGGCGCGTTTCAGGCTGTCAAAATGCAGGCTCGCCTCGCTGTTCAGCAATTTCGCCTCAACCCCAAGTGCGCGCCACATTGTCGCCATAGCGACGGCTGCACGGCGATGTTCGGTTGAGCTGTTGAAGCGGATTTCAAAACTTAATGGGCGGTTGGGGCCATATCCCGCCTCAGCTAACAACTGCTTAGCCGCTTCCAGTCGCTTTGGCTGTGCCCAATCGGCCCATTCAGGTCGATAGATCGCGCCGGCCCCCAATGACTTGGGAAGCAACCCCCATGCCGGCTCATTTCCCGCATCGACCATTTTGCGCGCCAGCCAATCGCGGTCAATTGCCATTGATAGCCCCCGCCGCACCCGCACATCATCGAACGGCGGCTTGCGCGTATTAAAGGCAAAATAATAGGTCCCTAGATACGGATGGCTATGCACCAATTTTGGATATTGCGCCTTTAACCAGTGATGCCGCGCGGGCGGATAGTCGCTGCCGATATGCGCGCCACCCGCCAGCACCAGCCGCATCGACGCATTCATGTTATCCATTGGCCGCCAGATCAGTTTTGCACTGACAGGGCGTCCGCTGTGCCAGCGCGGGTTCGCCTCCAAACGCAATTGCTGGTTCAATTTCCAGTCAACCAAACGATACGCCCCGCTTGTCACCAATGGGCGATCCGCCGTCCATTTATCGCCGACCGCTGTAATGCGGTGGAAAGGCAACGCTGCCATTGCGGGGTGTGCTAGCAGAGCTGGCAGTTCGGGAAATGGGTTTTTCAGCCGGATAAGCACAGTTTGCGGATCGAGAGCCTTAAGATCGTCGATCACACCGAAAAGTGAGCGATGTGGCGATCCGCTGTCTTCATCGTTTATGCGTGCAAAGGCATCGGGGAACACTTGTGCTTTTAACGCTGTGCCATCGGAGAATTTCAGGCCATCGTGCAAGCGGAAAGTCCAGACTTTGCCGTCGGCACTCACCGTCCAACGTTCGGCTATACCTGCTTCGGCTTTGCCGGCTGCATCAAAACGCGTCAGCCCTTCAAACAGATCCGCTGATATACGGATCGATGCTAGGTCGGAGACCATCTGCGGATCAAGCCCACGCGCATCGGAATCAGAGAGGCGGATCAGTGTATCCGTCCCTGTCACCGCACCCGGTTGCACACCGCTGCTGCACGCACACAGCATGAAAAGCAGCAGGGACGACATCAGGCGCATCTGGATTGTTTAGGGGGAAGGTCGCAGCCTAGCAACCTTGGGGATTTAGAACTTTTGGTGCGGACGGCGGGACTTGAACCCGCATATCCAAAGGATGACAGATTTTAAGTCTGTTGCGTCTACCGATTTCGCCACGTCCGCACAGTGCAGCGGCAATGGCGCGCAATGTTGTCTAGGTCAAATTGTAATGCGAAGCTGCATTAAAAACCAAGCAGCTTATTTGTTCAATCGCTCGCGGACTTCTTTGCCCGGTTTGAAATAGGGTACGCTTTTGGCAGGAACATCGACGGCCTCGCCAGTGCGCGGATTGCGACCCTTGCGCGGTTTGCGTTCGCGGGTGGAAAAAGCACCGAAGCCGCGTAATTCAACGCGGCCACCATCGGACAATCGCTGAATAATCTGATTGAAGAACAGATCGACGATACGCTCAACCTCATCCGGCGTCATGCCCGGATTTTCAGCTTCCAGCTTCTTTACCAGCTCAGATCGGATCATCGCACCGCGCCTCCTACTGCCGATTGACCGCTCGAAAAGACTCGAACGTCATCTTCAACGGCCAAGATAGTGACAGAGTTTCAAAGGCCTTACAACGGAAATATCCCGAGATGTAAAATCGGGAGAGCAATAAAAAGGGGGCGTGCCGCGCTGGCACACCCCCGATTTTTGCGCACCTGCAAAAGTGCAATCCATTGCAAAAAGCTTACTTCTTGGCACCTTTTAGAGCTTCGCCAAGAATGTCGCCAAGCGATGCGCCCGAATCCGACGAACCATATTGCTCGACCGCCTGCTTTTCTTCGGCAAGCTGCAACGCTTTGATCGAGAAATTGGGCTTTTTCGAACGGTCAAATCCGGCCACCAACGCGTCGAATTTCTGACCCACTTGGAAACGATCGGGACGTTGCTCGTCACGGTCGCGGCCAAGGTCTGCACGCTTGATAAAGCCGGTTGCGCCATCGTCGCCTGCCTGCACTTCAAGGCCGCCATCGCGGACTTCAAGGACCGTGACGGTAACAGTCGCACCCTTTTTCAAGCCACCAGCCGCAGCGGCACTTGCGCCGCCGCCTGCTGCTGGTGCGCCTTTTTCAAGCTGCTTGATGCCAAGCGAAATGCGTTCTTTTTCTGCGTCGATATCAAGCACGATGGCTTTAACCGTTTCGCCCTTGCGGTGCAGGTGAAGCGCGTCTTCGCCGGTAATGCCCCATGCGATATCTGACATGTGGACCATGCCATCGACATCGCCATCCAGACCAATGAACAGACCAAATTCGGTCGCGTTCTTGACTTCGCCTTCGACTTGCGAACCGACAGGGAACTTTTCTGCAAAGCTTTCCCACGGATTGTTCTGAACCTGTTTCAGACCCAGCGAAATGCGGCGCTTTTCCATATCGATGTCGAGTACGATGACGTCGACTTCTTGGCTGGTCGAAACGATCTTGCCCGGATGGACGTTCTTTTTGGTCCAGGACATTTCCGACACATGGACCAGACCTTCGATACCCGATTCCAGTTCGATGAACGCGCCATATTCGGTGATATTGGTGACAGCACCTTTCAGCTTGGTTCCAACAGGATATTTGGCAACCGCTGCATCCCAAGGATCGCTTTCCAGCTGCTTCATGCCCAGCGAAATGCGTTGTGTGTCCTTGTTGATGCGGACGATCTGCACCTTGACGGTATCACCAATGTTGATGACTTCGCTTGGGTGGTTGATACGTTTATAGCTGATGTCGGTGACATGCAGCAGGCCATCGATGCCGCCCAGATCAACGAACGCACCATAATCAGTGATGTTCTTGACAACGCCTTCGATAATCTGACCTTCGGCAAGGTTCTGGATCAATCCGGTGCGCTGTTCTGCACGGGTTTCTTCAAGAATTGCACGGCGCGAGACAACGATGTTGCCGCGGCGACGGTCCATCTTCAGGATCACGAATGGCTGTGCGATATCCATCAACGGCGCAACGTCGCGCACGGGGCGGACATCGACTTGGCTGCCGGACAAAAACGCAACAGCGCCGCCAAGGTCAACAGTAAAGCCGCCTTTAACGCGGCCAAAGATAACGCCTTCAACGCGTTTTTCAGCGGCGAATTCGCCTTCAAGCGTATCCCAAGCAGCTTCACGGCGTGCGCGGTCGCGCGACAGAACCGATTCACCGTTCATATTTTCGACACGGTCGACATAGACTTCGACTTCATCGCCAACGGCGAGAGTCGATGGCTGACCCGGCATGGAGAATTCACGAAGCGCAACGCGGCCTTCGGATTTCAAACCCACGTCGATCATCGCATGGTCATTGTCGATTGCGGTAACGGTGCCTTTTACGACGCGGCCTTCAAAGCCTGCTTCTGCACCACCAAGTGATTCGTTAAGCAACGCTTCAAAATCGTTGCGGGTCGGGTTTGGCGAACTTGCCATAGGTTAGAGTTTCCTTGCGTACTTTTTGTCCGGCCAATCGGTTGGTTCCGATGGTCTTTGACCAGAAATGCCGTATTGCCCGAATAGCAATAAAGCGTTCAAATACAGTGCATTGAATATCAATACCGTCGTCATGCTGAACTTGTTTCAGCATCCATCCCACAACTTAGACCAATGGTCAGCGAGGAAAAGTGGACCCTGAAACAAGTTGAGGGTGACGGGTGTGGTTTCTCCAACACTCCGGCCACTCATACAGCGCGGAGGCGAGCCTCCACAGCAGCAATTGCAGCTTGAACGGCGCCGCCTATAGTCAAATCGCCGGTATCAAGCAAGATCGCATCGTCAGCCGGTTTCAGCGGCGCTTCGGCGCGGTTGGCATCGCGTTCGTCGCGCAACCGAATGTCAGCAAGGATATTGTCAAAATCGACATCCAGCCAGCGCGACAACATCTCTTCATAGCGGCGGTTTGCACGCACCTCAGCAGCGGCGGTGACGAACAGCTTCACATCCGCATGCGGCGCAATGACCGTGCCAATATCGCGGCCATCGAGCACAGCGCCTTTGGGTTGGTTCGCAAAGTCCACCTGCCGCTGATTCAGCGCCGCCCGCACCTCCGGATGCACCGACACGCGGCTAGCCAGCCCGCCAACCTCTTCATTGCGCAACACCGGATCGTCAAGCAGCGCATCGGGAAAGGCGCATCCCGCCAACGCATCCGCCGCAACATCGGCATTACCGCCGTTAAACGCCAGCTGCTGCCCCACCGCACGATAGAGCAAGCCCGTGTCAAGAAAAGGCAGCCCATAATGCGCCGCCAAAGCCTTGGAAATCGTGCCTTTGCCAGAGGCTGTCGGGCCGTCGACAGCGATAATCATACTCTTCCCCTCTCCAGTGGGAGAGGGTTGCACAGACTTACCGCCGAAGCCTTGGCGTAGGTGGTTAGTCGAAGCTGGGTGAGGGGTTGTGCCCTATCGATCACGCACAACCCCTCACCAACTTCGCCTAATTCGCGCTGCTCATAAGGCTTCATATCCTCTCCCACTGGAGAGGAGAGTTGCGCATTTCGCCGGAGAGCAATCAAACTGACAACCCCGCCAACATCGCCTCAAATGTCGGAAAACTCGTCGCAATCGGCGACACATCATCCACCGTTACCGGCGCGTAGCAATGCTGCCCAGCCACCGCAAAGCTCATCGCAATACGGTGGTCTAGTGCGCTAGCGACGGTCGCGCCGCCTTCCAACGGCTCGCCGCCGCTGCCGTCTATGACAAGGCCGTCCTCGCGTTCCTCAACCTTTGAACCGATGGCTTTCAACCCAGTCGCCATCAACGCCAGCCGGTCGCTTTCCTTCACGCGCAGTTCGTCCAACCCACTGGTCACCGTCCGCCCTTGCGCCATGCTGGCGGCGACAAAGAACACCGGGAATTCATCAATCATGCTCGGCGCGACATCGGGGGGGACTTCGATACCAGTCAGCGCCGAATGCCGCGCCGTGATGTCTGCCACCGGCTCACCGCCGAC
>JANMGR010000140.1:0-6618 GCA_031374785.1 Sphingomonadales bacterium | reverse complement strand
TGACGCAGAAATCGATTTCATCAGGCCCCAGCTGGTTTCGTTCGAACAACCGATAATCCGCACTTTGCCCGCGCGGATCAGCTCGTCGAGCACCTCCATCGTTTCGTCATAGGCAGTGCCATGATCGGGCCAATGCGTCTGGTACAGGTCGATATAGTCGGTCTGCAAACGGCGCAGACTATCCTCCACTGCGGTCGTGATATGCCGCCGGTCAAGCGAGGTCATGCCGCCCCGGCACGGCGATTTGAACCAGACATGGCTGGGGCCGGATACTTTAGTGGCGATGATAATCGCGTCCCGGTTTTTGCCTTTTAGCCAGCGCCCGACGATCTCCTCTGTGCGGCCAACCCATTTGATATCGGGCGGCACGGGATAGCCCTCGGCTGTGTCGAAAAAGTTGATTCCTGCGTCAAGGCTCATGTCCAGCACGCGGTGTGCGACGGCTTCATCGGCTTGCGAGCCAAAAGTCATTGTGCCCATGCAGATGTCGGACACGACAATTCCGCTTTTACCCAGACGACGGTTACCCATAAATTCTCCTCTATTACGCGGCGGTGCCAACGACCAGACAGGCCGCCATCACCAACATTCCTGTTAGCTTGTTCGATCGGAAATGGCCCAGCGCGTTGCTGCCATCCTTTTTGAGGGTAGCCACCTGAAAAGCCAAGTGGAAAGCAGCGGGGGCTAGCGCAATTAGTGCTTGCCCCTGCGGCCGCACACTCCAAATCGCAAAACCCCAACCGATTAGCGCAAAGAAATAGCACACAGCAACGCCGCTGCGGATATGTTTGCCCATGCGCAGCGCGCTGGAGCGAACGCCGATCATCGCGTCGTCCTCACGGTCTTGCATTGCATAAATGGTGTCATAGCCGATGACCCAGAATATTGTCCCGCCATAGAGCCACAACATAGCGGCGTCGGCGGTGCCGGTGACCGCGACCCAGCTGACCAAAGCGCCCCAGCTAAACACTAGCCCTAACCACAATTGCGGCCACCAAGTAATGCGTTTCATGAAGGGGTAAGCGGCAACAAGCGCGAGGCTGCACAGGGCCACGAGTTGCGCCTCGATCCGCAGTTGCAGCAAGACGATGAGGCCCAACGCGCATAACATCAGCAACCAAATCCAAGCAGCTCTTACACTAACCACACCACTGGCAAGCGGCCTGCTAGCGGTGCGCGCTACTTTTGCATCCAGATCGCGGTCGACGATATCGTTATATACACAACCAGCGCCGCGCATCGCGATGGCACCGAGCAGCATCCACAGGATTAGCGACCAATGGCTAAACGCTCCGCCCGCGAGCGTTAAACCGAATACGCAAGGCCAGAACAGCAACCACCACCCAATCGGCCGGTCAAACCGGGCGAGCAAAGCGAACGGACGCAGGCTGGTGGGTAACCAGCGGACGAGGCCTTGGATTTCGGTATCGGGAGAGGTGGTTGTGTGAGTCACAAGGTAGCATTAAGACCAAGTCCTGTCATAACTCAATCGCTCACTAGACTTGGCCGCCGGATCTAGGTTGGCAATTTTGTGATAAAGATATGTAAAAGAGACGGGAGGACGCGAGGGGGCAGTTCAAATTTAGTCCTCTCTCCCTCTCTCGTCTCTTTTACATGTATTGCACTGCCGCTAGTGCGGCAGCGCGAGGATGAAGGATAAAAATGCCCGCTACGCCCGCCTGGCCCCCACATTCAACCCCACGGTTGTTCGTCGATGAACTGCTAAGCGAGGGTGCAGAGCTGCGCATCGAGGGCGGGCAGGCGCATTATTTGTTGAATGTCATGCGGATGAAGGACGGCGCGCCGGTAAAGCTGTTCGATGACCGCAGCGGCGAATATCTGGCGACTGTTGTTGCGACGGGCAAACGCGATTTGGTTCTGACGGTGGTTGGTAAACTCCGCGACCGTTTGCCGTCGCCCGATCTGTGGCTGTGTCAGGCGCTGATTAAAAGGGACCGGCTGGATTGGATTGCGGAGAAAAGCTGCGAGTTGGGCGTTGGCCGTTTTGTGCCGGTGCTGACGCGGCGCTGCGTGGTCGATAAGGTCAAGGAAGACCGGCTGCGGTCACAGATGATCGAGGCGGCGGAGCAATGCGAGCGGACGACGCTTCCAGAAATTGCGCCGCTTATAAAGCTGGACGCGATGCTGAAAGACTGGCCGTCTGACCGCACCCTATATTTCTGCGATGAACGCGGCGGCGAACGCTTTGGTGAGGCTGTGCGGCAGAGCCGAGCCACCAAGGCGGCGATTTTGATCGGGCCAGAAGGTGGCTTCACTGACGAGGAAAATGCCGCGATCAGAGGTGCGCCGTTTGCCGTAGCGGTTTCATTGGGGTCAAACATCTTAAGGGCAGACACAGCGGCGGTTGCGGCTATTGCGGTGTGGATGGACAGCCACTGATTTTTCGCGCCCCAAAGTTCAGGACAGCGACACGCGATTTTACATCTAACGCGGGTAAATCGGGCCTTTGTTTATCATTAATCAAGTATTTTGGTTCAATCGAAGTATGTGTTTTTGAACCAATTTCGTAATCCGGCAAGCGCCGCGCCTTATGTGAAGGGCAATTATCGCGCGTGGCTTTATGCTGCGCTAGCGGCGTTGCTGTTGCTTTTTGCAGGCTATGCATATGCTAACCAAACGCCTGCGACCAGCTCTGGCGCAGGACCCGTGGTAAAAACTTATCCCGGTGGTATGACCATGACCGTCAGCGAGACCGGCGCAAATACAGCTTTTTTTGCTGCGTCAGCGCCGTTGAATAACACAGGTGGTGTTACAGCCGCGATGCTATCACCGGCGATTGCGGTCACAACCAATGCTGTCGATTTCGATGTGACAGCGACAGGTTGCAGCATCGCTGTTGCGCGGTGCGCCAACCGAGGCAATATCACACTGACATTCAGCAGTGCAGTCACCAACCCTGTGATTCATATCTCTGGGATTGGCAGCAACAACGGCACACCGATTTACCATACCGCGTTCGTGATGTCCTCGTCCGACGCCCCGACGCTGCCGACCTTTACACGGCTGGCAGGCAACACCCAATTTACTGTCAGCAGCACTGAAATACGCTCCACTGCCCTAAACGGTGGAACCAATTGCACCGCAGGAACAGCGGCAAGTTGCGGTAGCGTGAGGATCAACGGCACGTTCACCACAGTCACGATGCAGCTTGATCTGTTGATCGCAGGCACAGGCACGCCAACAGGCACCGATGGCTGGACTTTGACTGCGTCGGTTGACGAAGATTTTGGCGACGCGCCGGGCAGCTATGATACCACAGCCGCCGCTAGCCACATCGTCGGTGGCCTGTTCATGGGGACGCAACCGACCATAGAAAATTCAGCTGTCACCAACGTGCAGGCAACGCCAGTTACGCCCAGCCCGATTGCCAGCGCCAATGCTTCAAGCGATGGTTCTGATGATGGTGTTACGTTCCCGACGCTTACACGCGGTGTGGCAGGCAATATCAACGTTGCAGTCACAGGCGCAGGCGGCCGCCTGCAAGGTTGGATCGACTGGGCCGATGACGGCAGCTTTGCGACAGCGGGTGACCAGATTGCAACCGATGCGGTTGATGGCGGGGCTGGCGATACCGACGGCTCGGTCAATGGTATTATACGGCTGGCGGTTACGCCGCCCGCAGGCGCGACCGAGGTTACCACCATAGCACGTTTTCGGTGGTCAGCCGTAAACGGAGTCGGTCCTACGACGCGCGGATCCGTCGGCGAGGTTGAGGATTATGAAGTCATTGTCTATCCGCAGCGCGCCGACCTTTCGCTGACCAAAACCGTTAGCAATGGTGGTCCTTCATCGGGCAGCAGCATCAGCTATGTTTTGACCGTTAGCAGCGCAGCATCGCCTGCCTCAACCGCGACTGCGACGGGCATCACAGTGCAAGACACGCTCCCGTCAGGCTTTACATTTACCGGAGCAACGGGTGCTGGCAGCTATAACAGCATCACCGGCGTGTGGACGGTGGGCAGCCTTGCCCCAGGTGCAAATGCGGCGATTACGATCACCGGCACAGTCACCGCTGTGTCCGGCACAGTGACAAATATCGCACAAGTCAGTGCAAGTTCGCTGCCCGATCCGGATTCAACTGTTAACAATGGCGTGACAACGGAAGATGATTACGCGACCGTGCCGTTCACAGTGGCATCGACGCTGGCTGCACCTACATGTCCGGCTGGCGGAACCAACCAGATCATTTCCAACGGCACATTTGCGGCAGGGACCGGCCCAAGCTGGACCAATTGGACAGCAGCGGCGATCTGGACTGGAACAGGCGTTGCTGCCGTTTCGGACAATGTGACGTCTGGCGCCTTAACGCAAAGTGGCCTGACCGGGCTGAAATTCGGCCCCGGAGCCGGTGGCGGCTCCGTTATCCAGTTGAGCCAGTGGTGGCGTAACGGGTCTCCTTCAGCGGGTTCCACCTCTGCTCAAATCAACATTACCGTGGCAGGTACGCTCTACGCGCGCATCACAACTGACCCGAACGCGGGAACAAGTGCCGCAATCACATATTTCAACGGCGCGACAGGCAATCTGACCAGCATTACCGAATTCATCTCAACTGGCTGGCGGATCAACCTGCCCACAACGGTTTCAGCAACAGGCGCAATTACGTTCACTTTCACTCCCGGTGGCGGCACTTCCGATGATTTTGAGGTTGATAACGTCACGCTGTATACCTGCACACCCGCCAATCTTTCGGTGTCGAAAATCAGCACGGTGTTGTCCGATGGCGTCAGCGCTTCCAATCCTAAAGCCATTCCCGGCGCATTGGTGCGTTATTGCATTACTGTGTCCAATATCGGCAGCATCACTGCCAGCAACCTAGTGCTATCCGATGCAGTGCCCGGCGATGTGACCTATGTTCCAACGACGTTGTTTTCAGGCACCAGTTGTGGGACAGCGACGACGGCCGAGGATGATGACAACAGCGGCGCCGATGAAACTGACCCAAATGGTGCGTCGATCACCGGTGCGACAATAACAGCGACCTCTACATCGTTAACCGCAGGTTCCAGCCTTGCCTTTGTTTTTAACGCCAACGTGGATTGACACGACGAGCGCACGTGTAAAACCTAACCAGAGCATAAGCCGAATGTAGTGCTCCATTAACCTCGCGCTGCTATTGTTCACATATGGCAACGTGTTTGCACCAGTCGAACCAGCGCCAGAATGCGCCGGTCGAAACGCGGACTGATCGAACACTGTTCGCGCGGTTGGCAGTAGTTTGCCTTATGCTATGTTCTATATTCGGCGCTCCGCAGGCGGCATTTGCGCAAATAAACTATACCAATACGACCGATGGCACAGTCAATGAGACCGCAACGCCCTGTACCGCGCCGTTGCTGCGCACCTTCACAATCCCGCAAATTTATAGCATCGCTGATGTCAATATCGGCGTGTTGATGTCGCACACGTATCGCGGCGATTTGCGGATGTTTTTGCAGTCGCCGACGGGAACGCAAATCACGTTGATTCAGAATACGGGCACAAACCAAGCCAATTTTAATGTCCTGTATGATGATAGCGCTGCGGCGGCGGTTACAACGCACACGGCGCTAAATGACACCGCAGCCATTGTAACGGTCGTGCCGCCCTATCAGCGTACTTTCCGCCCACTTGCCGCATTGACCGCCTTTAATGGCCAGAACGCCAATGGCACATGGACGTTGAGTATATGCGATAGTTTGAATGCCGATAGCGGCACATTCTTCCATTCGACTTTGGTGATCACGCCGCAGCCAGCAACGCTGAACACGACCAAAGTCAGCAGCATCATTACCGACGGTATTAGTGGCGCTAATCCCAAATCGATTCCCGGCGCAACTGTTCGTTATTGCATTACAATCACTAACACAGGACCGGGCATTGCGACCACGATCAACGCGAATGACATTATACCAACCAGATTGACTTATGTTGCAGGCTCGATGCTATCCGGCGCGACCTGCGCAAGCGCCGCGACGGTAGAGGATGACAATGCCGCTGGAGCAGATGAGACTGACCCGATTGGCGCGTCCTTCGCGGCTGGCACAGTGAACGTTACGCGCGGGACGATGCTATCGGGCGACAGCTTTTCCGTGGTGTTAACCGCAACAGTAAATTGACCCGCTAAAATCGCTAGCCAACCGCTAGTTCCGTTTATACATCGCAGTCATGAGCACAAAAACAGTTTCGAATCGCAACGATCCTGTGATTGAAAACCGCGCACAGCTGATTTCGGTCATGGCCAAAGGCGAAAAGCCCGCCGAACGCTGGCGCATCGGCACAGAGCATGAAAAGTTCGTCTATTGCACCGGCGATCATCACGCGCCGTCTTATGACGAACCCGGCGGCATCCGTGACCTGTTAATGGCGACGCAGGAATTTGGCTGGGAACCTATTGAGGAAACCGCACGCGACGGCACAACCAACGTCATCGCCATGAAGGGACCTGACGGAAACATCAGTCTGGAGCCCGCAGGACAGCTTGAGCTTTCCGGCGCACCGCTGGAAAACCTGCATCAGACCTGCGCCGAAACCGGGCGGCATTTGAAACAGGTCAAAGCGATTGGCGAAAAGACAGGTAAAGCGTTTCTCGGCCTTGGTCTGTGGCCCGATAAGACC
>JANMGR010000022.1:0-8826 GCA_031374785.1 Sphingomonadales bacterium | reverse complement strand
TAGCTGCGATAATGATCGGTGAAGCCAACCGATTGCTCTGCGCGTGCGGGGCTGACGAGCAGATATTTCTCGGTTAGCGCCAGCGCCTTTGACCGGTCAATTTCTCCGTCGAGGTACAGCTTGGCAATCGTCAGCCGCGCGCCAGACAGCGCTTCGGTTGTTTGCTGCAATTCCCAAAACGCCTCAGCCGTTTTTGGGTCCAACCCCGCCAACGGATAGAGAACATCGCGTTCAAACTGCAACCGCTCGGCAGAAGAAAAGGCAAGGTCGATGCCATAATTGGCGCTGCCCTCACTGATCACGCTTTGCGGTGAATACAGCGGGTTGACCGAAAACTCCTCCCACCCCTTGCCGCGATAGAGCTTACTCTCGATCATCAGGTTCAGGACATGGTGGCCAGGATAGCCTTCGTGACAGCCAAGATCAACAGCGCGGCTAATGCGGATGGGTAGGTCAGTGTTGATTTGGATTAGGCTTTTGTATTTCCCCTGATAATAATTATAGCCTGACCAAGGCTTGCCGGTGACAAACTCCATGACGAAGCTTTCGTCCGTTGGCAGCGTCATATGCTCGGTCGTCCGCCTGCGGCATTCCGCAATGGCGGCATCGAACACGGGTTGTAGCCGATCCTTTGGAATCACAAAGCGTTCGTTAAACGCATCGACTCGCGTGGCGAGCGGTCCAGTGCCGGGGATTTCCTTTTCCAGCCGCTCAAGGATGCCGTCATAAAAGGCAAGCGGTTTCAGCACCGGAACTGTTGCAAACTGGCCTTTAGCTTCATCGTCGAACGCAAATTTTTGTCCCGACAACATCCGCATTCTTGTGTCCGCCGCGAGCAGCATACCGCGTAAGGCGCGCGCGCGTTGCAGGACGTCTTTGCGATGTTCCTTGTGCAGCACCTCGGTATCAAGGCGAGCGATCAGCGCATTGATCTCGGTCAGTAACGCCTCTTTGCTCCGCGGAGATTCGGTAGCCCAGCGTTGCAGATCGTCGTCACCATAATAGGCATCGACCCATTCGGCCTCATGCATTCCAGCCTCTAGCGTTAGGCGTATATATTGAAGCGCAACATGCGCCATTTGTTGATCAACTTTGATATCCGCCGCCAGACTTTCTTCGGTCATTTCGGCAATCTGGGGGATAGGAAGCTCGACCGTTTTCTCTGTGCACGCAGCGATACAGAGTGCCGAGCCGACCAGCATGAATACAGTGTGTTTTTTCATGGCTGCATCCTAACGCGCAACGCCGCGAAAGCGCAAGTTTCAAAACCCGGTGGAAACGGTCAACGCCAATCCATTTTTCGGTTCAGCATGTCCGGCGGCACGCATTCGCCAGTCAATCTGTATCAAAAGGTTTGTCAGTCCAGTATCGACTTTGGCAACAACACTTGGTCCGACATCGACCCGCGACGCGCCCTTCTGCCCGCCTGCCCACGTCCCGATGCCAGCCGATAGCGGGATAGTTGAAAGTTTCGTTAGCGGATGCATCGCCCGCAATTGCGCGTCGTAAAAGCCGCCGCCGCTTTGCCCTGTGACATAGCCCGCCTGTCCGAAGGCGTCGAGCGACCAACGACCGGATAATGGTAGCGCATCAACACCACCGGCAAGATAGGCGGCAAACCGGTCTGGTGCATTGGCGCGAAACCGGCGTTCGGCGGAAAATGTAAGCGGCAATACTTTGTCAGGGCGCCAACGAAAACCTAAAGCTAGCTCGCGCTCATCCCCACTCGGCGTCACCGATCCTCGTGCTAGCAGACTAAGCCCCCGGTCAGGCGCACCGAACGGATCAATCGTGCCAATGATGCCCGATTGGCTACGGCCATATTGCGCGCCGGGGGCTAGCGCCGAACCGCTGCCGGTTGAAAAACGCCAAAAACTATAGGCGTATAGTTCACCGCCCCAGCTTCTATGCGCGGGCGCTTTTATCTCTGGCGGGCCAGCCTCCCCCGTAAGGGCCAAAGCAATGGACGGGGGGGTGTCCCTACCCGCGCTTTGGGGTTCGTCACTGCCCGCGACCAGGGCGAGTAAAGACAAACCGGAAGGCCGGCCACCGTCCTGCCAAGGGTCCTGGGCAGGTGGGAGACTGGAACTGGTTGAAACTGTGTGATGGAGAAGTCGCTGGTCGTGCTGTCGCCAGCCACACCGTTTTTGATGATAGTTAGACAACGTAGCAATCCGCAAGCTGGCAGCAGGCTGCAGTGGATCCACAGACAAAGCAACTTTAGGCAGGGGTGATACTGCAGTCGCATTTTCACCGTTTGCTAAGATGATAACGCGTGCCCCAACCCACGCAGAAAGGGTCAACGCAACAAAAGCAAAAGGACGACCGCGTATTTCAGCCACGCTGCACCACCTTGTCGGGAAAGTGCGTGTGCGCCGTTTTGTCCCAGCACAAAGTTCCGCCAAGCATCAGCCGCACGTAACTCCAGCAAGCCCTGCGTGCGGCGACGATGCCGATGACGTTGGCGACAAAGGTGCGCGGGATCGACAAAAAAGCCTGCCGCGTTCCGTGCATTCCCCACACGAAAGTGCAACGCACAGCGACCCGCCAAATCAATAGGATCAAAGTCAGAAAAATGAGTATCTGCACATTAGCCGAAACTGCAGGAGCCCGATAAAGGCCTACGCGTTCAAGCCCGATCAAAATCACCGTTAGCACGATGCATAGATAGGCAGTGGTCAGGACAATGGCCGCAAACACGGCCTTACGGTCTCGCAACCGCATCCAAATTTCGCTGAAACCGCCGCGCCAACCGAGTCGATCCCAACCGGCTAGGGCGATTCCGGTCAACCAGCGAGCTTTTTGGCGGGTTGCTGCCTCGAATGTATCAGGAAAACAGGCACGGGTTCCAACGAGAGTGCCCTCTTGATCCAGCATTCGGGCAAAGATTACTTTGCCACCATCGGCACCCAGGCCCAATCCTAGCTCATAATCCTCTGTCAGGCTGTCAGCATCAAACGGGTCACCATTGCGGGCGATAGCAATGCGGCCCAGCCGGTTGCGTTCAATCGCGCAGCCTACACCTGCCAGAGGAACCGAAGCGCCAACCGCTTCACGGACTACCAAAGACTTGCCATGCGCTTCAGCAAATTCGTCACCGTAATGGCCGCTGATCCAAGCCGAGCCTGGCACAGCAATCGGTATGACCGGCAATTGAACAGCAGCTGCACGTTCGATTAGATAGTCATAAATACGCAGTTCTAGCGGATGCACATAATCTTCTGCGTCGTGCAGGATTACCGCTTTGGCTTTATAGCCGCCTGTCAGCTCATCTCGGGTTAGGGCACGCCAAAGGTTATTCAGGCAATCTGCTTTGGTTGTTGGGCCAGGCGTTTTACACAACACCAGCTTTATCCTGCACTCTTGCGATGCAGCGGCTATCACTGCGCGAATGCTTGCAGGATCATTGGCGTAGCAGCCCACATAAATGCGGTAGTTGCCCTCCGATTGTTGCCAACTTTCTGTGCAGTTCAAAAGCATCCGGCCAACAACGTCCGCTTCCTGCCAAACAGGGACGAAGATTGCGAGCGGGCTGCTCGTCATGGGCAAAGGCAGCTGGTCAGCACGCATCGGCGGTGTGTGGCGATAGCGGGTAAGCCAGCGCCAACCAGAACGCCCACCCCATATCAGGTCGACGACAAGATCGTCCACGCCACTCACGATAAACCAGAATCCGCCGAACAGCAGCAGTTCCTCGCGCGCGTGGAATAAAAAGGCCCCAAGCCCATCCATCGTTTAGGCAGTTGTCGCAAAGCAATTGGACACAAAACTTCTCCTGTCGGCGTGGCACAGTTGCAACGACGTCATTTCTTTGGTGATGCGGAATTAGGCCCGGTCGCAAATCCGGGTTGTTTACTTTGTGATTAAATTCGTTTTGGTATCATGAAGCGGTCAAGGGTTATTCCCCACACCATCGCCATTTGGACAAAGATGGCCCACATGCCGTTGAAGTAATAATATAAAGACGAACGGAAATCCGGTGCTACCAGTGTCGCAGCATGACCTGTGACGGTGATGAGGTGAAATCCAGCAGCCCAGATCGGCCAATAGACCTGACTTTTCATCGCTAGCGTCAACAACGCGCCCATCAACAACACATCAATCATCAAGACTGGAAAATGCGTTTGCGTCCACGGCATTACATCTTGAGCATATAACGTTGCTACTGTTGCACCAACATTCAACGCTGCCCCGATCCGGCCGGTCGTTCCCCCAACCACTGCTGCATAGACGCTGCACAAAGCAAGGAGCATCCAGACCAGAATATTGATCAGCATGATTCATGCTCCTTCTGCTTCAGTTGAGAGCTGATTGTATGCATCAGCCGTAAGCAACCACAGGAGCGACAGTGCTTCTTTCTGCTTCCTGAGTCGCAAGCAAGGGTTGCGTATTACCCGGGCAATTATAGCTTGTTTCTTTCAAGCTGCTGTCTGATTTTATTGCAGTCAATGTCTTAACCGCATGTGCCATTTCACCGCGCCCGGCAACAATGTGATTCAGCCCGCTTGCGATGGATTGCAAAAGCTTCTGGCTTGGCCCTACAGGCAGGCCTGTCGCCTCAAACGCTTCGACCAACGTCGTACACAGCCGCAGTTCTGTAAGTATGGCGTCATCGATTGCGCGCAATGCACCTTGTGTTTCGGTGGCGACAAGTTGTCCGATGTTGTCTTGAATACTAAGCATATTTCCCCCTTTACCGTTGCGGGTGCAACAGCATCTTGAGTGTATGTGAAAGGATGAATTCAGCCTTAGCTGAAAATTTTAAATGCGCCTGCAATCAACAGGGTCAGGCTCATCACGGTCCCGAAACCAACAGCCGCAACCTGGACGATGCGGAGTGATCTTTCTGCGCTATCAAGTTCATTTGTATGGCCTCCTATTGGCGGAAGCGACCAGATTTTCTGACCCGATATGGTCAATACTGGTGTCTCTGCCGAGACCAATGAAAGCGCCGGTTGTGCCGATTCGGCAAGAGCCTGTGATTCCCTAGGCAGTTTTTGCCTAGCTTCGATCCCGGTCAAAGAACGAGCGGCTTCACCGCGACTGTTGGCGTTCATTGATTGAACTGCCGTCAGGATATGATTATCGACCGTGCTAGGCGAAAGGTCGAGCGTTCGACCGATTTCTTTGGACGTATACCCTTGTGCAACCAGTCGCAGGCAATCCTTCTGCCGCTCGGTCAACCGTTGGATTGTCGCCGTCTCCATATGCTTTAGACTGTGCTGCCCAAATAAATCATTCGCTTGCCGCCCCATTGCATGCTTGCGTCAACGCTTGCATGACTGTCTTACTACTGCATCGTTTCCGATAGATGCGTTACCTGATAGCGTAAATTTTGTTTTACATGCTACTGTTTTTAGAAAGCCTGCCCGCGTGTCTCAAACCAATCCCATAAGGCCTGTGCGTTCAGCTCTGCGGGAGTTCCTTAGAAGCGAGGCCGCTGGTGGAATTATTCTGATGGTAGTCGCGGCTTTGGCAATGGCTGTTGCCAATTCGCCGCTAGCTGAAGATTATTTCCACCTGATGCATGCCGTTACAGGGCCGGAATTGACGTCCAAACTGGGGCCTATGACGGTGCATCTGTGGATCAATGATGCGCTGATGGCGGTGTTTTTTCTGCTGGTTGGTTTGGAGATTAAACGCGAATTTGTGGATGGTCATCTCTCGACCTGGACTGATCGCCGCTTGCCAGTAATTGCAGCGGCTGCCGGGATGATAGTGCCTGCGGTCGTCTATTTGGCGGTTGCAGGAGGGGATCCAGCTTTGGTGCGCGGCTGGGCGATTCCCGCTGCGACCGACATTGCCTTTGCGATCGGTGTTTTGGCACTGCTCGGCAGCCGTGCGCCTGCTTCGCTAAAGCTGTTTTTGACGACGGTGGCGATTGTTGACGATATGGGTGCGGTGGCTATTATTGCGGTATTCTACACCGCTCAGCTGAACATGCAGGCATTGACATTGGCGGGATTACTTTGGTTGGCAATGATGACGCTAAACCGCTTTCGCGTGATGCAGCTTTGGCCCTATCTGATTCTCGCGGTATTGCTTTGGTATGTCACGTTGTTGTCCGGCGTCCATGCCACGATTGCAGGGGTATTGGCGGCGTTCGCGATCCCGTTGCGGCGCACTTTAGCGACCCCTGATGCCGAAGATTCGCCTTTGCACCGTCTGGAACATGCGCTGGCAAAGCCGGTTGCCTTTGTCATTGTGCCGCTTTTCGGATTTGCCAATGCGGGGGTCTCGCTAACCGGTGTTGGTGTCGATGATCTGTTGGCACCGCTGCCGCTGGGCATTGCGCTCGGCCTGTTTCTTGGCAAGCAACTGGGCATTTTCGCAAGCATCTGGTTGGCGGTTAAGTTGCGCCTAGCAGTGCGACCAAAGGACGCGGGCTGGGCTCAGGTTTACGGCATCAGTCTGCTCTGCGGCATTGGCTTTACGATGAGCCTATTTATCGGCGGACTGGCCTTTACCGGCGCAAGCAACGGCGACGCGGTAAAGATCGGCGTGTTGATGGGTTCGCTGGCCTCGGCATTGTGCGGATATCTGCTGCTGCGACTGGCGTCAAAGCCGAATCGCGCAAATTAACGCCGGACACGAAAAAAGGGACGCGAATGGCGTCCCTTTTTGGTTCAGCAAAACGCGACCTTTTGGCCGCTCCACAGCTTACTTGATCTTGGCTTCTTTGAACTCGACATGCTTGCGCACAACGGGATCATATTTGCGGAAAGTCAGCTTTTCCGTCTGGTTGCGCGGATTTTTCTTGGTGACATAGAAAAAGCCGGTGTCAGCAGTGCTGAGCAATTTGATTTTTACGGTGGCTGGCTTCGCCATGACACGTTCCTTTAAGCAATCGGATAAAATAAAAGGGAGCAGCGCATTGCCGCCCCAAACACCGCGCGCCTCTGCAAGTTTGACGGGCGAAAGTCAAGAGGGGTCCGTGCCGCGTGTCTCAGCTTTGCCCGTTACGATCCGCGTCTCGGCAAATCCCATCGCATCGCCCAAACGTTGCAAGCGTCGCGCTACCGAGTCTGATTGCAGACGCTCAGCAATGCGCGCGAGGTGGAGTTCAAGCACAGTTCCTTTTGCCACCAGCTGTGAATCGGCGAGCGCCGCGCCCGTTCCGCCGTCTAATCGCTGCGCCAAACGAATGGCAAGGCCCCAGCTATGCGCCTGATTGGTCTTTTCAGGTGACGCCAGCCGGTCGAGCAATTCTATCGGGTGCCGTTTGCTGTCATAGACCGCAACAAGAGCTGCAGCGAGGATTGCGCGGTCCTCGGTAGTCGCACCCGGCCAGCTGCCGTCAAGCGCCAAGGTTAGCGCAACATCGCCGCGATATTCAGGCGTCATGTTCCATGCCGTATCGGCGAGCAAACACGCGATCAGCCGCAGCCGAGCCATTTCCGGGCCTTGCGATGCAAATATTGGCGCGGTCCATTCGGCCAACGCAGCACCGTGAAACCGGAACCGCGCCAATCGCGCACCTTCAAACCGTGCCGCCTCGACAAAGGGGTCAAGCTTGCGCTCCGCCGCGTTGAGCATTTCGAACAGCAACCCTTCGCGCAGTCCCGATGTGCTGGTGACGAGCGCAGAGGGTTTCAGCAACCGAACGATTCCGCTCAACAAGGCGGTCGCCCCGGATAGGGTCTCGATCCGGGCAGTCGGAACCACTTTATTGTCGGACAGATATTTGCTGTCCTGCGTCATGGGCAACAACTCAAGTGGCGCTGTCGGCGCCATCACATAGTTCGACAATACCGCGAGCGGAAATTCGCTGACATGGATGTGCAGACGCGCCAGCGCGCGCCATGATCCGCCAACAAGGTAAAATGGCAAGTCGCGGTCGATTGGGAAACTCGCTGCGTTACCGCTGTCCTCAATCGCCTTTTTGATCGCTGTAGAAATATCTTTCGGTGTCTGACCAACCATGCTGCCTATGCGCAAAGACCCGAATGGCAGCGACAGTCGCGCACCGATTTCGCCCTTGGAAATCCGGGCGAGTTCCAGACTTCCGCCACCCAGATCGCCAACATAGCCGTCGCCATCGGAATGTTCGCTCAAGATCCCAAGGCCCGCGATATAGGCCTCGGTCACACCATCGAGTATCTCTACGCGGATACCCATTTTGGCCGCGCGCGCGACCAGTTCTTGGCCGTTGGTTGCCTCACGCACTGCCGCCGTTGCAACAACACGCAGTGTCTCGACATCCATCGCGCGGGCAAGCGTATGAAAACGCACAATCGCGGCAACGGCCTGATCCATTGTCGCGGCATCAATCGTGCGGCTATTCGCTAAACAAGCTCCCAGACCCGCTCTGCTTTTTTCATTATAGATCGGCATTGGCGCGCGTTTT
Organism: Sphingomonadales bacterium; assembly: GCA_031374785.1. Classification (GTDB taxonomy): domain Bacteria; phylum Pseudomonadota; class Alphaproteobacteria; order Sphingomonadales; family Sphingomonadaceae; genus Sphingorhabdus_B. The sequence continues at coordinate 479 of JANMGR010000022.1, read as the reverse complement.
GCGCCTGAATATACCACCAGCCGGATTGCATTGGACCCTATATCGATAACCGCTTGCCGAACGCTGGTCATCGCTTTCGGATCAGGCTTAACGTCGGCACTTTATTGCCACCCGCCAACGCCTCGCCGCGCCCTGAAAGCGAGGCATTGGTCATCAGATATTGGTGCAAATTAAAGGGCACATCGCTGGCTTTCACGCGTTCATAACGGCCATCTGACCGAAGCATCCAGCTTTGCTGATTGTCCAACAGGTTTGCAACCATAACCTGATCGAGGATTTGATCGTGCACCGTCGGGTTTTCAATTGGTAACATATATTCGACGCGGCGGTCAAAATTGCGTGACATCCAGTCGGCGGACGAAATGAACAGCCTAGCGTTGGGATTGGGTAGATCACCGCCATTGCCAAAGGCCCAGATGCGGCTGTGCTCCAAAAAGCGACCAACAACCGATTTGACGCGGATGCGTGACGACATTCCT
>JANMGR010000099.1:0-5466 GCA_031374785.1 Sphingomonadales bacterium | reverse complement strand
CGACTTCCGTTTAAGAACTGCGGGACGTGCTTCGACAGGCTCAGCACTAACGGTTTTTTGGGGCGCAAGAACGGCTAGGCCTTCAACTGCAACAACCGTTCCGGCAGCTGTTCGACAACCGCGCGCCGCTCTGCTTCACTAGCCTTCAACCACCCAGCAATCTCATCCAACGACCGACCGCAGCCGATGCAATACTCGTCTGACAGATCGAGGCTACAGATGTCGAGGCACGGTGACGGGACACAAGGCGAGTCAACCTCGCTCACTTCGCGCCCAACCAATCCGCCAACAAAGCGTTCACTGCATCCGGGGCATCCTGCTGCACCCAGTGCGAAATCCCCGGCAGCCGGTGCAGCGTCAGTCGCGGGACCCATTGCTCCATCCCGTCGAGCAAGTGAATATCGAGTGCGAAATCATTTTCGCCCCAGATTACCAAAGTGTCGGCCTTCACCATACCGTCCCCCACATTGCCGATATCGGGATAACGCATCAGTGCACGGTAGTAATTCAGCATCGCCGTCATTGCGCCGGGCCGCTGCGCCGCATTCGCATAAATCGCCAGCACCTCTTTGGAAAAATTCCCTTTATTTGCCGCAGTGCCGGTAAAGGCCTTTCGCACCGCACGGGCATAGCGCGCCAGCAACAGCCTTTCTGGCAACCAAGGGATTTGAAAGAAAAAGATATACCAGCTTTTGCGCAGCTGCCGCCATTTGCGGATTTCGCGTTCGGCGCATTTGGGATGCGGCACGTTCATGATGACGAGCCGGTCAATCGGACGCACTTGGCGGATCGCAAACGCCCAAGCCACAATCGCCCCCCAATCATGCGCAACCAGCATCACTTCGGTCGCCGGATTTTCAGACTTCGCCAGATCAATCAGCGCGGCAACATCCTGTAGCAGCGTGTCGATGCGATAAGCCTCAATACCCTCCGGCTTAGAGCTAGCGCCATAGCCGCGCATGTTGGGCGCCCAGACGCGATAGCCTTGCCCAACCAAAACCGGAATCTGGTGCCGCCACGAAAAGTTCAGTTCGGGAAAGCCGTGGAGTAGGATCGCCAGCTTGGGCGACGCCGCGTCCCCTGCCTCGGCCAGTTCAAACCGCTGGCCATTCGCCTCAACAAACCGCGTTGTGATTCCCGTCGTGGGTTCCGGCGTCCATGAAAATTCTGTTGCAGGCGAAGTATTTGACATGCTGTCGCCCATATCGACCAAGACGCCGCAGGTCGAGCAACAAAGGCAAAGCAACCAATTGACGCGCCGCTCTCCACTGTGCATTCTGTAATCCAAAGAAACAGGAGAGGTTTCAAAATGGCAACGACCAGCGATAAGCCCAAAAAGGCAAAAGCAAAAAGCGCATTTCCAGATTTCGGCAAAGGTGCGTTTGACGCGGCGAACGAGGCGACAATGGCGCTTGGCCCGCTCGCCGGATTGGCGCGTGAGGATTTCATCGGCGCCATAGGCCTGATGCTGCGCCAGACCGCAAGCAACCCCGACAAAGCGTTTAAGGCGACTAAGAATTTCAGCGAAGACGTTGTCAAAATCATCACCGGCAAATCTGACATCGCGCCTGATGCCAAGGACAAACGCTTCATGGACCCGGCTTGGACCTTCAACCCGTTTTTTAAGGCGGGCGCGCAATACTATCTGGCGGTGCAAAAAGGCGTCAAAAGCTATATCGAGGATTTGGAACTCGACGCGATGGAACGCGACCGGGCGAACTTTATCTCACAGATTATCATCGATGCAATGTCGCCGACCAACAGCCTGATCGGCAACCCGACCGCGCAAAAACGGCTGGTGGATTCGGGTGGGCTTAGCCTCGTTAAAGGCCTGAAAAACGCCTATAATGATATGGTTCACAACGATGGTATGGTCAGCCAAGTGAACAAAAAACCGTTCAAGCTGGGCGAGAATGTTGCCACAGCAAAGGGTGCGGTTGTCTATCGCGACGAACGCTTTGAGCTGATCCAATATGCGCCGACAACAGACAAAGTCTATGCGATCCCGCAGCTTACTATCCCGCCGCAAATCAACAAAATGTACATCAACGACCTGTCGCCCGAAAAATCAGTCATAAAATGGCAGACTGACCACGGCATTCAACCGTTCATGATTTCGTGGCGCAACCCGACGCATGACCAAGGCGTGTGGGGCATGGCCGACTATATCGAAAGCTGCATCAAGGCGCTGGATGTTGTCTGCGACATTACCGGCAGTGAAAAGGTGAACGTGTCGGGCGGTTGTTCGGGCGGACAGACGATGTCGGTGCTGCTGTCAAAACTCGCCAGTATGGGTGACACCCGCGCCAACGCGATCACAATGATGGTCTGTGTGCTGGAGCCGAAAACCGGTGATACCGAAGCAAGCTCTATGGTATCGCACAACGGCATCGCTTTGGCCCGCCAGCGCGCGGCAAAGAAAGGCGTGATTGAGGGCAGCAGCCTCGCCCGCGGCTTTGCGTGGCTGCGGCCCAATGACCTGATCTGGAACTATGTGATCAACAATTACCTGATGGGCGATGATCCACCGGCATTCGACATCCTGTTCTGGAACGCCGATACGACCAATCTGTCATCGTCGCTGATGGGCGATTTCCTCGAACTGTTTGAGGCGAATGCCTATGCTGCGCCCGGCACCTATGACGTCGCGGGCCACACGCTCGACCTGACCAAAGTGACCGGCGACATGTTCATCCTTGGCGGCACCACCGATCACATTACGCCGTGGAAAGCGTGCTATCGCTCAACGCAACTGTTTGGCAGCAAGAATGTCGAGTTCATCCTCAGCCAAGCGGGCCATATGCAAGCGATCCTGAACCCTCCCGGTAACCCCAAAGCGAAATACTGGCGGCACAGCAAAAACAAAACCCCCGCCGATGTCGGCGAATGGATGAAAGGCACCGAGGAAACCCCCGGCAGCTGGTGGCCATACTGGATAGAATGGCTCCACGCACGTTCAGGCAAGGAAGTTGCTGCGCCGAGTGCGATGGGCAGCAAGGCCAACCCAGCTATGGAAGCTGCGCCGGGATTGTATGTTTTGGAATAGCTTGGATCGGTGAGGCATAATGACGAAAAAGTCGGACAAAAAGGCTAGTAATCAAACCGTTGGGCTACGATGGCTCTACTTCGCAAGTGCCCATCCAAAATGGATATTTTTTATTGCTGCGTTTGTGATAACAGCCGCCGTATGGACTTCCGCACAAAAAATTCCGTTGGAATCGGAGGTAAAATTCTCACTTAACAAAGCTGAAAAGTTATTCTTAAAACAGAATATAGATCCTTTTTTGAACTACCCACCGACATGCGGTTGCCTCGACCCCCAATATGGTAAATGGAGTGGCATTTCCTTTGCTTCACGCAAAATCGAAATATCCGACTCTCAAAAAGAAGCTTGGCTTCATATATCCGCCAGTCGTCCTGGAAGTCTTATGAGTGGCATGATGGGCAATAAGCTATCGATTACCGAGTGGATAGTAGAAAAACCTAATGACGATATTCAACCATTTTATTTTATTTCAAAAAATGAAATATCAATAGCTAAATATAAATATACAAATACATTTTATGATAACACTTATGGTGGAGAATTCAATTTTGTCGGAAAAATTAATATATATATTCCAAATGATTATCCGGTTATATCTTGGAATGGTTCAACTAAGTCTTTTTCACAGTTGAATTTATTTGAAGATCAAATATATCACGATAGATATCTATACATAAATGACTATACAAAATATACCAATTTTGATAACAAATACATCGGTGGAACGGGCGTAAATTTCGATGGTGGTCACCTAGATATAGCAAATAGCACAATTTTTATTTGGTTTACTGATCCTGAAAGTACGAAAAAGACTATAATCCGAAAAATAACAGCGCCGTATTCAGTAAGGATAGCGTTTCGCATACATCAAAAAAATGGTACGAAATCAAATATTAAAATAAAGGCTCAACAACTTGATATTGCCGATTTTGTAGCGGCGAAAGGGCAGCGATTATCGCAACCGCTTCGAGACGCAATTTTTGAGTCTGAAGGAAATAGAGTAATTGATCAAAATTCTGGCACTGAATTTTCAAGAATCCCTGAGGGTCAAAAATATAGAATGGAGATGCGCGAACCAGAAGTGCCGCCGCCATTTGGCGTAAATTTGTATGGTGATTATACAAAATTTTCTGCGCTCGGTGTAACTGGAAATGTGTCTTTTGGAACAAATTTATATCAACTCGCGAATAATGATTTTGATTTTAATGGTCAATTATCAACATCTGCTATGAAAATAAATGAGTTTTTGCCAATTAATTTTGTATATCAAAAAGATAATTTGATTTCAAAATCTGAATTTTCAGGAATAGGAAATTTAAAAATTGAAAATACGTTGATCAACTCTTACGCGTATTTACTTTATGAAGCCATGAGTTTTTGGCAGCTATCCGCGATAATATTCGCTTTATTGATGTTTATGATTAGCTTAATCTCTTGGATCAGAAGAAGGATGCCATCGGCTTAAGTGCGGAGTTCAGGCTCCGTTTTGTTTGGCTCGGCAGTGGCCCACACGCATGCCAATTGACGCTTGCGTAAAGCAAACCACCCGTTATCTTGCGGTGCAACACGAACCAGCCGTCAAAAGGCGGAATAGCGGGAAGCAGTTATGACCAAAGGGCGCGCGCCAGTTTATACTATGGAAGTCGTTGATGGGCGCACGTTGCGCGTGGCCGTTTGGCGCTCCGACAAGCCTAGCGACAGACTACCGGTGCTATTCTTCAACGGCATTGGCGCGAATATAGAGGCTATGGCGCCGCTGGCGGAACATCTGGCCGACCGCGATTTTATCACTTTTGATATGCCGGGGATTGGCGGCTCACCCGATCCGGTGGTGCCGTATAATGCTATCTTGATGGCGCGGATTGCAGCGTTGTTGCTTGACCGGTTTAACATGCCACTCGTCGATGTCATGGGTGTCAGCTGGGGCGGCGCGATGGCGCAGCAATTTGCTTTGCAAAACGGTGCGCGCGTCAACAGGCTAATCCTTGCTGCGACCAGCGCGGGCATGTTGATGGTGCCGGGCAATCCCGCTGCGCTGATCAAAATGGCTGACCCGCGCCGCTATATCGACCCTGATTATATGGCGAAGCATTTCAAGACACTGTACGGTGGCATGGTCGGCGGCAAAGAAGGTCATATCGGCCGCATCACGCCGCCGTCAAAGACCGGCTATTTCTATCAGCTGATGGCGATGATGGGCTGGACCAGCGCGCCGTTTTTGCCGTTTATGAAAACCGAAACGTTGATCATGATGGGCGGCGATGACCAGATTGTGCCTGTGGCCAACGGCAAGTTTTTGGCGTTTTTGATTCCGAACAGCGAGTTGCTCGTGATTGATAATGGCGGGCATCTGTTTTTGCTGAGCCATGTTGAGGAGAGCATATCGGCGATCCGCGGGTTTTTGGATCGGTCGGTTGAGG
>JANMGR010000074.1:0-3848 GCA_031374785.1 Sphingomonadales bacterium | reverse complement strand
TGGCATAGTATATGGACATGCTTGTGAAATGTTGGCTCAAACCAAATCTCACGCAAGATGCATCCGTTCAGCCATTCGGGCGCCAACCGCCGCATCTCCTCGATGACCGCCCGCGCATCGATATCGGGGGCGCCGAAAATCTCCAGAGGACGAGTCGTTCCCCTACCCTCGCTAAGCGTAGCGCCCTCCAACATGACCGTGCCCGCATAGGCTCGTGCCATGTTGATGTTGGCGGCATTGGGGCTGGGGTTGACCCATACGCGATCCTCTGGCCAGCCAAAACCGGGGGCAGCGTCGGGGGCGTAATCCTCCATTTCGATCACATGATAATCAACGTCGAGATTGTAATGATCGATAAACCAACGCCCGATTTCCCCCATTGTAAGCCCGTGCCTCATAGGTATCGGGCCTGCACCAACAAAGCTTTCCCAACCGGGTTGCAAACTGAGCCCCTCAACCGGGCGGCCAGCAGGATTAGGTCTGTCCAACACCCAAACAGATTTTTTATGTTCTGCAGCTGCCTCAAGCACATAAAGCAAAGTTGTGATAAACGTATAAATACGGCAGCCAAGATCTTGTATATCTACTAAAATCGTATCAAACGTCCCCATCATCTGCCCAGTCGGACGCCGCACTTCGCCGTATAGGCTAAACACAGGAATGCCGTGGACCGGATCGGTGTAATCCGGGCTTTCCATCATATTGTCCTGCTTATCACCCCGCAGCCCATGTTGGGGGCCGACTGCAGCGGTCATGTTGATGTCACCCAGAGCCGCAATCGCATCAAGCGAATGGACAAGATCGGCGGTAACAGAGGCGGGATGAGCGAGCAACGCGATGCGTTTGCCCTTTAACGGCGCACGCAATGCGGGGTCAGCGATGAAGCGATCAATGCCAAATTTCATAGTATCTCTGGTGGCGCGAGTTTTAGCGCAAAGCAATCCCTGTGGTGAAAATCAGGCTTTCCAGCAGGATGTTTGAGCGCCCAATAGCTTTTAATGTCGCCGCGTTCGTGAATTACGGCGGAAAGCGAGGCTTCAACGGGCGCATTCAATATCTCAGGCAGCGATAGCGTTACCTCCAAAGCAAAGTGCGTATCGCTCATATCGCAATAGATTTCTGGGGCTAAAATTGGCCATTCGGTCATGCCTGCGCGATAAACCCTAAAGCGATAGGCTGCCCATTGATAAGACGGAGAAAAGTTGAACTCTAAATAGCCTGCTTCGCCAGGATCGCGCAAAAACAACTCGAAACAGGTGGTTTGCCATAATCCGTCGGCACGCTCGCGATCAATTTCGTCCGGCAGGACCAGCGTTTCCAGCTCGCACTCCAAGTGATAACGCAGCCATAATCGGCCGTCTGGTTGAATTTCGTAATCGACCTCAAGCGTGTTGGCCATCAACGCTGGGGTCGATTGATGACAGTGCAGCGAATTATTGGCCAAAGCAAAACTCCATGCTAGGCGCAGCGCACTATGACCGTATTCAAATCTGATCTTTTGAACCTGCTCCATCAACGGGGCTATATCCATCAGCAAACAGACGCAAGTGCGCTGGATGCACTGGCCGCGAAAGAAATCGTGCCGGGCTATATCGGCTTTGATGCAACGGCCCCTTCGCTGCATGTCGGCAATCTGGTATCGATCATGCTGCTGCGCCGGTTGCAGCAAGCAGGGCATAAGCCTGTTGTCGTTATGGGTGGCGGAACGACGCGGATTGGCGACCCAACGGGGCGTGACGAAAGTCGAAAGATGCTGACTGACGCGGCGATTGAGGCCAATATCGCCTCGATCCGCACCGCGTTTGAACGGTTTTTAATGTTTGGCGACGGGCCAACCGATGCAGTCATGGTCAACAATCATGATTGGTTGGGAGAGCTTGGCTATATCGCGTTGCTACAAAAGGTTGGGACGCATTTCACGATCAACCGGATGCTGACATTCGATTCGGTGAAGCTGCGGCTTGATCGCGAACAGCCGATGACCTTCCTAGAATTCAACTACATGATCTTGCAAGGCTATGACTATCGTCACCTGAACCAGAGTTTGGGCGTGCGCTTGCAAATGGGCGGGTCGGATCAATGGGGCAACATCATCAACGGTGTCGAACTGACGCGGCGAATGGATGGAAACGAGGTCTTTGGCCTGACCACACCGTTGATCACCAAAGCCGACGGTTCCAAAATGGGTAAATCGGTGTCAGGCGCGGTCTGGCTGAATGAAGCGCAATTGTCGCATTATGATTATTGGCAGTTCTGGCGGAACACAGACGACCGCGATGTTGGCAAGTTTCTGCGGTTGTTTACCGATCTGCCGCTTGATGAAATTGAGCGGCTTGAGGCATTGGGCGGCAGCGAGATCAATCAGGCAAAGATCATTCTCGCCAACGAAGCCACCACTTTATGCCGAGGCGAAGAAGCAGCCAAAGCTGCCGAATCAACGGCGCGTCAGTTGTTTGACCAAGGCGCGGCTGGCGGTGATTTGCCGACGTATGATGTCGCCGATAATAGTATCAGTATCGTCGATGCACTCGTTTCCATTGGTTTTGCCGCATCAAAAGGCGAAGCAAGACGGCTAGTCGCGGGCGGAGGAGCACGCATTGACGGTGTACAGATTACCGATGAAAATCACATAATTTCATGTGTATCAGGCGACATTCAGATTTCTTCTGGGAAGAAGAAACACGGAATCCTACGCTTCGGTTAATAATTTCTGTCCACCGCTTTACCATTTGTTGGTGAAACCCTGTCATTCCGGTCTGGCAACCCCATACACAGGGAATAACAATATTTATGGCAACCAACGCCGCCGATCCGAATTTTGACCTACGCCGCGCAGCCCGCCACCGTGCGAGCCACAAAGCAATTGCCGAAAGTCGCCGTCATGGCGATCAGCATATCCACATCGCCAACATGTCGGCGCATGGTTTTATGATCGACGATAATGTCGTATTCGAACATGGTGATCGCATCGAATTGCGCCTGCCCGTCATTGGCCGGATTGAGGCGCATCTGATCTGGACAGTCGAAGGCCGCGCCGGATTTCAATTCGAACGCGTTGTCCGCCTGCCCGACTTTTTGGCGCTGATTGATAATGTGGGCGTGAAGCTGCGCTAGCCGCTTCTAAGCGTCGCGACACCGGCGTCGCGTTCAAACAGATACAGCGCAATCCGGGCGGCAGCACCGCGCGCGCCATCCAGCCCACCATCACGATCGAGCAGCAAGCGGGCGTCCGCCGACGCTGCCCCGATTAGTTCGCGAACCTGTTCGTTGGTCGCCACACGAAACGGGCTTTCGCCTGATTGCCGCGTGCCCAGCATTTCGCCTGCCCCGCGCAGTTTCAAATCTTCCTCGGCGATACGAAACCCATCATTGGTTTCGCGCATCAAGGCCAATCGCGCGCGCGCTGTCTCGCCGATATGCGATCCGCGCACCAGAATGCACCGAGATTGTTCACTCCCCCGCCCCACACGCCCGCGAAGCTGGTGCAATTGCGCAAGGCCAAAGCGGTCAGCCGCTTCAACTACCATCAGACTGGCATTGGGCACATCAACGCCGACCTCGATAACCGTAGTCGCCACCAGCAAACGCGTTTTGGCGGCGGCGAACGCCTCCATGACTGCGTCTTTCTCAGGCCCTTTCATCCGTCCGTGGATGACCGCGACCTGATCGCCAAAGCGCAATCGCAGTTCAGCGGCGCGTTGTTCGGCGGCGGCAAGGTCGCTATGCTCGCTTTCCTCAACCAACGGGCAAACCCAAAACGCTTGCTTGCCCAACGCCAGATGCCGCGCGACGCCATCGACCAGTTCGCCAAGCCGTTCTTGCGACATCACCAATGTTTCAACCGGCGT
>JANMGR010000067.1:0-3663 GCA_031374785.1 Sphingomonadales bacterium | reverse complement strand
GAACTGGTCAGGAGATAGCGGTTCTCGCCAAGCCGCCAGACTGTGCCGTCGTCGAAAACAAAGCCGTCCTCGCGGAGCATGAAAGTGTAGCGCCCGCGCCCGACCGCGAGTTTGCTGACCGTGGTCGCGCAAATGATTTCTAGGAAAGCGGCGGCATCTGGCCCGCTGATCTCGAACTTGGCCAGCGTGGAAACATCAGTCATCCCGACAGTGTTGCGCACCGCCTTTGCCTCGCGCAATGCGGCCTGCGCGAGGGTCTCGTTGTTTACAGGATAAGCGCGGGGGCGGAACCAATATCCCAGCGGTTGCCAGATCGGGGTCTTGGAGGCGTGGACATCGTAGAGCACAAGGCGGCGGACATGTGCGCCTGCGTCTTTTGCACCGGCACCCGCGAGTAAGCCCATTGTCACCGGCGTATAAGGCGGACGGAACGTGGTCAGCCCAGCTTCGGGAATGGCGACGCCCTGCTTTTCGGCCAACCGCCCAAGCGCGGCCATATTGCTCAGCTTGCCCTGATCAGTCGCCATGCCGAGCGTGGTGTAGCGTTTGAGATGCTCAACCGAGCGATAGCCCTCGGCCCATGCCAGATCGACATCGGCTAGAGTCACATCATTCTGGAAATCGATGAAGCTTTTCTTTGGGTTGGAAACGGGCGCGACATTGAACGCGGGTTCGGGATTGCCAGCACCGCCGATTGTTGTGACGTTCTGGCGCGATGTTGCCGGAACAAATGCTTGCGCCGCTTCGTTCCAGTCGAGCGTGCCGCCTGCCTGCATGTGGAGATGGACGACGGGCGTAAAGCCGCCTGACACAGCTAGGAGATCAGCGTCCCAGCTTTTGGACACGCCATCGACCAAAGCGGTTACGCTTTTTAAGCAGTGCCGCGCGCCTTTGGTCGAAAGCGGAACGGCGTTGTTGTGGACGAGAAAGCCGCTGTTTGCTCCGGTGGGCGCGGGGCGTGCGTCAAGGATTGCCATGACCTGCGCCCCAGCATCTTTCAGCGCGTGCGCCGTTTTATAGGCATCATCATTGTTCGTCGCGATGACTACGCGCTTGCCCGGGACAACGCCAAAACGCTGCACAAAGGTGCGCACCGCTTGCGACAGCATCACACCGGGGCGGTCATTATGCGCAAAGGCCATTGGCCGTTCGATGCTGCCTGTTGCAAGGATCACTTTGCCTGCGCGGACATGCCAGAGGCGTTGGGCGACCCTGTTTGCAGGCACTTGCCCCGGCTCGGCAATGCGCTGCGTCAGCGTGACCAGATCATGCTCCCAATAGCCCGACGCCGTCGTGCGTGTCAGGATACGGCCACCGGCGGCGCGGATGCGGGCGGCGGTGGTGGCGACCCATTCGGCGTCCAATTCTTGCGTGTCGCGGAGGAGCGATGCGCCGAGGATATTGTCTTGTTCAACCAGCATAACGCGCTTGCCCGCATCGGCAGCGTCAAGCGCGGCAGCAAGCCCCGCTGGTCCGGCGCCAACAACCAAGACATCACAAAACGCTGCACGTTGGCTAAACCGGTCTGGGTCGGCCTCGGTCGGGGCATCGCCAAGCCCTGCCGCCTTGCAGATAAAGCGTTCATAAAACATCCAGCGTTTGGCTGAGCCGAAAAAGGTTTTGTAGTAAAAGCCCGCTGATAAGATTGGAGCGGCGAGGCCAAAGACAGCCGCAACATCGAACGACAAGCTCGGCCAGCGGTTCTGGCTTTTGGCGACAAGTCCCTCGTACACAAACACATCGGTGGCGCGGGTATTCGGCTCACTCCGCCCGCCTGCGCCGACGGTGACAAGCGCGTTCGGCTCCTCAACCCCCGCCGTCATGATCCCGCGGGGGCGGTGATATTTGAAGCTGCGTCCGACAAGGCCGATGCCGTTGCGTGATAACGCCGCCGCAAGCGTATCGCCTTCGTGTGCTTCGTAGCGTTTGCCGTCGAAGGTGAAGCTAATCACGGTAACGCCTCCGGCCCAACCGCGCGAACGGTGGTGATGTCGTTGGTAATGCGGTGGCGCGCTATGACCATCCAAGCGCGGCAGCCAAAAGTGTGCCGCCAGATTTCGTCGTCGACGCCGCGTGAGTTGTTGCGGGTGAATAGCGTTGCCATTGCTTGCTCGGGCGCCGCATCAAGCGCCACAACCGAATCGACGGTGCGTTCATAGACAAACTCGGCTTGCGCGCGCGGGCCGCAATGGGGGCACGTTATCTGCATCATTTTAGCGCCAAACCCTCATCGACTGCTCGGCATCGGGCCGCTCCCGTTTTCATCGATCGTCGCGCCGCGTTCGAAACGGTCGAGCGCGAAAGGCGCGTTGAGGGGGTGCGGCTTTCCGGTCGCCAGCGTATGCGCATAAGTGAAACCCGAAGCCGGCGTTGCCTTAAACCCGCCATAGCACCAGCCGCCGTTGAGATAGAGGTTCGCAACCGGTGTCTCGCCAATGATCGGCGACCCGTCAAAACTCATATCGGTCACGCCGCTCCACGTCCGCACCATGCGAAGGCGGGAGAGTGCAGGGACGAGCGCAAGGCCCTGCGCAACTGCATGTTCCATCACCACCGGATTGCCGCGCTGCGCATAGCTTGGCCAATTGTCTGGATCACCGCCAAAAACTATCCCGCCCTTGTCCGACTGGCTGATATAGCAATGCAGAGACTGCGACATGACCACGCTGTTCAACATCGGCTTCACGCCTTCGGTCACCATCGCTTGTAGGGTCTGTGATTCAATCGGCAGTTTGAGACCAGCCAACCCCGCGACATGGCCGCTATTGCCTGCAACGCAAATGCCAACGCGACCAGCATTAATCCGCCCCCGCGTCGTTTCGACGCCCACCACCGCACCGCCGTCACGGATGAAACCGGTAACCTCACATTTCTGGATGATATCCACGCCAAGGCTATCCGCCGCCCGCGCATAGCCCCAAGCAACCGCATCGTGCCGTGCGGTGCCGCCGCGCCGCTGGATCATCGCGCCGACTATCGGGAAACGCGCGTCGCGCGACATATCGAGCAAAGGTTCAAACTTTGCGACCTGATCGCGGCTCATCAATTCGGCGTCGATTCCGTCACACCGCATCGCATCGCCGCGCTCGGCAAGCTTCACCATATCGGCATCTGAGTGGCCCAATATCATCGCACCACGCGGTGAGAACATGACGTTGTAGTTTAGCTCATCGCTCAGATGCTCCCACATCTTCAGGCCGAATTCAAACAGATCATGCAGCGGTTTCAGCCGGTAGTTGGAACGGACAATCGTTGTGTTCCGCCCGGTATTGCCGCCTCCGATATATCCCTTTTCCAGCACCGCGATATTCTTCAGCCCGTGCACTTTGGCAAGATAATAAGCGGTCGCCAGCCCATGTCCGCCGCCACCGATAATGATGATGTCATAATGCTTTTTGGGTTCAGAATCACGCCACGCAGGCTGCCAATGCTTTTGCCCGTTCAGGGCTCCGCGCAGCAACTGAAACGCCGAATACCGGCTCATGAAATCGGCATCCACCCACGCTTTTCGCGCCAGTCAGTCTCTAGTCCATCGAAGCGCGACAGCTTAAGCATGTCGATGTCGGCAAAGGAGCATGTGCCGTCGATCACCAGATCGCGGATCGCATGGCCCGACGCTGGCGAAAGGCCAAAGCCGACGCTCGACATCGATGCAACGACAAC
>JANMGR010000066.1:0-8898 GCA_031374785.1 Sphingomonadales bacterium | reverse complement strand
GGGGAGGGGGACCGCCGCCGCAGGCGGGGGTGGAGGGGCTGCGAGCGAAGCGAGCGCTGCGCTGCCCATAATAACCCAAGGGGCCCCTCCGTCAGTCGTCGCTAAAGCACCGTCTGCCACCTCCCTATATTTTAAGACGGGGAGGATAGATCATACCATCGCTATATTCCCTTGAAATGTAGGGTTTGTTCTGTCAGCGCCAGCAATCACATCGTCAACCGCCCAATGGCTGTCCGGGCATGCAATCAGCTAAAATCAAAATGTCGTTTAAGGTGAGACTTTAGTGTGACTTTCCAAAAAGTTTATCTTGTTTTACAGCATCTTATCTTTTTTCTACAGGATGCCAAAATCAAAGCATAACAGGGTTTCGCCATCGGCCAATCCCTCCGGCCCAAACCGCCGTTCAATGATTTGCCCAACGCCCGTGTAATCCACCAGCACGACAGTGCTACACCGCGTGCCGTAAACGTCGCTTCGGATGAAGATACTGTCGTCGATCGTTTCGCTGGACAGAAGATCGAGCAACGCCTCTGGCAAATCGGTGGCAGTGTCTATCACGTCGCCAAACGCCGCCATTAACCGCGATTTGCGGGGCCAATCCTCATCTGGTAGGCCGTTGGAAAGACCGTGGACGCCCGGCGGTATCTGCATTGTCATGGGCGACGGGCGGTTGGCGGACAGCGTTGCGCCCTCTGGGCCGATGGTGATCAGGCTGAACGCGTTGAACGCATCGAGCGTTGTTAAATCGGGTGAACTTATCCCGCGCAGATAATCCAGCACCAAATCGCCGCGCGATGCTTTCGCTGGATCGGGCGGCGCGTTGGTCCGGATGTTGGTGACGACTGCCATCCGGCCGTCTTCCGAAACACCCAACCAAGTCCCGCCAGACACCAAGTCACGACCGGCAAGGATGTGGCTGTCGGTATCTTCCCAGCGGGCTAGCGAGGCCGAGGCGCGAGCGTGAAACTCATCGCGGTTTCCTGCAAGGATGATCCGCCATTGGGGATGCGCATCTATGGCGAGGGCGACTACGCACATTTATCTACGTTTCCCTTTGGGTCCGAACCCTAAAATGCTTTGCTAAATTTACCGTTAGTGCTGAGCCTGTCGAGCCGAAGGCCACCGTAGGTGAACCACGTCTGTCAGCCATACACGGCGGCGGAAACCTTAGGACGCGCTTCGACAGGCTCAGGGCTAACGGTTTTAGAGGAGATGTGGAAATTTGAAAATCTCAATTATCCATCATCACTGCCGGAAACGGCTGAACCAGCTTTTGCGCTTCCTTCCAATCCGCTTGCAACCAGTCGCTGTAGTTTTTGGCGTTCAAGATCAACGGCATCGCGCTTGGGCCTTTGCCGCCCTCCACTGGCAGCAATGCCGAATTGGGTTCTGTTGTCAGCACCGCAAACACCGGCATATCGGTTAAGTCGCGCCATATACCTGCCATTGCGAACAATGGACGGTCGCGCACCGAGTGCCAATGCTCCTTCCCGCCATAACGCAAGGCAAAGGCTGTGGCGGGGACCAAACAGCGCAATTCGGTGTGGCGCAAATTGCCGATCCAGAAGGGACTTTCGGTATTGCGCACCTGCGCGACCCAGCGTGGCGGCTCTGGCCCCAATGCTTCTGTTGAGGCACCCGGCGGCGGATAGCCCCAGTGCATAGGGCGGATCACGCGTTTGCCGGTCCGCCCAGCGCGCATGATCACGGGGGCGAACGTGCCGGGGAGCAGTTCGCCGCCTGCCCAAGGATCAGGTCCGGAATCAGCATCGAAAGCCTCGGCGATTTCTGGCGATGTTGCGCCGAGTTTGTAATGGCCGGTCACGGAGCTCTCACGGTTTTTGGCGGATCAGCTTTCGCATCCCGTGCCGTGTTTGCATCCGCTTGGTTCCCGCCAATTTGGACGACCGCGTTTTGATGCTATCGGTAAAGCGCCATTCGCTGACGGCTTTGTCGGGGGTCAATTCCACTGCCATATAGCCGCGCGCCCCCGCATCGGCCCAGACCAGCCCGGGATTTGATGTCACCAAAGCGTTGGATAAAGTCGCATTGTCGGTCCCGGTAAAGCTGCTTTCCAGCCCCGGCGAAGTTACGCTGTGTCCGGCAAATTCAACGCCAGCGGCTTTGCCATCATGCGATAGGTCAAACGCCCAGGCGTTGTGGGTATCGCCGGTCAACACGATTAGATCGGCATTACCGGCTTGCGCAGCGGATAAAGCCTTGGAGCGTGCCGCTGGATAGCCGTCCCATGCATCCATATTGCTGGGGATGCCAGCCTTGGCTGCTAAAGCGCCCCGCATAACGCGGTCTTTCACAAAAGGTAGCGTGTCGCGAGCCAACCAGTTCTCCAAGCCTGGCGGCTGGACCAGCGACCCGACAATCGTCTGTTGCGCCCAGATGTTCCAGCGCTTGTTTGGCGCGGCAAAGCGCTTCGCGAGCCATTGCTCTTGCACCGCGCCCAGCATTGTCCGGTCTGCATCCTGCAATGGGCCATCGTGGAATGCTTTTAACTGACGCATGATTTCATCCGCGTCTCCTTTGGGATCGCCAAAGCTTAACTGTTTCGACCGCGCGCTGACGCGGCTTTCGGTCAGCTGGATTTCGGCCAGATTGCCGATGGCATATTTACTCCAATAGGTATCACCCACACGGTCGCTGACGGGCATCCATTCGCGGTATGCGCGTTCGGCAGCAATCTTGCGTTCGCCCCAATCGCCTTCGTTTAGCTGATGGTTTTGCGCGCCGGTGGCATAGGCGTCATTGGCGAATTCATGGTCATCCCACATCGCAATCATCGGATGCATCGCGTGCAGTTTTTGCAGGTCTGGGTCGGCGCGATAGCTGGCATAGCGCAGCCGATAGTCGGCAAGCGCAACCATTTCGCCCGCAGGTTCGATTAGGCGTTCGGCAACCGCATCCTTGGGGAACGGATAATTGCCGCGTTGATATTCATACAAATAGTCGCCCAGATGCAGCACAACATCGAAATCGTCGGCGGCATTGGCATGGGCATAAGCGTTGAAATAGCCAAAGGGCATGTTGGCGCAGGAAAAGACTGCCAAGCGGTATTTAGGCACTTGACCTTCGGGCAAAGTCTTGGTGCGGCCGATGGGTGATTGGGTTCCGTCGGGCGCGATGAAGCGGTAGTTGTATCGCGTGCCGGGCTTTAGGCCTTTAACGGTGATTTTGGCGATATGGTCGCGGATGGGGGACGCAGTGACTTCGCTGCCTGCGATGATCTTATTCGGTGCGTCTTCTGCCCAAACTTCAGCACGCAATTTGCTTTCCGAGGCGCTGGAAACATAGCGCGTCCACAACAATACTGACCGCTGCGACGGCTCTCCGCTGGCAACATTATGGCTGAACCCTGTAGTTAAGCTGGCTTGCATCGCAGCCAAAGCACCACCCGGCAGCACCAAAGCGCCAAGGCCCAGAGTAGCAGTTTTCAAAAGCAAGCGGCGGTCGATTTGGTGCGGCATTTCAGTGTCTCCAGCGATTATCTAGCTATGCTGCTTTGCCTGTAATGCGCAAGTGCGAACGCTGTATTACATACCGCAGGGATATTAAGGCTAGCGTAACCTGAAAGAGCGGCATAACCCGTCGCAACCTATGCAACAAAGCTCTCCCCAATTGCTGTCCATCGGCACCGCGTTGCCGGCGCATAAAGTCGCACAAGACGAAGTGATGGCAGTACTCGAACGCGCGCGTGGCAAAACGCTGCCGCTGCGTATGGAACAAATACTGCGCAACAGCGGCATAGAGCAACGCTATCTGGCGATGCCGACGGATTATTATCTGGGGCCAAGGGGGTGGGCCGACCGGTCAAAGGTTTATGCGCGGGTGTCGGCGGAATTGTTCCAGCTAGCGGTGGAGAATGCTCTGACGATTGCAGGCAAGACCACTGCCGACATTAGCCAGATTGTTTTTGTTTCGACCACCGGCACGATGACTCCCAGCCTGCCTAGTCAGATGCTCCACGCGATGGGCTTTGCAAGCGATGTGCGCACCGTGCCAGTGTTTGGCTATGGCTGTGCCGGCGGAGTTATCGGGTTGTCGTTGGCGGCGGACTTGCATCGCGCTGCGCCTGACCGCGATGTATTGCTGGTCTGTCTTGAGCTATGCAGCATGGCGTACGACCATGTGCAGATGGAGAAGAAAGACTTGGTCGCGGTTGCACTGTTCGCCGATGGCTGCGCGGCGGCGGTTATTGGCAAAGGGCAGGGCGTGAACCTGACGGCCTTTGCGCAACAGGTCTGGCCCGATAGCGTCGATATGATGGGCTGGAACGTCGGCGACACTGGCTTTGATCTGGTTCTGGCGCGCGATATTCCGGCCTTTGTTACTCGCGACTTCGCGCCCTTTGCCGATGGTTTTCTGGCGGCGCAAGGGTTGAGGAAACCCCATCTTGCTGAGCCCGCGTGCCACCCTGGCGGTGGCCGTGTGGTCGATGCGTTGGCGGACTATTTTGGCGATGATTTGCCTGTAACGCGGCAAGTGCTGCGCGATCACGGCAATATGAGTTCGCCGACTGTGTTGTTTGTTTTGAAAGCGCTAATCGAGGCTGGGCCATTAAAGGGACCGACTTTGCTTTCGGCATTGGGGCCGGGCTTTACAGGGGCGTTGGGACTTATCCAGCCATGATAACTTGGCCGGTCTGGGCGTTGGTAGTGCTCGCTTATGTGATCTTTCAAAGACTGGCCGAACTTGTTTACGCCAACGCCAATACGCGGCGGTTACTGGCCGAAGGCGGACGTGAATTTGGACAAAAGCATTATCCGTTGTTCATCGTTCTGCACGGTGGCTGGCTGATTGCCATTGCCTTGTTTGCGCAACCTGCGACGCCGCCGAACTTAGCTTTGCTCATCGCCTTCATCGCCAGCCAAACCCTGCGCTTCTGGACACTCGCTAGCATCGGCCGGTGGTGGACCACCCGCATCATCAGCGCACCGCATTTTCCGCGTGTCAAAAAGGGGCCGTATCGCTTTATCCCGCATCCCAATTACACGGTGGTGGTCATCGAGATTGCTTTGCTGCCGTTGCTGCTCGGCGCACCGATTGTCGCGCTTGCCTTTTCTATCGCGAATGTCATGTTGCTGACTTGGAGAATTCGCGTCGAGGCCGAAGTCTTAAAAGAACGCGGACCGGAATAGGAGGGTATAATGGCGAGCCTACTCGCACGGGTAATCAGTTCGTTACTGCGCACCACTGGTGTTTATCGCAAACAGTTTTCTGGCGGTCCCGGTTTTATGGACCGGATCGCCGCGTCGCGGGAAAATCCCTAC
This sequence comes from Sphingomonadales bacterium, assembly GCA_031374785.1. Lineage (GTDB taxonomy): Bacteria > Pseudomonadota > Alphaproteobacteria > Sphingomonadales > Sphingomonadaceae > Sphingorhabdus_B. The sequence continues at coordinate 3,616 of JANMGR010000066.1, read as the reverse complement.
CTGCCGCCTGCAAAAATGCGCGGGCGACTGACGATTACAGAGACGCAGCTAGTGGGACGCAGCGTTTGGACCATCGCGCCAAAGGATCAAGTACCCGTGGCGCATCTGCTGTATTTTCACGGCGGTGGTTACGTCTATCCGGCGGCGGATGTGCACTGGAAATTCATGGCGCATATGGCGGAGGTGCACGGGATTGCCGTCACCGCACCGCTTTATCCCTTGGCGCCAGAGGCTTCGGCGGCAGAAATCACGGCATTCGGCTTAGCCGCGTATGAAGCTTTTTTGGCCAGCCATGACGGTCCGTTCATCATGGGCGGCGATTCCGCAGGCGGCGGGTTGACGGCGGTGGTTGCGCAAATGGCCCGCGACAAAGGGTTGCGTCCGGCGTCTGGTCTATTACTGGTCTGCCCTTGGCTCGATGGCAGCGGCGATCATCCTGACCAGATTGCCATTGAACCACGCGATAGCATCCTGACGCTCGGTGGCCTTCGTGCAGCGGCAAAACTCTACGCGCATGATCTGCCCATCACCGATCCCCGCGTCAGCCCGATCCACGGCGACTGGCAGGGGCTGCCGCCGATCCTATGCTATGGCGGCGGCGATGATATATTGGTAACCGATGCCCGCGCGCTAAAGGCAAAGCTGCCGGAAATCCGCTATGTCGAAACCGCAGGCCTGATGCACGTCTGGCCGATTTTCTTCCTACGAGAATCGCGTGAGGCACAGGCTGAGATTGCGAAGTTTGCGGTTTCTCGAGCAGCCCCTTAAAACCCGTTTGCTCTGAGTAAGTGCCGAGCGGAGCGAGGTGCCGTATCGAAGGGCTGGGAATACGCTACGGCACTTCGATACGCTACTTCGGACTGCTTCCTCTGCAGCTACTCAGCACAAATGGGTAGGGGGAATGAGGTGCAAGACAGCTATCAGTTGCATTCCTTGCAACTAACTCGGCGACAGAAGTAATTGCATTCCGTGCAATCAAGCCTATTTGCCCGCCAGCGAAAACGATAATTCGCACACTAAAAGAAGGATGTCCGGACAGGCAGTATCCGGTCAGACCCCGCCGTAAAGGCAGGCTGGCCAACACAAAACAAGGAACTGTCCCCATGGAAAAACTTTTTGCACTATTCGTCGCGATTTCGATCACGACTCTGCAATTCGCAGCTACCGTTGCTTAACGCAATGACGCGCACTGCCAGATAACTCACCTCTCCCTTTTGCCGTCACGTCCGTCGTGCTAGCAGGGCAGAGGTCGGTTAGGCTGGTTTATTAACCGCCGCCAAAATCGTCGCTGCCGTTTCTTCCATATCCCCCGACACAAGCAAGGGCGTGCCGCCCACGATGCCAATCTGCGTCTGCCCGTTTTCGGCCGCGCGCAACCAAGCGACGTTATTCGCCACCACCAAATAATTCCCGCCGCGCGAATTAAGCTGAACAAACTGCATGTGTGAAACTCCTGTTGATGGCCGGAGTGACAGGGAAAACTCTAGGTTTGATTAAGATGTCTAACTCCCCTCTCCAGTGGGCGTGGAGGGATCAGTCCGCCGGACTGATCCGAGAGGCTCCACGGGTTGCGAAAGCTTGGCAGTTTGCTGCCTAGCTGGAGCTGGGTGAGGGGTTGTGCCCCCTCGATTGCCCACAACCCCTCACCAACTTCGCCTAACCGCTAAAGCGCTAAGGCTTCATATCCTCTCCCACTGGAGAGGAGGGGGCTTCTTCGCGCCTTCGCGTCTTCGCGTGAAATTCTTAAATCTTGACGCCATCCGTCATCGCAAAGTTAGAGAGGGTTCACGCGAAGACGCGAGGACGCGAAGGGGGATTCGCAGTAAAGCATGGGCATTAGCTGGAAAATCAGCTAGGCACGGCGGCATGACACTTCCGGAAATCAAGCTGCACAGCCCCGCCCATATCGGTGATTTTGTGCGCGAGATTATCGAGGGTCACGATCTAAACGTCACGACGGGTGCATCGGTGCTGGGCGTAACGCGGCAGACATTGTCCAATCTGGCCAATCGCCACGGCGAGCTATCCTCCGACATGGCGCTGCGCATCGAAAAGGCGTTCGGGGTGAAGATGGACACGTTGCTGCGGATGCAAACAATCTGGGAAATAGCCGAGGCCCGTAAGCGGGAAGGCGACTTTGTGATTGAGCGGTATTTGGCGGCTTGAATAAGAGGGAATTCGGAATGTCCATGACTCCGCTGGCTCAGCGGCTTTTTGATAAAACGAAAGCTGACGGGCGTGAATTTCGCGATGAGATAGTCAGTTGGCGAATGAACGACGGCAGCAATGGATTCCCATATTCTGGTAGCACAATTGACATATTTTGGCAGAAACATCTTCAGCACCTTGAACACAAAATCTCAGAGCATTTCGAATGGATTGAGCGCGAGTCCGCATTGATATCGCCCACATCCCTTCGGCGTAGTTCGATCGAACAATGTGTCGGAGCTTTGGTCGCTTACAGTCGACAAGTGCGTAATAGCGCTATGGAGTTGAATCGCCGTTGGGAGGGTTTGTCCGAACCGATCGATCGCGGACACTGGAACGACGTTGATGAGAAATTCATTGTCCGTCGAGGGGAACGGCTGACAATGGCCTTGGGATTAGGTTCAGGAGCGTCCTGGTCGTCACGGCTAAATCACCTCGGTAAAGACCACCCTTGGTTTTTCAATTTGCTCACTTTAGCGGCTTTTGCGTTATCCGTTGCGGCGTTCATACGCAGTGGGTTAAAGTAGGAAGTGGCGAGAGATCAATCGGCGGTGATTACCACACCCCTTGACCCCAACCCCATCCCCCGCTAATGGCCCGCCTTCCCAAGGACGCGAGGACTGATTCTCTATGTCCAAAGGAAAACCCACATAGGCTGAACATTGTTCGACTGGCCGGGCGGAATACAGGCTGAGCCTCCGCCACGCTCCCGCGCTTTTGCCCCTTGGCATTTGCGGGCGGAGAAACGTCTTGTCGCGCAAAGTAACCAATCTTATTTTCAAGGTGAAGATATGCCAACAATTAACCAGCTGGTCCGCAAGGGCCGGACCCCGCAGAAGGTCAAGTCAAAGGTCCCTGCGATGGATGCCAACCCGCAAAAGCGCGGCGTTTGCACACGTGTTTATACAACGACTCCGAAAAAGCCGAACTCGGCACTTCGCAAGGTTGCCAAGATCCGTCTGACTAACCAACGCGAAGTCATTTCCTATATCCCCGGCGAAGGCCATAACCTGCAGGAACACAGCGTCGTACTGATCCGCGGTGGCCGCGTACGCGATCTTCCCGGCGTTCGTTACCATGTCCTACGCGGCGTGCTCGATACACAGGGTGTTAAAGACCGTAAACAGTCGCGTTCGAAATACGGCGCGAAGCGTCCTAAGTAAGATCGGGAGAATAGAATATGTCACGTCGTCGTCGTCCCGAAAAACGGGTCATCCTGCCCGATCCCAAATTTGGTGATCTGGTCCTTTCGAAATTCATGAACAACCTGATGCTTGATGGCAAAAAGTCCGTCGCAGAACGGATTGTTTATGGTGCGTTGGAAACTGTCGAGGTCAAGGCCAAGAAAGATCCGGTGCAAACATTCCATGAAGCGCTGAACAACGTAAAGCCCGGCATCGAAGTGCGT
>JANMGR010000052.1:0-2729 GCA_031374785.1 Sphingomonadales bacterium | reverse complement strand
GGCAATCTCTTGGCGTTCATGCGCGAAAAATCGGGTGAGCAGCGGCAGCAATGTTTCGGCATCATCCATCGCCGCGCGCATCTGTTCATGCCCGTTCTGAACCAGAACGGCGGTTACATCGTCGGAGAAGATGATGTTGTCTTTGGGATAGCCTTTACGAAACTTGTCGGCGATTTCGTCGTCCAGCTTATCGTCCTCGTCCTTTGCCTCCCAATAACCGAATGGCACGCGCATCCCGTGCAGCAACGCACCGTCGGTATAGATGCGGTTGCCCTTTGGCGTGACGATGGCGTGTTCGGCAACGAATTGCAGATCAAGCGATTTGCCCCATCGTTTCAACAAATCCTTGAATGGTTCGCGCACAACACTTTCGCGGCGGCTGCCCGATACTTGGCGCAACCGATCCAATTCGGCGCGGTATTCGTTGATGATTTGGCGGCTCAAGTCATTCCCCTTTGCCGCGTTGTGACGATTTGGCTTTGGCGACGCAAGCGAAGAACTTTGGGTTTAGCGATGGCCTCCCAAATTTCTTGGTTCAGCCTTTACGCTGTTTCAACAGCAATTCCGCCACGCCATAAGTCCGTTCATTATCAACATCGATGGCGAATGCGCCGTCGGGCGTGACATGCGCAACAACGCGAACGCCAAAGCGGCGGGATATGGCACGGAAGGCTCCGTCCAATGACGACCAGCCGAAACGGAAACGGATGAGGTTCCAAACGCCGAATGCCTTGGCAATCCGCGCGCGGTTTTTGGCGAATTGGCCGCCCTGACGGAATGCCTCGGTCGCAGCCAAGGCTTTGCTATTGCGCAGCCAAAAGACGTTGCAGTTGGAAATCGCAACATCGCTGAATTCATAAAACTTGCGCTGGCCATCGGGGTGTGCGGCACGGATGGATTCGCGGGTGGCGAGCACTACGACCGCGTCGCCTTCGCCCGCAAGCGCGGCTTCATGCACGCCGCGCAGATAATCGGGTTCGGCCAAGACATTATCGGCGGTGGTAATCATAAGGGGAAATGCGCTGTCCCCGCCTGCCTCGGCAATCGCAGCCTCTACGCTTTCGACAATGCCTGCTTGTGCTTTGCATAGCAGCAATCGTCCGGCGGCCTTCAATTCCATTACGCCGGGTAAATCAGCGATCACCTCAGGATCGTGGATAGAGATAAGCACCCGCGCGTCGGGGAATGCTGGGCCGACAGCCTCGATCACCCATTGCAGCAACGGCTTTCCCATAATCGGAACGCGGCATTTGTGGCTGACGCCTGCGCGTTCTGCCAATGGATCAAGTGTACCGTCGCGTTTGCCCGCGAGGATCAATATGGTCGGTGTGGTTGTCATTTGGGCGCTATACGTGCGGGTTAGGAAAGCGGCAAGCTTGGGGTGGTAAAGCCGCGCGAATTGGCTTAGGCGGCCATTCGCGCACGCAACCTCCATACAGGTATTTATGGCACACCCTCTTCGCATCGCACCGCTTAAAATAGGCTTGGCAGGTTTAGGCACAGTCGGCACCGGCGTCATCCGTTTGGTCGAGGAAAACCGCGACCTGATCGCGCGGCGTGCCGGTCGGCCGATTGAGATTGTCGCGGTGACGGCACGCGACCGGACCAAAGATCGCGGCGTTGACCTTTCGTCCTATCGCTGGGTCGATGATATAAGCGAGCTGGCCACCGCCGTCGACATTGATGTTGTGGTCGAACTGGTTGGAGGATCGGATGGCCCCGCGCTGACACTAGCGCGCGAGACATTGGGGCATGGTCGCGCTTTGGTGACCGCGAACAAAGCTATGATCGCGCATCATGGCGCGGAGCTTGGCGCATTGGCCGATAGCAAAAACGCGCCTTTGAAATTTGAGGCGGCGGTTGCGGGGGGTATTCCGGTGATTCAGGGGCTGCGTGATGGAGCGGCGGCAAACCGGATCGACCGCGTTTACGGCATCCTCAACGGCACCTGCAATTTCATCCTGTCGGCAATGGAGCGCGATGGCCGTGATTTTGCTGAGGTGCTGGCCGATGCTCAAGCCAAAGGCTATGCCGAGGCCGATCCCAGCTTTGATATCGATGGTGTCGATGCAGCGCATAAGCTTTCGATTCTGGCGTCGCTCAGTTTTGGGTCGAAGATCGATTTTGCTGGCGTCGAGGTGCGCGGTATTCGCAAAATTCTGGCGGCTGACATCGCGCAGGCGCAGGCGTTGGGCTATCGCATCCGCCTGATCGGTTTTGCCGAAATTGACGGCGAGAATGGAGCAAAATCGGGCGGGGGGGGGCAGATTTTCCAACGCGTGCATCCTTGCCTTGTCCCGCTGAACCATCCGCTCGCCAATGTGACCGGTGCGACCAATGCTGTGGTTGCAGAGGGCAATTATTCGGGGCGGTTGTTGTTCCAAGGCGCAGGCGCAGGCGACCGGCCAACGGCGTCGGCAGTGGTTGCCGATCTGGTCGATATCGCGCGCAAAGAAACCGGTCCGGCGTTCTCGGTGCCGACAAACGAACTGGAAATCCTGCCGCGCGCATCCGCCGCGCATCGCATTGGGCAAACCTATCTGCGGATGCTGGTTGCTGACCGCGCAGGTGTGCTTGCCGAAATCGCTGCCGCTATGCGCGATGCTGGGCTGTCGATTGAAAGTCTTATCCAGCGCGAAGTCACCGATGGATCGGCGCTGATTTCGATGGTCACGCATGAAGGCTGCGAAGCGGCCATTGATGCAACGCTTCAAACATTATCAGGCTCA
>JANMGR010000007.1:0-2502 GCA_031374785.1 Sphingomonadales bacterium | reverse complement strand
TTGCTGTTTGCCGCAATTATGCTGTGGGTACTTGACGCATCGATCAACATTTCGATGGAACCATTTCGCGCTTTTGTCGGCGATATGTTGAACAAGGATCAGCATACCAGCGGCTATGCCGTGCAAACCGCGTTGATCGGCGTTGGCGCCGTCGCTGGGTCATTATTGCCCGATCTGTTTAACCATCTGAACGTCTCCAACACTGCCCCTGCTGGCACGATCCCAGATACGGTCAAATACAGTTTCTGGGTTGGCGGCGCTGCGATGCTGCTGGCTGTCAGCTGGACGGTATTCACAACCAAGGAATACAGCCCTGCCGAAATGGCGGCGTTTGATGGCGAAGCTGATCATAGCAACACCAGCACGTTGCGCGCCTTGGCAGCACGCGGCAGCGGGACATCATTGATCTGGATTGTTGCAGGGGCAATTATTGCCGCTTTCGTCGCGCCGCTCAAACTAGAGAAAGAAGTCTATTTGCTCGGCGCATTATTGGCGGGCTATGGCATCGCCAGCCTGATCGCGATCACTCTTGCGAAATCGGGGCGAGAGGATAATGTCTTGTCGCATATCGTCGGTGATTTTTCGGGGATGCCGCAGGTGATGAAGCGGCTTGCATTGGCACAGTTTTTCAGCTGGTCGGCTTTGTTCATCATGTGGATCTACACCACGCCCGTCGTCACTCAATATGCCTTTTCCACCAATGATGTCGCAAGCGTAGCCTATGGTGAAGGTGCAAACTGGGTCGGTCGGTTGTTCGCCATACAGAACGGCGTGGCCGCTATCGGCGCGTTGGTGTTGCTACCTTGGCTCGCCAAGCGGATCGGCAAAGTCAAAACGCATATGGCGTGTTTGCTGGCGGGTTCAGCCGGTTTTGCTAGCTTTCTGTTTATCCGCGATCCCAATATGCTGATCCTGTCCGAAATCGGTCTGGGGCTAGCTTGGGCCTCGATCCTTGCCATGCCTTATGCGATTTTGGCTTCGGCATTGCCGCAGCAAAAACTGGGAATTTATATGGGTCTCTTCAATGTGTTTATCGTTGTGCCGCAGCTACTGGTGGCAACCGCGATGGGGACGGTCCTCAAACAGTTTTTCCCGACAGAGCCGATTTGGACGATGGCCTTTGCGGCGGTAGTAATGGCGCTAGCGGCGTTGGCAATGTTGCGGGTTCCGGAGCCTGAGTAGGCTAGATCGACGTCGGTTTATTAAAACCGTTAGTGCTGAGCCTGTCGAAGCACGCCCCTCAGCATTGTGCCATATCTGATAGACGCACTTCGTCAAGCTCAGTGCAAACGGTTTAACTGCACGTTCGTAACGCCCAACCCCTCACCCATGCGCGCCGAAATGGTTGGCGATGGCGGTGCCGATGCGCAGAATCAGCGCGTAGGATTGCACCATCGGTTCGATGAAGCTCGTGTGGATGCCCGCATAAGCTTGCTCTGCACCATTCGGATAATCAGTCGGCTCGATTACGTCGAAATCGTCGATGCTTGGTGCTGATACCGGAAAGGCGCGACGGAATTGGTCGAGCGCATCGTCAATCCGCATCGCAAAAACCATCTCCAGCACATCGTCTCGGCTGATATCGTTGGAACGCGAAAAGGCGGGGACTTGAACCGCGAGCAGAAACAAATGCTGCATCAATGCCAGACGCAGCGCCTGCAACACGCCCAGCGAACGACGCAAATCTTCACGTCCTGCAACTTCGACGTCGCTATCGACGAGTTTCAGCAGCCGATGCAATTTCAACGCATCGACGCGCAGCCGAGACGTCAGCGTGCGAAACGCGCTGTTGCGATCATCGACTGTTAGCCGCTCGGCCAATGACAAACACGCCGGTTCCAAAAAGCTTTCGGTGCCGCGATAGGGACGGCTGGCCCAATAGGCAGAGTTGAACAGCTCTCCATAAGCCGCAACCGATTTGATACTCGCCAGCCGGTTCGATGCGCGCAGCATGCGGATAATCTGCCGCCCGCGCGGGGAAACATTCAACAGCTCAGCAACCGCCTCGACATCGTCACCCGCCGCTGTCCCCGTCCCTGCAATCAGGTTTACCGGATAGCCCAATTGCTGCAAAATCGCGTTGTGCGGGATCGCACGGATTTGGCGCAAGGACATCGCTCGGTTGGCATCAACATCAAACTGCCGCCGCGATTTGCGCGATCCGGTATCGTACAACAGCCCCAATCCAAAGGCAGTCAGCGACCGAGCATAAGTCCGCGACGCCAAAAAGTCCCGCTGCACCCGGCGGATACCGCGATAGAAATCTAGGCTGATATCGGTTTGCGAGTAGAACGGATCGTCTTCGGTCGGCAGCGGTGATTGTTCAACCTCGGCGATGCGCACTAACGTGGCATAGGCGAGTTCAGGCGTGCGGAAAAACAGATAGCCGTCGCCGCCCTGAAAGCTGACCTCTGGCTCCAGCTTTATCGCGTTCTCGGCAAATTGCCGCCGCGCCCAGATGCTTAAGGGATAAGTCAGCCGGTCGGCAAAGTTTGTGGGATG
>JANMGR010000218.1:0-11995 GCA_031374785.1 Sphingomonadales bacterium | reverse complement strand
AGCGTTTCTGTGAGTTGAAGCCGGTTGGGCAGACCCGTGAGAGTATCAAAACGCGCAAGGTGTGAAATTTTGTCAGCCGACTCGCGTTGTTCGGTCACGTCAGAACCCACGCCACGGAAACCCAGAAATGCGCCATCTTCTGATAATCGCGGCGATGCAGACAATTCCCACCAACGGGTTTTGCCTTTGAACGTGACCGGCACGATAAGGTTGCTAAACGCCTCGCGCCGCTTCAACCGCTCGGCAAGGTCATGCAATGCGTCGGGATAGATGCCTGTTTCCCATGCGTCCCCTGCGATCAGCTTCAGCAGCGGCTGACCATCAATGGATCGCGCATCTTCCTCCAATGCATAGGCAAAGCGCGGGCTGGTGTGAGTCACTGCGCGCGCGGTATCGGTTTGCCACAACCAGTCCGCACCGCTATCTTCAAATTCACGAAGCAGCAGGCTGACAGTTTCGGTTTTTTCTTGCAGCACGTTACTGGCAAGTTGGTACAAAACTTGGGACTGCGCGGTTCGTATGACGCCAGTGATCAGCAATAATCCTAACGCGACCGCCGCGATGGCCAGATAATAATGCCCGATCAAAAGCCATCCGCCCAAGCCACCAAGGGTAACTGCGCCGATGAACACCGTTGCAGCAATCGGCACGCTTGGCATCAGCATAGAGGCATAAACCATCATCGCCACGCAGACTGACCACGTCCCGAGAAGTTCTGCGATGCCACCAAACCAGCCGAATAACGGCATACTAGCGCCCCATACCACGCCACTTAAACTCCAGCGCCGTGCGATCCGTTGAAAGACATCACTGCCAGAGGCGAGCGCGCCTGAACCTGATCGCTGCTGTCCCCGGAAAAATCCTGCTGCACTAATCAATACCAGCGGCAGTACCCAAGCAGCAAGCACCCAATAGGGTACAACCGCCATGCAAATCGCGATGACAAGCGCACCGCAAACCAAATTTGCGGCGAGCTGGATGACAGGTTGATGCCGAATGGATCGCGCTTGAATTTCACGCAATTGTGCGCTGCTGAAACCGGCAGGCTCTTGCAGACCCAATAGGGCCTTTGCCGAAATCTCTGTCGGCAGGTCGGTTATCGTCTTTTCGCTACTCACCTGACCGCGATAGGCTACGAAACTTACTTAATCGTAAGCATCCTGGCGGAAACCACAAAGATTTAAGATTTTACGTAATTATACAAGCGATGCCACTCAAGCCGCAATGGCATATGGCTGAATTTCCCCAGAAAGATAGAGATTACGAGCCTTTGCACGGCTCATCTTGCCAGAGCTGGTGCGGGGCAGTGTGCGCGGTGGGACCAATTCGACAACACAATTCATGCCGGTGACCGAACGAACTTTATCCTTAATTTGTTCACGCAGCTTATTACGCTCAGCTTCATCCGAAGTCCGGCACTGGACAAGCACTGCAGGAGCTTCCTCGCCACCAACAGTTGTGATCGAAAATGCGGCGATATCGCCAGCCTTGAAACCGGGCAATTGCTCCACCGCCCATTCGATGTCTTGGGGCCAATGGTTTTTGCCGTTGATGATAATCATATCCTTGGCGCGACCGACAACAAAGATATAACCATTGGAAAGATAACCCATATCCCCGGTATCAAGCCAACCGTTTTGCATACAGGCGGCAGTTGATGCTTCATCGCGGAAATAGCCGGTCATGATCGAGGGGCCGGTGCACCAGATTTTGCCGATCACACGGTCGGGTAATATGCTGCCTTCTTCCTCACGGACTTCGATCGTCATATCCTTCACCGCTTTGCCGCAGTTAACAATAGCGCGGAATCGCGTCGGGCGGTCTGCGCTGCCTGCCATTCCAGTCAATTCGCTTTCCTCGACCAGTTCGACGTTGATACCTTCGCCCGGGGGCATAATCGACACGGCAAGCGTTGCCTCAGCCAAGCCATAGCTCGGCAAAAACGCGCTCGCCTTAAACCCTGCATCGCCAAAAGCATCGACGAATGACTGCATGACGTCAGGCCGGATCATATCCGCGCCATTACCCGCCAGTCGCCAATGATCGAGTTTAAATCGTTCGGATACATGCGTTTGGCTGGAGATACGCCGTGCGCAAATGTCGTAACCGAATGTGGGGGAGTAGCTGATAACTGTGCCATCAGACCTGCTGATAATGTCAATCCACGCCAGAGGGCGGCGGGCGAAATCTTCGGTTTTCATATAATCGGTCGAAACCTGATTGGCGACGACCGACAGAAAACAGCCGACCAAGCCCATGTCATGATACCAAGGAAGCCACGACACACAGCGATCCGACGCTTGCACTTCCATCCCATGCGAATGTGCCGATAGATTGTTCAACAACGCTTTATGCGAGACCGCAACACCGTGCGGGAAGCGGGTCGAACCACTGCTATATTGCAGATAGCAAATCTGTTCAGGAGTTGCTTGCGGCAACTCGGTTCGAAGCGCAATCCGGTCGGTAAAGCTCTCCCAATCCAGCCCCTCAACCCTATTAAGACGTGCAGCCGCTCCAGCAGTTTCGCTCAATTCTGCAGGGAAAAACAATAGGCTGGGGTCGCAACTTTGTAATTGCACTGAAATCTGGTCGATATAGCTCTCTTTACCACCGAAAGACGTTGGCAATGGCAGCGGCACTGGCCACGCGCCTACATAAATGCAACCAAAGAACAACGCGGCAAAATCGGGGCCAGTGTCTGCGATCAACGCGATGCGATCTTCGGGCTTCACGCCGTGGCTAATCAGGCGATACGCCATATCCAGCGCGTCGGAACGCAATTCGCTAAACGGATAGCTGCGCGCCAATTGCCCGCGCATGTCGTGAAAGTTCAACCCGCGCACGCCTTGCGCCGCGTAATCCAGCGCCTCACCCAGTGTCTCAAAATCCGAAAAGCGCCGTTCTAGGCTGTCCGTCGTTGGTGTGGGTGAAATGGCTGTCATATGCGATCCTGCGTTATCTTTTTATACCAATCGCTCTTAGCCGAGCTTTGGAGTTCAAAATCCGACCCGACTATGGCACAAATGCGGCGTGTCCCGAAGAAACGATCCAGATCGCGTTCCAAAACCGCTAAATCCCGCAAAATTGCGCGATTTGGCGCTGCATTATGTTGGGCGCTATGCCACTAGCCGCACAAAACTGGCGGCCTATTTGACCCGCAAAATACGCGAGCGTGGGTGGGTTGAGGGTGCGAAGGCCCCAGATGTTGAAGCGATGATCGAAGATTTCAACCAATTGGGCTATGTCGATGATGCCGCTTACGCCGCATCCCGTGGGCGGACATTAACCGCCAGAGGTTTCGGAGCGCGCCGCGTGGACGAAGATTTGCGTGCTAGGGGGATTAGCGAAATTGATGCTGGGGAAGCGCGCGAAGAAAGCAAAAATGCCCGCTGGCAATCGGCCAAACGTTTTGCGCAGCGCAAACGCATTGGTCCATTTGCCACTGAGCAAGCGACCCCCGAATTGCAGCACAAACAGTTTCAAGCATTCCTGCGCGCCGGACACAGCTTCGATATTGCCAAGGCTTTTGTGCGTGCGATGCCGGGTGAGGTTGTGGAGTTTTTGGAGTAGTTTTCGATGACATTAGACTTAGAGAAACCGTTAGTGCTGAGCTTGTCGAAGCACGTCCATCCGCGCTGATAGACGCCCTTCGACAGGCTCAGGACTAACGGTTTAAGAAATGGATCTGGTTTACAACTTTTCCGCCAGCACAAACTCCGGATTTTCGGCAAAACCCATAAATTGCCCCATGATTGTCTGCACCGTATCGCCAGGCATATCTTCACCAGTGAACGCGTCAAAATCGCTGATCTCAAAAATCTCGAAATAATCCTGCGATGGCGCACCTTCACCCATCAGCAATCCCGTTGCACGCCATGTTTCAAAGCTCTTCACGCTTTTAAGTGAGCGCATCGTCGGCTGATCCGTATCTTTGACCCAGGTTTCAAAATCCTCCCGCGAAACACCGTCTTTCAAACTATAGCGCAGCATCAAATAAGCCATGATATTTCCCGTTCAGTTACGCGGAGCCTGCCGACGATACGACAAAGCCTCAGCAATGTGGATGCGTCCCACGTGTGCACTTCCTGCCAGATCGGCTATGGTGCGGGCAACCCGTAAAATACGCGTATAACCCCGCGCCGACAGCCGCATTGCCTCGGCGGCTTGCGCGAGCAAACGTTGGCCGGGTTCATCGGGGGTGGCATGTGCCTCCAAAGCGTCGCCATCCAGATCGGCATTGGTCCGCATCTTTGTTCCAGACAGGCGTTCCGTCTGCACAATCCGCGCCTGTCGAACGCGCACCGCAACTTCGTCAGAACCCTCGGCAGGCGGCGGCAGCACAAGGTCGGCGGCACTAACGCTTTGCACTTCGACATGGAGGTCGATACGATCCAGTAACGGTCCCGACACCCGCGATTGATAGTCCGCTGCACAGCGTGGTGCACGGCTGCACGCAAGTGCTGCATCACCCAAATGTCCGCACCGACAGGGGTTCATTGCCGCTACCAACTGCACCCGCGCCGGAAAGGTTACATGGCTATTCGCGCGAGCGACCGAAACAACACCCGTTTCCAAGGGTTGTCGTAAACTATCAAGCACAACACGTTGAAATTCAGGTAGTTCATCTAAGAACAATATGCCCAGATGCGCAAGGCTGACCTCTCCCGGACGCACTTTCAATCCGCCACCGACAAGTGCTGGCATCGACGCGCTATGATGCGGAGAACGAAACGGCCTTGTCCGCGACATGCGACCGCCTTCCAGTGTTCCGGCAACTGACGCAACCATCGACACCTCAAGGGCTTCAGCAGGCGTTAGGTCCGGCAATATCCCCGGCAGACACGCGGCGAGCAAAGACTTGCCAGCACCCGGCGGTCCGATCATTAACAGATTATGTCCGCCCGCTGCAGCAATCTCCAACGCGCGTTTGGCGGTTTCCTGCCCCTTGACCTGTTTCAAATCCGGCCCGCCAGTTACCTTGGCAATCTCACCCGGCTTTGGCGGCGCCAATATCCCCTGCCCCTTTAGATGGTTGAGCAAGCCGATGAGGTCCGGCGCGGCAACAAGGTCGATATTGCCCGCCCAAGCCGCCTCCGCGCCTTGCGTTGCTGGACAGATCAGCCCCATTTCCTGCGAGGATGCATGAAGCGCCGCCAGCAACACGCCGGGGGTAGCGGTTATCCGCCCATCCAGCCCTAATTCACCGACCACGAAAAAATGCGACAGCGCCTCTGCATCGGCAAGCCCCATCGCCGCCAAAAGTGCCAGCGCAATCGGCAGGTCGTAGTGGGACCCTTCTTTCGGCAGATCGGCAGGCGATAGGTTCACGGTAATCCGTTTAGGTGGCAGCGATAGGCCCAACGCCGCGATAGCAGCACGGACCCGCTCTCGACTTTCCGCAACCGCTTTATCGGGTAAGCCCACCACAATGAACGCCGGAACCCCAGCCGCAACTTGGCATTGCACCTCCACCGTGCGCGCCTCCAAACCCAAATACGCAACCGTCGAAACCAACGCGACCATATTTTCACCCCCACATCGTTAGCTATTCGATGAAGCGAGGCGAACCGCTTGTCTATATACGGTAATTGCCTAGGTAATTAGTGCCTGCCCTCATTCATCCCCAACGCCGCATTAACCTTTGCCGATCATATCTTCGCAAGTCGCAGCGTTCATAGCGGCGGATATGAAGCGTTTACTCACCTTTGCATTGCTGGCTATTGCGGCCCTATCCGGTCTTCCGGTGGCCGCTCAACCCACGATCACGATCACGATCAAGGTCGAAGAGTATGTTTATGACGATGCGGGCGGCGGAACAGAGCGCTTCGTTGCAGACCAGTTTGCTGATGCCGCGCCCAGCCGCACACCCCTTGCCAGCTTTGGTCCATTCCATATGGTCACCCCTGATCGCGCCGAATTGATCGGCAGCATCGAAAGCGAAACGCCTGGGCAGTTCCGCGCCTTGCTCCGCGCCTTTCCCCTGCTCGCCCAAATCGACATGATCGAATGCCCCGGTACTGGGGACGATGAAGCCAATCTTGCGCTGGCCCGCATGGTGCGTAGCGCAGGCATATCGACCTATGTCCCAGCGGGCGGTTCGGTTCGGTCCGGCGGGGTGGAATTGTTCCTTGCCGGTGCAAAACGCAGCGCCGCCCCAACCGCAGAATTTGCCGTCCATAGCTGGCGCGACGAAGACGGCTATGAGGCACGCGATTTCGCCGCCAACGATCCGGTGCATCAGGACTATATCCGCTTTTACCGCGACATGGGGTTAAGCGATGCCGAGGCGCGGTCGTTCTATGCAATGACCAACACGGCGCCACATGACGACGCGCTGTATCTCAACAGCCGCGACCTTGGGCGTTACGTCCGGCTCGACTAATTTCAAACAGACTAAGCTGATACCAACAATACTCGAGATTGCACGATCCAACATACGCGATTGACAAACATACCAACTAGTCGGTATTGTCATTTCATGCCGAGTCGCACTGCCCCCACACCACGTCTTTCCGCCCGATCAAAGCTGATCGATGCAGCGCATTTGTTAGTGCGCAGACAAGGTTATTCAGCGACTTCTGTTGACCAAATCTGCGCCGCAGCAGGCGTTTCCAAAGGCAGCTTTTTCCACCACTTCCCCTCGAAAGAAGCACTCGCCGCAGTCGCTGCAGAGCAATGGACCGCGCGCGCCGAGGAACTGATCTTTACTCTGCCCCCGTGGACGCGGGTTGCCGATCCTCTTGAACGCTTGATCGCGCATATCGATTTTCGCGCGGCGATGTTGGACGGTCCAGTCGAAGCGTTCACCTGTTATGTCGGCACAATGGTGCAGGAAAGCTTTGCGACAAGCGAGGTGCTGCGCAAAGCTAGCGATGCCAGCATCACCGCCTATAGCGAACGGCTGGCTCAAGATATTGAAGCTGCGATCACGTTATACGGCATCAAACACGGCGTCACCGCGCTCAGCCTAGCTTATCACGTGCAGTCTGTGCTGCAGGGCGGCTTCATCTTGGCCAAATCCAAGGCCGATCCGTCGATTGCCCGTGAAACTGTTGGGCATTTGAAGTGTTATATCAAAATGTTGTTTGAAAGAGGATAAGCCCATGACCAAAATGATATTTGTAAATTTGCCCGTCACCGACTTGCCAAAATCCATGGCGTTTTATGAAGCGGTTGGCGCCACCAATAATCCGCAGTTCACCGACGACACTGCCGCCTGCATGGTATTGTCGGAAAGCATCAACGTCATGCTGCTGACACACGAAAAATGGGGTAGCTTCACAACGAAGAAAATTCCTGATGCACATGAAAGCGCCCAAGTGCTGCTGTGCATTTCATCCGAAACAAAAGACGGTGTCAGCGACATGGTGGATGCAGCGGTTGGCGCGGGTGGAATTGCTGACCCCACGCCCACACAGGACCACGGTTTCATGTTTGGGCGCAGTTTTGAAGACCCGGATGGCCACATTTGGGAAGTGATGTGGATGGATATGGCGGCCTTCCCGCCCAGCACGTAAGAGGAGACAGAACATGACCTATATCGACGGTTTCGTGATCGCAGTTCCAAAGGCAAACAAACAAAAATTTATCGACCATGCGTTGAACGCTAACGGCATGTTCATTGAAATGGGTGCGACGCGCATCCTGGAATGCTGGGGTGACGATGTGCCCGATGGCACGACCACAGATTTCCGCATGGCCGTGAAAGCAACCGAGGATGAAGACGTCATCTTCAGCTGGATCGAATGGCCCGACAAAGAAACTCGTGACAAAGCCTATGCGATCATGATGGATCCCACCAATAAGGACCCGCGCATGGACCCAGAGAAAAACCCGATGCCCTTTGACGGAAAGCGAATGATCTGGGGTGGCTTCAATCCTGTTGTAACATTGGAGAAGTGAGATGACCAATCAACATGGCGATTTTGTCTGGTATGAACTGATGACGAGCGACGCCGATGCAGCGGGCGATTTCTATGGCAAAGTTATCGGCTGGACATCGACCAGCGCGGGTATGGCCGATATGGACTATCGTTTCTTTTCATCCGGTGATGGCAGCGACAACAAGGACGGCGTTGGCGGCTATATGGCGATTACGCCCGAAATGGCCGAGCATGGGTCGCGGCCCTGCTGGGTCGGCTATATCGCGGTCGATGACGTTGACGATACCGCGGCCAGCATTTCCGCAACCGGCGGCAGCGTATTGATGCCAGCGATGGACCTTGAAGGCGTCGGGCGTATGGCGATGGTCACCGATCCGCAAGGCGCGTCATTCTATGTGATGAAGAGTGCATCGGACGAAACGAGTTACAGTTTCGCCGCGCTTGACCCCAAGGATGGCCATTGCGCGTGGAACGAACTGTCCACCAGCGATCCCGAAGCTGCGAAAGCCTTTTATGCCGCGCAGTTCGGTTGGACCAAAGACGGCGACATGGACATGGGTCCGATGGGCAAATATGAGTTTCTGAAAGCTAGCGGCGATCGCTTCGCGCTTGGCGCGGTGATGCCGTTGATGCCCGAAATGCCCGTATCAGCATGGAGTTTCTATTTCCGCGTCCCTGACATTGATGCTGCGGCTGACATCATAAAAGCCAACGGCGGCACGGTATTTGCAGAGCCTATGGAAATTCCCGGTGGCGAATACAGTTTGAACGCTTCGGATCCTCAGGGTGCTGCTTTTGGACTAGTCGGCCCTCGCAAGTAGCGATGTTTTAATGGGGAGGATTGTGATGGAAAACTCTATCGAGGCACCAAAACCCAAATGGCTATTATGGGCGGGGCTCGTGTCCTTGCTATGGAACCTGTTCGGCGTGGCCGCATTCATCACGCAAGCAACGATGTCGGATGAAGCTTTGTCGAGCCTGCCAGCGGAGCAACAAGAATTGTGGGGCGATATGGGTATTGCCACCTGGATTGCTTATGCGGTTGCGGTCGGGACGGGAACACTTGGCGCGATAGGCGTAATCCTTGGCCGCAAATGGGCGGTGTTGCTGTTCCTGCTCAGCTTCGCTGCTATCGCCCTGCAATTCAGCTATCCCTTGGGTTATGCTTTAGGAAATGAGATGCTGCCGCTGATGATCTTCCCCGCGTTCATCTTCATTGTGGCCATCGTGCAATGGCTGCTCGCACGCAAATGGCGGGATGCGGGGTGGCTCGCATGACGGACCATGCCACCCCCAACCTGCCGTCACGGAACTTTGAGGCGACTTCTGCCTTTTATAGTTCGCTGGGTTTCACCGAAAGCTGGCGTGATGCCGGGTGGATGATTTTGGAGCGGGGAGCGTTGACGCTGGAATTTTTTCCCTTTCCCGATCTCGATCCCTATCAAAGCTCGTTTGGCAGTTGCCTGCGGCTGGACGATCTGGATGGATTTTATGCCGTTTGCAAAGCCGCCGGGATTGAGGAAAAGAGCCGCGACTTCCCCCGCCTTCACCGGCCCAAAATGGAACATTGGGGTGGCCGCGTCGGCGCGTTGCTTGATCCGGATGGCTCGCTGCTGCGGCTGATCCAGAATTGAAAGGAACTGACATGACGACAAATACTCTTTGCCTTTGGTTCAACAATAATGCCGAAGATGCCGCAAACTTTTATGCCGCCACATTCCCCGACAGCAAAGTGACCGCCGTACACCGCGCGCCGGCTGACTATCCGTCTGGCAAAAAGGGTGACGTGCTGACAGTGGAATTCACTGTCGTCGGCGTGCTGTGCATCGGCCTGAATGGCGGTCCGATGTTTCCCCATACCGAAGCGTTCTCGTTCCAGATCGGCACTGACTCGCAGGCGGAAACCGACCGCTATTGGGATGCCATCGTCGGCAACGGTGGTGCAGAAAGCGCATGCGGATGGTGCAAGGACAAATGGGGATTGCACTGGCAAATTACGCCACATGTTTTGACCGAGGCGATGGCGAAAGGCGGCGATGTTGCCGCCCGTGCATTCGAGGCGATGATGACCATGAATAAAATCGACCACACGGCCATAGAAGAGGCGGTGAGGGGATGAGTAAAGCAATCAGAGCAATAGGAGCCCTTGTCGCAGGCGTGCTTGCTTGGAAGGTGGTCGTTGAGCTGATTTCACTTTTGGGACGGCTTGTCTGGCCCGCTTATGCGGCTGTCGAAACGCAGCGCGTGTTTTCATTGGATATGCTTGCCTCGAGACTGGCGGTGGGGGCTTTAGCGACGCTGGTATTCGGCGTTGTTGTTGCTTTGGTTGCGCGTGGTGAAAAACAAACCATAGGCCTGATCGTCGGGGTGTGGTTGCTCTATTCGATGGTGGACCACTATCTTGTGTGGGATCAGTTCCCGGTTTGGTACCACATATCCTATCTTGCTTACATCGCCCCGTTGGCTCTTCTAGGTGCAAAGCTGATCAAGCCCAAAATTGACCATGCCAATATTGAAACAGCAGTGAAAGGAGGCGCAACATGACCGCGACCGCTAAAAACGGCTGGGAGCTTTCCGTCACCCGCTTCATCAACACGGCGCCCGCAAAGGTCTGGGGCATTATGGCCAACCGAATCGAGGAATGGTGGTGTCCAAAGCCGTGGCGCGCCGAGTTTGATGGCCTAGAACGCCGCGCCGGTGGAGCCTCATTCTGCACGATGCATGGCCCCGACGGCGAAGTGCATCCCAACAACGGAACAGTGCTTGCATGGGATGACGGCCAGCGTTTCGCCGTTACCGATGCCATTGTTGGTGACCTGATTCCTGCTGGGCCGTTTATGATTGGCATCTGGGAAATTGCTGCCGAGGGCGAGGGCACCCGCTATACTGCCACCTGCCGCCACTGGACCGAGGAGGCGTGTAACAAGCATCTGGAGATGGGCTTTGCCGATGGCTGGGGCGCTGCTGCGGATCAGCTGCTGGCTTTATGCGAGATAGAACTCGCCCAACATTCGACCGGCTGAACCCCAGTTGTCATTCAAATGCCTTGTATCACAGGCATAGCCACCCACATCAGTCATGGTGCAACATTCCAAACCCGGCAAATCTGCGCAGCAGCGTGCTGTTCAACTGTTGATGATGCTATGCGGATGGGCGCTGGTCATTTCCTCCCCTCTCGTCAGCTGGCTACCGGGCCCGGGAGGCTTGCTGTTTTTCATCCTCGGGCTAGGCCTCATCCTTAAAAATTCGCATTGGGCGCGCAAGCAATTTGCCCGTCACTCCAGAAAGCACCCCGAATATAGCCTTTGGATCGGTTGGGCGCTGCGGCGAAAACGGTTTCGCAAACGTCCGCCCTTTCCGCCTGTCAAACGTGACATATTGCGGCTATTCCGGCGGGACGATCAAGACTGCCCCAATTTCTAGGCTCGCAGTTCGAGCGATGTTGACTTTCGAGGGCGTGCGGCATAATGGCCCATGCAACAAAGGCGGTCGCTGAAATGATTCGGCGGCCCTTTACTTTTGAACCATATTTTATTTTTTGAGGATTTGAGCCATGAAGCGCACCTTTCAACCGAGCAATCTCGTGCGCGCTCGCCGTCACGGATTTCGTCTGCGTATGTCGACAGCGGCTGGCCGCAACATCTTGAACGGTCGCCGTGCGCGTGGCCGCAAGAAGCTCTCGGCCTGAGACTAATCATGACTGACCGCGCATCCCGCGGTTACAGCATTATTACAAAACGGTCAGACTTTCTGGCTGCCAACCGGGGGAAGCGCTATGCAACTCCCGGTTTTGTTTTGCTCGTTTTCGACAGATGCGATGACAATCCGGCCAAAAGGCTGGGCATTACGATTACGAAAAAGGTCGGCAATGCTGTGATCCGCAACCGGATGCGCCGACGGTTTCGTGAGCTTGCAATGGAAATGTTGGGCGAGCTCGGCAAGGCGGGTTCTGACCACATACTGATCGGGCGCGACAGCGGGATAGAACGCGATTTTGGGGTTTTGCGAACCGAGATGGCCAAGGCGCTGGGTAAGTTGTGCAGTTGAAGCACGAGAATAAATTCCTCCCCATCGACTTGCGATGGGGAGGGGGACCGCTCGGCGCAGCCGAG